>CAZEVZ010000013.1:0-23452 GCA_964514935.1 uncultured Muribaculaceae bacterium
TTTTATGGTATTATTTTAATAGAAATGATAGTCCTCAAGTAAAATACTTAAGGACAATGCAACCTATAGTTGACAACCCTTTTTAATAACTAAATGAACTGGTTTTTTTTTACCTATAAAAAAAGAAGCATATACTTCTTTATGATTCGAATTGTGAATTATATAATTGGGCATAGAAGCCATTCTTTTTCATTAGTTCATCATGATTACCCTGCTCGACAATATTACCATTATCCATTACCAATATTAAATCAGCATTTTTAATTGTCGATAGTCTATGTGCAATAATGAAACTAGTTCTTCCTTCAGTAAGTTTATCCATTGCCCTTTGAACTAATTCCTCTGTACGCGTATCGACATTACTAGTGGCTTCATCCAAGATCAAGAATGGGGCATTTTTTAACATACCACGGGCAATTGTCATAAGCTGCTTCTGCCCACTACTGATGCTTTCATTTTCACCGATTGGGGCATCGATACCGCCAGGTAAAGTCTTGACAAAATGATCTATTCCTACAATTTTACATGCCTCCCATACTTCCTCATCGGTTATGGATTCGCCATTATATTTAATATTTTCTTTGATTGTTCCATCGAATAACCAGGTATCTTGCAAAACCATTATGAATAAATCATGAATGTTTTCTCTTGTCAAATTTTTTATTGAAACTCCATCGATTAAAATATCTCCGTCGTTTATTTCATAAAATTTCATAAGCAGATTTACTAAAGTTGTCTTTCCTGCCCCCGTAGGTCCAACGATTGCTATTTTTTTACCTGGTAATGCTTTAGCACTGAAATTGTTGATAATTATTTGATTTCTGTTATAACCAAATTTAACATTTTTAAATTCTATTTCACCCTTAATCTTATTTCTCTCTAATTTGTCGATAAAATTACTCTCATCGGTCATTTCCTTTTCTTCTAAAAACTCAAATACTCGCTCTCCAGCGGCTGCCACCGATTGAAAACTAGTCAAATTTTGTGCTATTTGTGATAATGGGCTAGTAAACATTCTGACATAGACCATAAAGGCAACAATTACCCCAAAAGTAATAACATCATTGGTCGTCAAGATTGCTCCCACTACACAGACAGCCACATAACCTAAATTACCCACAAATCCCATAAGTGGTGGCATAATACCAGATAAAAATTGACTCCATCGACTGCAAGTATATAACTTATTATTCAATTTATCAAATTCTTGATTGGTCTCTTCCACCCCATTATAAGCATTGACGATATTATGGGCACTATATATTTCTTCGACATATCCATTTAAATCACCTAATTTTTCCTGTCTTTCCACAAAGTATTTTTGTGATTTACTTAAAATCAAAAACATGAAGATGAATCCGATAATCGATGCCACAATCCCTGCAATTGCCATTTGATAATTGGTAACAAACATCATTATTACTGAACCGATAAACAAAGTAATACTGGTAACCATTGCGGCTAAACTTTCATTCATGTTCATTCCCATTGTATCGACATCATTGGTAACTCTCGATAACAAATCGCCTGTTTCGTGATTATCAAAATACTTAAGTGGTAATTTATTGATCTTTTTAGTTATCTGTGTTCTCATTTTTCTCGAATAATTATTGGCAACATTAGCCATAATAATCTGTTCAATATAACTAAATAGTGAACTTATAATATAGATAATTGCTAAAAACAATGCAATACTTTTTATTTTCGTTATGTTCATAATAGGTGCAATTTCTTGATATATACTTTCTGGTAATTCGTCAATTTTTGCCAGAATTTCTTCCTTATTGTTTCCTCCACCACTATTAACTAGATTCATTAAAACTAGTTTATCCCCATAAGGAATACTTGGATTGTTCATTATCTCAACAATCTTTTCCTCGCTTACTCTAGGCGTAATTCCCTCGGTAATATAGTCGGTTAAAGTAGCCAATTTATTCGGAGCTACTAATGCTAAAATAGCAGAAATAAAGGCAAGGATTAAAGAAAATACAATCATCGTATACCAAGGCTTTAGACTTTTGATAATTTTTTTCATCGAACCTTTAAAATCTTTTGATTTTTCATTTTTTCCACGTATTGGTCTAGGCATTTTCTAATTCCTCCTCTCTAAACTGTGATAACGCAATTTCTCGATATACATCACATTCATCAAGAAGTTCTTTGTGGGTTCCAATACCGACACATTTTCCTTTATCTAAAACGACAATTTTATCCGCATTCATGATTGTTCCAATTCGTTGTGCGACGATCAAAGTAGTTGCCTGATTCGTATATTCTTTAAGTTTCTTTCGTAGAGTGGCATCGGTCTTATAATCCAAAGCTGAAAAAGTATCATCAAAGATATATATTTCTGGCTTCCTAGCAATCGCTCTAGCAATCGATAATCTTTGCTTTTGTCCACCACTTACATTGGTTCCACCCCTAGCAATGTGGGCATCTATTCCCTTATCCATTTTATTTACAAAATCACTTGCTTGGGCTACTTCCAATGCTTTATTTATCTCATCGATGTTAGGTTTTTGCCCGCCATTATTACCAAAAGTAATGTTTTCTTTGACACTTCCAGTAAACATGAAAGCCTTCTGTGATATATACCCGATAATATTATGTAAGGTATTTAATCTAAATTCCTTAACATTTATTCCATCAACTAAAATCTCACCATCAGTTACATCATAAAATCTTGGTATTAAATTGATTAAAGTTGATTTACCACTACCGGTAGATCCGATAAAAGCCACTGTTTCGCCAGGATTAACCTTAAAACTAATATCTTTAAGAATATATTCATCCGCATCCGGATATTTAAATGATACCTTTTTAAATTCGACCGTTCCCACCTGTTCTTTCTTATCCCTTTTTCCATCTCTGATACTCTCTTTTGCCTCTATTACTTCATTGATACGATTAGCTGACACTCTAGCCCTAGGCATAATCATAAATATCATTGAAAGCATCAAGAATGACATGATAACTTGCATTCCATAACTAGTAAATACGACCATATTGCTAAATAGATTGATTTTTTCAATCATTCCTACTTTTACAATTAAATGTGCCCCAATAAAATATATTCCCAATGTCAAAAAGTGCATTACAAAATTCATTACTGGACTCATTAGCGCAAATGTTTTTTGAATAATCAAATGTGTATTAGTCAATTCATCGTTTACTAAATTAAATCTTTTAGTTTGAAATGTTTCAGCATTAAATGCTCTAATTACCCTAATACCCATTAAGTTTTCTCTAGTAACATTATTAACTTTATCGGTAAGTTTCTGAATTTTTTCAAATCTAGGCGTTACAATCGACATTATTGTAAATACCGTAATTAGCAAAATAATTACTCCTGCTCCGACAAGACTACTAAGTTCCATACTTTTACCCAAAATTTTCGATACCGCCCAAACCGCCATAATAGGTGCTTTAATCATGGCCTGTAATCCCATTGAAATAAGCATTTCGATTTGCGTTACATCATTGGTCGTTCTCGTAATTAAACTACTGGTTGAAAACTTATTGATCTCGGCTAAACCTAGTTTTTGCACCTTTTTAAAGATTTTTTCTCTCAAACGAAGGGAAAAACTAGCTGATAAACCACTTGATAAATAGCCGATAATAATTGCCGAAATCATCGAACCAAAAGCACATAGAAGCATGTATCCACCCTGTTTTAATATCTCCCCCATCGTACTATTAGTTGTCTGAATCAATCTTGTTATTTCACTCATATATTCCGGTAATCTTAATTCAATCCATACCTGAAATATCATAATTAAAATGCAACTAAAAATAATTAAGATATCTCTTTTATTAAAATTTTTAATTAACTTTAACATAACCACTATCCTCCATACTTAATCTTATTGATAACTACATACAATAATATCTTTTTTTATCATATTTGTCAATTTATCGAAATAAAAAACATAGGAATAAATCCTATATCAATTATATATTTTATAAAGGTAATATGCTCCCAAATACTCTTTATATAAAATCTTTTTAATAACTTTAATTGTCCTTAAATCATTATTCTTGAGTTTATTATAAATATATTTAATTCTTTCCTGGCTATTTAAAATATCTTTAATATTTTGTATATTTCTTACTCTTTTAAGTTCTATTTTATTCATTTTATTCTTTATAGCCTTATCATATTCATTGATCGAATAGACTCTGGTATCATCAAGTTTAAATATTCTTCCAAGATTTTCAAGCATACTTATAAACTTTCTTTTATTTTTAAAACATTCATCATATTCACCAATATTTTTAAAGGTATATTTATTTCCCTCATAATTACCGAGTATCTTCATCGTATCATTATAGCCATATTTAATATTCTTTCTTGCTTGTTTTGCTTCAAACATCAAAGATGGTCCGGTATTGTTTCTTGGCCTAATGATCGTAACATCGTATTTACTTGTTATCTTCTTTGGTAATTTTGCATATTTAAAGAAATAACTTGTATTTACAATTATTATTTTTTCTGCTCCCAATTTGATTGCTAAATCATAGGGCATCGTATCTCTTACCCCACCATCGATGTATTTTTTACCATCTATTTGCTTAAGTTTAAACACTGGATAGACTGTCGATGAAGCAATTATATAATCGAGTAGTTTTTCCCTATCAATTTCTTTCTTGGTAAATTTAACACTCTTTAAATTGGGAAAGCTAACGGTCACTAATCCATAATCGATAGGTGAACTATAAAATTTATCTAAATCGACATATTTAACCAAATTATCCTTTAAATTGTTGGGTTCCATTCCGCCATTAACAGCCGAAACAACATATTTTTTAATGACCGCCAATTCATCTTTTTGACTATCGTATTTGATATTCTCGTCAAAAACATTCTGAAAACTCAGATTGTTCCACATTTCATACGCCTTATCGGTAGCCCCAGAAACATACATGGCCCCATTTATTGAACCAATCGAAGTACCTACGACGATATCACAATTGATATTTAATTCCTGAAGGGCTTTAATAACTCCCATTTGATATGCTCCGGTAGAACCTCCACCAGATAATACTAATCCTGTTCTCATATGACCTCACAATCTCATTCTACTACCCAACTATCTTCTGGTCAATTATCTTTTATGAATTTATAAGTTTATTTTCTTTATGTAAAGTGCTTCCCTTTTTAATTATTCTGTTGTATAATCTATATGTACGCCGCTTTAGTTCAGTGGTAGAACAGAAGCATGGTAAGCTTCAGAGGGCAGTCCAATTCTGCCAAGCGGCACCATTTTTACGAGCAGATAAGATGCTTATTTTTTTCTTAAAAATTGTCATTTGCCATCTTGACTTTGATATCAATAGATGTTATCATTTTATTATAGTCAGGAGTGGTAATAATGAAAAAGAGTTGTCTAAATATTTTTATGTCTATTATCACTAAATATTACTTATAGAGGGTAAAATTTTTTTTGCACTCTTTTTTTGGAGGGAAAAATGGCAAATAGAGAAAATGAAAAATTAAACGATAGTGAAATTATTGAAATATTACAAAAAAGATTGGTTAAAGGAGAATCGGTTAAATCACTGTGTTCAGATTTAGGAATAAATGATTTTGCCTTGTTTGGCTATGTTAAACAATTGAAAGATCAAAATATCAATGTTTCTTTTTCAAACAAATCAGATGATATAATTTTAACTATTAACAATAGTCCCGATTATACCAAAGAAAATTTCTATCAAATTAAGGAAGACAATGAGGAATCAGTAAAAATAGGTGTTATTTCAGATCTTAGATTTGGTTCTCGATGTGAACAAATTGCCTTACTTAATGATATCTATAAAAAATTTGCCGCTGATGGTATTAAATATGTTATCGTCGCCGGTAATCTACTCGAAGGAAGATATGGTTCAGCCGATGAGCAAAAATACGGGAAATCACTAATCATCAATGTTGGTGAAGGACAAGCAGATCATTTAATCGAATACTATCCGATGGTCGAAGGAATTAAAACCTTGTTTATTACAGGGGATACCGACCACACATGGAGTAAAGAATTAAATGTTGGTGAATATATCGCTAGTGCTCGTGATGATATGATTTATCTAGGCCCAAAATCATGTACTATCAAACTAAATAATGTCAATTTCAGGGTCGAAAGCCTTAAGAAAAGTGGTGAAAGTTATACCGTATCATATCCGCCTCAAAAGTATATTCGTAGCTTACCTAGTTACGAGGATTATGACTTCATACTACTAGGTGGTACTCTTACGGCTCAAGACTTTCCTAAAATTAGAGATACCAGAATTTTTGCTATTCCATCGGTAGTAGCTAGAACACCAAAGATGAAAGACGCTTCCCAACAAAACATGATGGGCTCCTATAAATTTGAAATAAGTTTCGATAAGTTAGGCAAAATGAAAAGAATTGTTCCCCAATTATCGCCTTATTACGTTCCTAGTAAAGAGAATTATTTGACGATTAGACCATTAGAACTTACTAAAGATGAAGAAAACGAATTCATTACACATAAAAAAGTAGTTGTTGAAAAAAATGAATTGTTAGCTAAATTAGATAAACTATATAGGACAATGAAAAAAGAGGAAAAATTTAGTGATCTAAAAAGTCGATTTGAAATGTCTGATAATGAACTATATGGTATCATCGATGTTTTGCAACAATATGGTAGACCAATAAATATCACTGATATCAATGGTGAAATAGTCGTTCAAAAGAAATTTCAAAAAAGAAGACATTATGATGTTAAGCCGCCAAAAGAAGAGCTTACCAAAAAGACATTTGGAGTCGTATCCGATACCCATTATGGAAGTATTTGGTCACAACCTTCGATGGTCAATACCTTTGCTTATGAAGCCTATAATCGTGGCATTACCGATATGTTCCATGTTGGTGATATCTCCGATGGCGATTATCATACGATTAGACCAAATTATGTCAATGAGGTATTCTTATATGGGGCTACTGCCCATGGCGATTATGTCGCTAAAACCTTACCAAAATATCCCGGTATGATGTGGCGTTATATCTGTGGTAGTCACGATCAATCTCATTCATTTAATTATGGACCATTCAATTTTGGCGAATACTTACATAAAAGAAGGCCTAATGATACCGAATATCTAGGACAAGATCGAGGATATTACTATTACGACAAATGTAAGATTGAAATCTTCCATCCCGGAGGTGGCACTTGTAAGACACTATCGACAAAGCCTCAAAATGGTATCGATCAGATGGAATCAGGTACTAAACCTAACCTATCTTTAAGAGGCCACTATCATAAAGTATATTACATGATGTATCGTAATATTCATACCCTACTTTGTCCTTGCAATGTCGATCAATCATCATTTATGATGAAAGGTGAAATACCTAATTTGATGGGCGACTATTTCATCACTATTTGGTATGATGATAATGGTGATATCCAATATATCGAAACCGAACCAATGATCTTTGATCAAGCCGATGTCAGAGTTCGCGATTGGGAAAATCCAACTAGATATATGAAAAATAAAATACTTACAAAAAAATGCCTTTAATGGTATTTTTTTCTTTCCTAAAATGATATAATTGTAATTACTGGAGGTGCTTTAAATGGACTTAAGTGGACTTAATAAAGAACAGATAAAAGCCGTTAAACATATTGATGGCCCAATGCTTGTTTTAGCAGGTGCTGGTAGTGGCAAGACTAAAGTCCTTACCTGCAGAATTGCCTATTTAATTGAACAGGGTGTAAGTATCGATAATATTTTAGCAATAACCTTTACCAATAAAGCCGCTAAAGAAATGAAAGAAAGAGAATTGAAACTAATCGGTTACGATGCCAAAAGTATCCAAATATCTACCTTTCATTCCCTAGGACTTAAAATTATCAAAGAAAACTACGCTCGTCTTGGATATAAAAGTAATTTTATTATTTTAGATAGTGATGATACCATTACTATAATCAAAAAAATAATGAAAGATTTAAATCTAAATCCCAAGTTTTATAATGCTAGAGACATTCGTAATAAAATAAGTAGTGCTAAAAATGAACTAATGGATCCCGAAAAGTATTCCAAAGTTGAATTTGATAGTAATATCATTGAAGTTTATCGTAAATATAATAAAAAATTACTTTTAGGTAATTCTGTCGATTTTGACGATTTGTTAATTTTACCAATAAAATTATTTAGACAGTATCCCAATGTTTTAAAATATTATCAAGATAAATATAAATATGTCTTGATTGATGAATATCAAGATACCAACGAAGCCCAATATATCTTTAGTATAATGCTATGTAATAATCATAAAAATATCTTTGTTGTAGGAGATAACGATCAAGCAATCTATGCCTTTCGTGGTGCTAATTATAAAAATATTCTAAATTTTGAAAAAGATTATCCCGATTGCCAAGTCATCATGCTTGAAGAAAACTATCGTTCTACACAGAATATTTTAGATGCTGCCAATAGTGTCATCAAACATACTAAAATGCGTAAAGATAAAAATTTATGGTGTAATAACGATATTGGTAGTAAAATTAAATATATTAAAACCGATAGTGATCGAGAAGAATGTGCTTATGTATCAAAAAAAATAAAAGAACTTCACAATGACTATAATGTCAATTATGAAGATATCGCCATTCTTTATCGAACTAATGCCCAATCCAGAATAATTGAAGAAGAAATGTTAAAAAATGGTATTCCCTATCGTATTGTTGGTAGCTTTTACTTTTATAATCGTAAAGAAATTAAAGATTTACTTTGTTATTTAAGACTAATAAATAATTCTGCTGATGACGTAAGTTTATTAAGAGTAATAAATACACCTAAAAGAGGTATTGGTGATAAGACGATTGAAAATTTAGTAAATATCGCCACCGAAAAGGGAATTTCTCTATTTGAAGCCATTGAAAAAGGCAAAGAACAAACATTCAAAGAGATGATTATCAACCTACAAAAAGAATGTGAAAATCTAACCTTAACCGAAATGGTCGATCTTGTTTTAAAAGAAAGTGGTATGCGAAAAGAATATACCGAAGATAAATCTTTAGAATCCGAAATAAGATTAGAAAATTTAGAAGAATTTAAATCGATTACCAAGAATTATGAAGAAGAATACGGTGTCGTATCTCTAACAGATTTCTTAAATGAGATAGCCATTGTCAGCGATATTTCCGAACATCAAGAAAGTACTAATAAAGTAAGTTTGATGACCATCCATGCCGTCAAGGGATTGGAATTTGATAATGTCTTCATCCTCGGTATGGAAGAAGGTATCTTTCCTCACTACAATTCGATTAACGAAGGAACCATTGCGGCCATCGAAGAAGAAAGACGACTATGTTATGTCGCTATCACTAGAGCCAAGAAAAACCTTTGGTTACTAAATGCTAAAAAAAGAATGCTCTTTGGTAATACCCAAATCAATATGCCAAGTAGATTTATGGAAGAAATTGATTCAAAATATCTCGAAATAGAAAATAATCGTACTAACATCATCGATAAAGTAGTAAACTTTGTCAAAGAAGATCGATTTAGAACCGAAGACGTCACTTATCAGATGGGAGACCACGTCAAACATGACGAATATGGTGAAGGAGTTGTCATTTCGACCGATGGATCAATAGTAACTATCGCTTTCCCTCATCCTTATGGCATCAAAAAAATGATGGCTAAACATAAAAGCATTACTAAAATATAAAAGAAAGATTATCAATTCCCCGCTGGAGTTAATAATTTTTTAATTTTTGCTATATACATTTTTCTACCTTCAAGATATTTTGGATTGTGAGCTAAAGCATCGCATCTTTGGGCCAAAAATCTTTTATATGTCATTTCGTAATCTTTAGCAATATCGTCACTTGTAATTGGTGTATCGTGCATTTTTACCAAATAACAAATTCTACCTACAAAATTCTCATCGTATCCAAGCCTTTGCAAAATCTTTTTTGTCATTTCTGCCGATACTTCTGCATGTCCTGGAAAATGTCTAATAGCATTATCGTCTACATACGAAAATGGTTTTCCAATATCGTGTAGTAACAGTGTTAGTCGTACTTCAAAATCTTTTTCTGATAAATTTAAAGCATATAAAGTGTGTTCCCAAACATCCATGCTGTGATGTGGATGTTTTTGGTCAAAACCGAACATAAAAGTTATTTCTGGAATTATTCCCTTTAAATATTCTAGTCTATTATTGATTACCTCTACGACATTATCTTTCATCAAAATATCATATAAATTCATCAAATCAAATCCTTTAAATTATTATAAAATAACCTTTTTATCGTGTCAATATATCGCAATATGCATACAATATTAAAGGTGATATCATGGATTATCTCAAGTTAGTTAATCGAGATAACTTATTAGATAGGACATATATACCAAATAATCTAGTAAATGCTAAAAGTAACTATAAAGATGATATTCAGATTGATCGTAAAGTACTGACAATGTTTAATTTGATGAAATTAGAAGCCTTAAAAAATGGTTATGATATCGATATTGAGAGTGGTTATCGTTCCTATAAATATCAAGCCAAAATCTATCATAAACTGATTAAAACTAAAGGCTTTAATTATGCTTTTAGACATATTGCTCCACCTGGTGCCTCGGAACATCAAACATCATTGGCTATCGATGTCTGCGTATATCATAAAAGCAAATGTTATATTGAACATCAAATAAGTGAATTTTCCGAAATTGCTTGGCTTCATCACAATGCCCATAAATATGGTTTTATTTTAAGATTTCCTGAAGGAAAAGAGGAAATTACGGGCTATAATTACGAACCATGGCATTTTAGATATGTCGGTAACAAAGCCAGTTATATCTATTACAATAAATTGACGTTAGAAGAATATAAAAAACTTGTCAAAACATAACCGACGTGCTATCATATATCTAGGTGATTTTAATGAAAAAGCAAAAAAAGAAAGCTCTTATAATCATTATCGTATGTTTAATTATCCTAATTGGCACCTTTATCGGCGATAGTATCCTTAGTAAATCATATTTTGAAGAAATAAAATATGCTGAAATGATGAAAAAAATCGATAATAAAGACAGTTTTGTCGTTCTATTTAGCCAAACTACCTGTAGCCACTGTATGGATTTTAAACCAAAATTAGAAAAAGTAGCCAATGAATTTAATATTCACATATATTATTTAGAAACAGATATTCTAGATGCTGAAGACCTTAAAGAACTTAAAAATAATTTTAGTTTTAGTGGTACACCAACGACAATATTTATCGTAAATGGTGAAGAAAAATCAGCCGCAACTAGAATAAATGGTGATGTTTCTAGAGAAAAAATTATTAGCAAATTAAAAAGCAATGGTTTTATCGATGATTAACCATCGCTTTTTTAATTATCGATCATATGAATATTGTCTAGTAGGACTCCCGTTCCCTCTGCTACACATGTAAGAGGACTCTCGGCAGTAAAGACAGGTACTTTTAATTCCTGTGCTAGTAATTGATTGAAGCCATCGACTAAAGAACCTCCACCGGTCAAAACGATACCTCGATCGATAATATCGGCCGATAATTCTGGTGGTGTCTGTTCCAATATTCCTTTAATCGCATGAATAATCGTATAGACACTCTCTCGAAGCCCCTCTTCGACTTCTTCACTAGTCAAAGTAATCGTATGTGGCAGCCCCGTTACCAAGTCTCTACCTCTAACTTCCATTTTTTCATTTCTACTTCCTGGAAATACACTTCCAATAGTTATTTTTATTTCTTCGGCTGTTCTTTCCCCTACGAGTAATTTATACTTATCTTTAATATATTTAATAATATCGTTATCGAAAGCGTTTCCAGCTACTCTAATCGAAGCACTTTCGACGATACCGCCAAGTGACAAAATCGCAATATCAGTAGTTCCACCACCAATATCGATAACCATGTTACCTGATGGCTTAGATATATCCATTCCGGCACCGATAGCTGCCACTTTTGGTTCTACCTCCAAAAATACTTTCTTGGCTCCCGTTCTTTCAGCCGCTTCCTTGATGGCATTTTTTTCTACCTGTGTTATGTTTGATGGACAACATATTAGAATTCTAGGTCTTTGGAAAAAACTTTTACCATTTACCTTTTTAATAAAATAATTAAGCATTACTTCGGTTGTTTCAAAATCGGCAATTACTCCATCCTTCATCGGCTTTATCGCAATTACTTTTCCCGGAGTTCTCCCTAGCATTTCTCTTGCTTCCGAACCGACAGCTAATGGTCTTTTTGTCTCACTATCGATAGCTACGACACTAGGCTCATTCAAAACAATTCCTTGCCCTTTTATGTATATTAAAACGTTTGCCGTTCCCAAATCTATTCCGATGTCCTTATTAAACATATAATCACATCCTCTTATCTTATTTTACCATATTTTGCTACATTTTTATAGTGTTACTTCCTTTTTTCTCAAAAATAATTTTCGAGTTGCTTCTCCCCCTCTAATATGTCTTATCTGCATATGTTCATCCATAATTTCTTTAACTTTATTATATTTATTTATATCTATCACATATAATCTTTCTTTCATATCCTTATGAACCGTACTCTTGCTTACTTCGAATATTTTTGCCGTTTCCCTAATTGTCTTTTTTGTTTTGATAATATAATCTGCAATATCATTAACCCTTTTAACTATATGTTTATTCAAATTGATTACCCCTTCATTTAATTATATTACCGGAAAAAAAGGCATATGCCTATAATTCACCTTCTGTTTTATTATAACTATCTTCAGGATTGATATTCTTTCCCTGATAAGCTAATTCAAAATGAAGATTATAGTCAGTACTATATAGATTACAAGTACCACTCTTACCAATTACCTGTCCCCTAAGTACCGTATCATCTTTATTGATATTTACCTCTGATAGACAAGCATAAGTACTAACTAGATCATTACTATGCCTAATTTTAACTGTTTTACCTAAAATTTCATTATCACTTACTTCGATGACTGTTCCATCTAAAACGGATATCACATTGAATACTTCACCTAGCTTATAATCGACTCCCGAATTCTGCATATAAGTATCTTTATAGATAATCAAAGCATCTTCTTGATTCTTCGCTTCATCATCATATTTATAAAATACTTTATTGATTGTCACCGTTTCATTTAAAAAAGGTTTCATAATCGTATTCTCGGTAGCCACAACGGGAATATATTCATTATCAGTAACAATTTCCTTATCGACATATTCCATATCTTCATTGCTTTCAAATCTACTATTGTTGACTACACGCTGAATTAAATACATACTTGTCCCAAAGACAAAGATTGCTACCACATATATAGCGGGTACTGCAAATAATTTAAAATTTCTCTTATTCATTTCATTCACCTATCTACATTTTTAACCAAAATTACAATATTATACATTTTTAATAAAAAAACGAGCAATAAGCCCATATAATTACTAAAAACTAATTTTTAAAAATTATGAAAGTTTCTTTATATTTGTATTTTGATAATAATGTTTCAGTATCTGTTCATAAGTGTATCCTGCCTTTGCCATTCCTAAAGCCCCGTATTGACTCATTCCAACTCCATGTCCATATCCTTTTGTCGTAATACTTACCGCATCACCCTGTAATTCAATTATAAAATCGGTCGACCTAAGCCCCAACATATTATAAACATCTGTCCCTTTAAATTCACTATCGTTGATTTTTAAAAGAAGTATCCGATTAGTACTACTTCTTTTTTCTATTTCAATATTTAAATTTTTACTATAAGGAATATTTAAATTCCGATAAAATTCGGTCAAATTCATCATCGTTGTCGTCATATAGGCCGAAGATACTTCCTTATCCCAGGGACTTTCGACACTTTTTAGATAATCACAATCGAAACCAAAAATATTCATACTATCTTCTGTATAGCCGTTGCTAGTAGAAAAAAACATCGCATCGACGACCTTATTATCATATTCCAAATATTCATCGATTGTTTCATTTACTACTTTCCTCAATTTATTGATATTTCTAACATAATTGTTGCCCCAAGCCTCTTTTAAATAATTATTATCTAAATATACCTGATTCATAACACTATCGACAACATCATATTCCTTATCTTTATTATATTCTATTCGTTTTAAAGCGTAACTCCTAGATGCCACCGCCTGTGCTTTCAAGGCTTCCATTTCAAAATTGATTGGCATTTCCCCAGCTAAAACTCCCACAATATACTCTTCCAAAGGAATCCTTTCTATTTTCTCATTTTCCCTTCTTTTGACTCTAATATACCTCGTATTGATGTAATTAAGTTCTATTTCCTTATAGTTTCTATTGTATATAACAACAATAAAAAAAGGAATAAAAATCATTAGTAGTATAAAGATGATTATCTTTCTCATGCTTACCTCTTTTCCTTACTACAATTTTACTTCCTTACTTTAATACGGTTAAAAAACTAATGATAAAATTAGCCGTTAAATAAGTCAAACTAAATATCATAATCATATAGAACACCTTTGCTTTGTATTCCCTATTCTTCTTAAAAATATTATTGATATTTAGTCCTTCCATTGCCCAAATAACTATCAGTAATACCATTAAATATACGATTAAATTATACATCTGCTTCAATCGCCTTTATCTTATCGTTTCTTATCTTATATCGATCAATATTGGTAAATGGTGTTTGGATAAACGAAGTTACGATTTCTTTCATCTGCTCCCTATCCATTTCTTCTGATATTGCCATTGCATTCGCATCATTGTGGGCCCTAGATAAAGTAGCTTCACTTACCGTCGATACCTTTGCACAATATATCCCCTTCATTTTATTTAGAGCAATACTCATGCCAATTCCTGTACCGCAAATCGCAATTCCTAAATCGACTTCTCTATTTAAAATACCTTCCCCTAATTTCTTCGCATAATCAGGAAAATCAGCCGCCTCTTCATTATCGGTTCCATAATCGATAATGGTATAACCCAAAGCAGTTAAATATTCTCTTAAAAATTCTTTTACTTTTACTCCACGATGATCATTTGTAATTCCAATTGTCATCTAAATCAATCCTTTCACATAATTATCTAACATAATCATATAAAATCCCCAATTTAAAGTCAACATTTAAATCTTTTTTGACAACTTTTTGACACCCCTATTATCATAATACGCTTATCAAGCAATATATGTCAAAAAAAAGACCATTAGGTCATTATTTTGAAAATCCATATTTTTTATTGAATTTATCCACTTGTCCTTTTCTTGTTGTCGTATTTTGTGTTCCTGTATAAAATGGATGACATGCTGAACATACTTCGACATTGATCGTGTCCTTTGTAGATTTAGTCTTAAAAGTATTTCCACAAGCACATGTAACTGTTGCTTCAACATAATTTGGATGAATATTTTTCTTCATATTATTTCTCCTTTCGCCATGACTAATACAAGTCATAGTAATAAACACATTTGATATTATATCAGTATTTTTTTAAATTTTCAACAATTATTTTATAAATTTCCTTATATCCCTTATCATTTAAGTAAAAATTATCCTTTTTTTGATACAGATCTTCTCTATTATATAGAATTTTATGCAAATCTAAATACTCGTATCCATACTCCTTAGTTACCTGTTTTAATTTATAATTGACATAACTAAAAACATCGCTATATCTATTATCGATATCATAATAACCAAGTATATATACCTTCTGATAATCATAACGTTTAATTTCTTTTAAAATCTCTTGATAATTATTAACCATATCATTTAAATAAGTATATATTTCTCGTGTATTATCGTTTAGTTTATAATAGATATCATTCATCCCTAAAGAAATAATTACAATATCACTATCCATAAGTAATTTATGAATCGATTCTGTCTTATCATTGACATCTAATTCTTGGTTATATTTTAGAATATTTACCATATCTCTTAACCGGTAATCCCTATTTACAAAATCCCTATTGATTATTCCTACATTATCGATATCCTTATAATAAGGATTATCGGCAATATTATCGCCAATCAACACGATATCTAACTTGTGTTCTTCCGTCACATTATATATGTAATAACAAGCGTATAACAAACAAAAAAGAAATAATATCAGTATTATTTTTTTCATAAGTATCCCTACTTAAATAATATTATATTATTTCTATTTTAGCACCAACTTGCGTTAATTTTTCGGTAATTTTATCGTATCCTCTTAAAATATAAGAAATATTATCGATTGTCGTTATTCCATCGGCAATTAAAGCGGCCACCAGTAATGAAGCCCCGCCACGTAAATCGGTTGCCATAACATCGGTTCCTTGTAACTTGGCTTTCCCCTTGATACTGGCTTTGCGGTTATCCTTACGAATATTGGCTTTAGCGCCCATTTTCTTGAGTTCCTTTAGATTTTGAAATCTATTTTCGTATATTGTTTCCTCAATGGTACTCTTTCCCTTACATTGTGTCAAAAAAGTTGCCATAACCTGTTGTAAATCGGTCGCAAATCCTGGATACACCAAAGTCTTTATCTCGATAGGTTTATAGTTATCACTAGCATTTACCACGATGTTATCAATCCCAACTTCCATTTCTACCCCAGCTTCTTTTAATTTAGCAATCAAGGCTTCTAGATGATTGGGAATCATATTGTCAATCTTTAAATTTTCTCCAAGTAATGATCCGATTATCAAATACGTTCCGGCTTCGATACGATCGGGAATTACTTCGTGGAAACAACTATGCAAATACTTTACTCCGGTAATCGTAATTGTCCTCGTACCTGCTCCCTTAATTTTTGCTCCCATGTTGTTCAAGAATGTTGCAATATTGACAATTTCTGGCTCTTCAGCCGCATTGTCGATTATCGTTTTTCCCTTTGCTTTGACGGCTGCCAACATAATATTGATTGTTGCTCCCACACTAGGAAAGTCTAGATAAATATTATTTCCCTTAAGTTTATCTGCTTCGATAATAAAGTGATTATCCTCTTCGGTAATCTTGGCTCCAAGCAACTCAAATCCCTTAAGATGTAAGTTGATCGGCCTTGCCCCAATCGAACACCCTCCAGGAAAGTACATATCGACCTTACCAAATTTACCTAATAAAGCCCCCATAAAATAATATGAAGCACGTAACTTCTTCGATAAAGTTTCCGTAATTTCCGTATTTATAATATCGCTAGAATTGATTTCGACCATTCCAGCACTTCTTTTAATCTTCGCATTTAAATGAACTAAAATATTTTCCAAATCATCGACATCGGTAATATCGGGTACGTTGCTAATCGTAACAACCTCATCACAAAGAATGGCTGCCGGAATCAAAGCTACGACACTATTCTTGGCCCCACTAACACTGATTGTTCCAGATAATTTATGTCCACCATCTACTTTAATTTTAGGCATAGGTACCTCCTTTAATATATTATGAAAATCTCTTCTTTTGGTTAAATATATCATATCATATTATTATCTAAAATGCAAAAATTTCCCTCCTCTATACACATTAAAGAAACCAAGTTAAATCTTAATTAACTCGGTTTCTTTATTTTGTTTAGCAATAATTATATCACTAAAATCGATTTTCTCTTTCTTTAACCTCTCATTTAGACTATCGAGTGCTAATTCAGGAGTATTATTTTCTTCCGATAGATGGGCTAAAATAATCTTTTTCGTATTATCACCAATAAATTTAGCCAAATATTTAGCCGAATCGTAATTGGATAAATGCCCTTTATCAGAAAGAATTCTTTGCCTTAATTCAAAAGGATATCTTCCATTACTTAACATTTCTATATCATGATTACTTTCGAAAATATATATATTTCTATTACTCAAAGTATCGAAATATTTCTTATTGATATAGCCCGTATCGGTAACATATACGACCGATTTATTTCCTTTACTGATGATATAACCAACTGAATCTTCAGCATCATGAGATGTCTTGATTACTTCAATCTCCATATCTTTTATTTTAAAATGATTATCTTCGATAAAAGTATAATTTTTAACATAATCCAAATAGGGATACATCTTTTCAGTCATATATACCATTGCCCCAATTTGTTTACTAAGTACCTGTAACCCCTTTATATGATCAGCATGTACATGGGTTATCAAGATAGCGTCGATATCACTTGGATAGACATCGATTTCGGCTAGTTTAGTCAAAATATATTTGCAGCTATTTCCACAATCGATAAGTATTTTTGTTTTGCTAGTTTCGATAAAGGTGGTATTCCCTTTACTACCACTAGATAATACGCAAACCTTCATCAGTATACATTCATCGGATTGATCGCCGTTCCTCCTTTGTCTGGATGACCAATCCATAATCCATAGTGTAAATGGGTTCCTCCAAGTTCGCCAGAACCATAAGCCGGAGTTGGAACAACATATCCCGTATTGCCCATCGCTGCAATATATTGCCCACGCGATACCGTTTGACCAGCTCTGACACTTATCGAAGCCAAGTGCATATATTCCGTATGATAACCACTAATATTATGATTGATGATGATATAATTTCCACGTCCACCATTACATTTTGTGTCCCCTCGAACACAGCCGCCGACTGCTGCAACCACGGTACCATTATTGCCGGCATATACTGGTGAACCCCAACCAACATAGATATCGATCGCATTGTGGAATGATCCCCAACGATATTCGAACCAAGTCGTAATCGTATAAGGTCTCTGTGTTGGCCATGCCCAGTAAGATAAATCAGCTACATCAGGAATATATTTTTCTCCCTTGACTAAAATCTGACTAACTGAAGGCTTAACCTCGACACTATTTACCAAAGCAACATCGGCTACTTGACCATTGATATATTGATATTTTCTTGTAACCTTATCTAGACCGTTTTCCCCTTCACGTTCCACGTAGGAGTAGCCAATAACTAGTTCACTATCGTATTTAATATCGGTTGCATATTTAGATACTTCTTCTGTAACTGCATGCTTTTCGACAACGACACTGATAACCGGATTGATAAGTCCGACATTTACCTCTTGTGATGCATACAACAGATTATTAACACTCGTAAATTCTGGATTAGCAATCAAAAACTCTTTCGTATTTAATTTATTTTTATTGGCAATTGTCTCGATCGTATCACCATCTTTGACGATATATGTATCTTGTTTCTTCGTCGTTCCATATAACAAATATTTAGTTAATTCCCCAACATCGGTAAAAATTTGTTCATCGGTCGAAATATAACTTTCCTTATAAGTAATCTTTTCCTTTAAATAAATGTTTTCTACCAAAGAACCCGTATCGACAATCGCTTCTTGAGTACCTTCCATAAAAGCATTGTATTCTTTTTCATCGATAAATGCCTTGATGATATTTATAATTGCTGCATCAAATATATCCTTACTCGTAACATTGATTGTAATTATTTCTTTTTTAGCCTTCTTATCCTCATCAATTTCACTACTATCTTCTTTTTCAATATTGATGACAACTCCCTTTAAAGTAAAATTCTGTTCTTTTACTAAAAGATTATATATTTTTTCATCACTATCATATTGATCATTATAAGTAATCGATTTCTTAATTTCTACCCCCTTAGGCGTATATATTTTAGTTACATCATATTTTTGCTTTAAAGTTTCCTCTTGCTTATTGATATATTCTTCAAAACTATCTTTAGATTTAACAACTCCGATCTTATTCCCCTCTAAATATACGTTGTATACTTCTTTAGGTTCCATATTGGTCGTTAGTTTAAATCCAAAAAGGAATATACTGGCACAAGCCAAGATGATAATTGTTATACCCCCTATCGTCCATTTACTTTTCATTAGCCCCTCCATCCTTCTTTAAAGTTAAGAAAGTAGATGTTTTCTTTTTAAATAACATATCGATAGTGGCCGTAGGACCATTACGATGTTTCAAGATAATTAACTGTATCGGACTAGGAATTGAATCGTCTGTCTGTGGTACGTCGGTTTCTGGTGCATGTAGTGCCGCCACGATATCGGCGTCTTGCTCGATAGCTCCAGATTCTCTCAAATCACTAAGTACTGGACGCTTATCTTCTCTTTTTTCCACATTTCTAGATAATTGTGATAATGCTACCACTGGTACATTCAACTCTAAAGCCATCGTCTTTAATTTTCTTGAAATTTCCGATATTTCCTGTTGCCTAGCACCCGCATATCTACCTGAAGAGTCAATCAATTGAAGGTAATCGATGACCACTAGTCCTAAACCTTCGCCTTGAGCGGCCAATCTTCGACATTTCGCCTGAATTTCACTGGCCGTAGTTGATGCCCCATCGTGAAAATATATATTGGTATCCGATAGTTGACTAACTGCCTCATTTATACGACGATAATCTTCACTTTCTAGTCTCCCCGTTTGTAATTTTTTATTATCTATTTGTCCCAATGAACTAATCATTCTTAGTACTAACTGTTCAGCTGGCATTTCCAAAGAGAAAATCGCAATATTCTTCTTGGTCGATTTGGCTGCTGATGCCGCAATATTTAACGCAAATGACGTTTTACCAACCGCTGGACGAGCCGCAATAATTATCAACTGTGATTCGTGTAATCCCTCTGTAACATTATCTAAATCCTTTAATCCCGTCGTAAGACCGGTAATTTTCCCCTTATTCTTAACCAGCATCTCGATATCATCTTGCGTTTTCGTAAGCACATCTTGAATCTTTCTAAATTCACTTGTTCTTCTCGTTTTACCAACATCGAGAATCCCTTTTTCAGCTAGTTCGACTGCTTCAGCTACATCGACCGTATCCTCATACGCCTTTTTCTCAATGGCTGTCGCTGTTTCAATTAGTCTTCTTAAAGTATATTTCTCGGTCACTGCATCGACATAATACTCGATATTAGCCCCCGTGGCTACACTATTGATAACCTCTGATAAGTATTCTACACCACCAACTTGATTAAGTAGATTACGATCTACCAACTCCGTCGTAACCGTATTTACATCTACCGGTTTATTTTGATTATATAAATCCTTAATTACCTCAAATATTTTGGCATTACTATCCAAGTAGAAAAACTCTTTTTCCGTATCTTCACAACCTCTTTGAAGTGAAGACCTAGACCAAAACATTGATCCAATCAAAGCTTTTTCCGCATCGATATTATTAGGTAATCCCTTATGCATACCATCACCACTCTCTAGCAAGCATCAATTACTTCTTATGTATAATTATACTATAAAAAGAATGAGATGTCATTACTAAAAACCATAAAAAAAGAAGTTATTCCTTCTCATTATCCTTAAAATCAATATTTACCAAGTTATTTAATGCATATTCAATACACTCATTGATCAGTCTATTCACAGAAATATTACTCTTTTCAGAAAGTATCTCTATTTTCCTAAGCGTAATTCCCTTAATCCTAATAGTTTTAAGTATTGATTTTTCATCATCTA
Organism: uncultured Muribaculaceae bacterium; assembly: GCA_964514935.1. GTDB lineage: Bacteria > Bacillota_I > Bacilli_A > RF39 > UBA660 > RUG705. The sequence continues at coordinate 21,397 of CAZEVZ010000013.1, forward strand.
AATTAGGTAGTTTAAAATTTTCCATATTGCTCCACCTCTCACTTTAATTGTATTCATTTTGTAATACATTTAGTAAGACACACAATTTGTAATACAAAATGTAAAACAGAATATACTAGTGATTTTAAAAAACACTTGAAAATAAATCAAGTGCTTTTCTTATTCTTTAATCGTTATTTTAAGTGTTGCTTCTACCTTCTTATGAAGGATAATCTTAACATTATGGGAACCAAGTGTATTTAAATTCGTATCGAGTATTATTTTCTTTTTATCAATATTATAGCCAATATCAGTTAATTTCTCACTAATCTGTTTTGTAGATATATTACCAAATACTTTACCATCTTTACCGGTTTTAACATTGAATACGATATTCTCTTTTGCTAGTTTATCCTTTATTTTATCCGCCTCTAATATCTCTCTTTCCTCTTTTACTTCCCTAGCCTTAATATCATCATTTAACTTTTCATTACTTGTCTTCGTATATTTAACAGCATATCCATTTTTAATTAGATAATTCATCGCATAGCCATCGGATACTTCTTTTATTTCATCTTTCTTTCCTTGTTTTTTCAAGTCTTTAATAAATATTACTTTCATAAACCACCCTTCTTTCTATATCTTATTACATTATTGATTTGAAAAATGTCTCTCTATCACCATTAACTTGTTGATATTTTTTTGAATCAACATATAAAATCTTACTTGCAGTTTCAGAAATATTTACTGTATATTCAACTGTTCTTTCGGGTGCACTACCAAGTTCATCACTATATCCAGGATAATGTACTGTTAACTTGTAATTATTATCCTCAACTTTAGTAACCTTTTCAATCGTTCCTTTATCTCCAAATTCTGACCACATTACATATGGTGTGTAGTAGTATTCATTACCATTTTTACCTACGATTAAGCCACGACAATCATATTCACCCAAACAAGTACCCCATTCACCAACCATACTTGATAATACTTCCTCTGTCGATAATTCTTTTGCTTCCTCTACTTCATTATTTTCTACAGGTTGTTCCGTAGGTTTCTTACCTAAACTCATCCCATAAAATACTCCGATAAATAAAATAACAACCCCAAGTAGAACAAAAATAATAATACTTTTAATTTTTTCTTTATTCATAGTTATCCTCCTTAAAATTATTATATCTATAATATACGAAAAAAACAAGCACATATCATGCTTATTTTGTCGTATAAGGTACAAAGCCCATAAATCTTGCTAATTTAACTTGTTCTGCTACATGTCTTTGATGTTTAGCACAAGTACCAGTAAATCTTCTTGGTAATATCTTACCACTATCATTTATATATTTACTAATTACATTAATATCTTTATAATCAACTGGTTTGCCCATACACATATAGCACACTTTTTTTCTTTTTTTACGAAATTCTGCCATGTTCATTCCTCCTTTTTTAGAAAGGTAATTCACTGTCACTTACTTCTACTTTTTCCCCAAAACTAGCAAACGGATCATTATCTACAGATGTCGTTTCTGGTTCATCTACTGGCATTGCATCAAATGGATTTTCTTCTGGTCCATTTTGTGCTTTTGGATTATCACCTACTGAACCTAAAAATTCCACATTGTTAGCCACTACTTCCGTAACGTAAGTTTTCTTACCTTCACTATTATCATAACTTCTCGTTTGAATTCTTCCTTCGACAGCCACTTGTCTGCCTTTAGATAGATATCTAGCCACATTTTCAGCTTGTTTATCCCAAACTACAACATTGATAAAGTCAGCTTGTGGTTCGCTTCCTTGAGCCGCTCTTCTACTTATTGCCACATTGATTTGGCATACAGCCATTCCACTAGACGTATGTCTTAAATCAGGATCTCTAGATAATCTACCAACTAATTCTACTCTATTCATATTTTTTCCTCCTACTTCTCGATATTTATTACTAAATGTCTAATAACATTTTCATCAATAGCTGCAATACGATCAAATTCTTTTATTGCTTTATCGCTATTTGAATCTATGTTATATAAGTAGTAGAAACCAGACTTAAATCCTTTAATTTCATATGCGAATT
>CAZEVZ010000014.1:0-23033 GCA_964514935.1 uncultured Muribaculaceae bacterium
ATTGTAAAATATGGGATAAGGAGTTTTTATATTCTAAAAAGTGTTTAAGTTGAGAATTTATAATTATTATGTCAATCATTTTTGCGACGATTGTGTAATGTATGTTTATGAATGTATAGAACATCTTGGGCATTAAGTTTTAACTGAGATAATATAAATAGAAAAAAACTAGATGAAAATTTATTATTCATCGTAGTTTCTAAAATAGATCATTATATAATTCTAAATAGTTATTGATATACTTAATTTTTATTCCTTTAAGTAGTTCACTAGGTATTTCTTTGACATCTTCCTTATTATCGATGGGAATATAGATGGTTTTTATATTATTGTTAATTGCAGCCAAGACTTTTTCTTTGATACCACCTACGGGTAATATTTTACCACGCAAGGTAATTTCACCAGTCATACTGATAGAACTATCGATAGACTTCTGTTTAATTAGACTGATTAGACTGCTCATAATTGCCAAGCCGGCTGAAGGGCCATCTTTTTGAATACCCGCTCCTTCAAAATGGACATGAAAATCTTTGTTGTCAAATATTTGCTGATCGATTTCTAGAAGATAACTATTGGCTTTGATATAACTAACTGCTACATCGACACTTTCTTTGACCATATCACCTAGGGTACCGGTCATCTTTATATTTCCATTACCGGGATAACTCAAAACGGTCGTCTTTTGAATACATCCGCCATAAGGAGTATAGCCTAAGGCATTTACGACTCCAACATAACTATCTTTTTCATTGAGGATAGTTCGGTATTTATAGTTACCTAGATAAGTCGTAATATTTATCTTTTTAGGGGTTTCTTCAGCCATCAAAACATTTCTAAAAATCTTATCGATGCATCTTTCTAATTGTCTTACACCACTTTCTCGCGTATAGTGAGTAATAATTTTCATGATATCCTGACTACTGATACTTAATTTTAAGTTATAATAATCTTCCAATTTAGGAATAATATAATTTTTAGCAATATCTTCTTTTTCTTGAATCGTATAACTTGATAAGTTGATTATTTCTAGTCTATCTTTTAAGGCATCGGGAATCATCGATTCATCATTACCCGTAAGAATAAATAGGACATTCGATAGATCGACTTCTTCTTCGATATAATTATCGACAAAACCACTGTTCTGTTCACGGTCTAGGACATCTAGTAAAGCAGAAGCCGGATCACCTTTATAATCTTTGGTAAGTTTATCAATTTCATCGATTAAGAATACGGGGTTGTTGACACCAACTCTTTTGAGTCCTTGAATTATTCTGCCTGGGCTAGCACCGATATAAGTTCTTCGATGACCGATAATCTCTCCTTCATCATGGACACCACCAACACTAATTTTGATAAATTTTTTGTCAAGGGCTTGGGCGATCGATTTAGCCATCGTCGTCTTACCTACTCCCGGTGGACCAATCAAGCAAAGAATAGGAGTTTTTATCTTTTTCTTAAGTTTATTTACGGCAATATATTCGATAATTCTTTCTTTGACCGAAGCTAATCCAAAATGAGTTTTATTCAATTTATTTCTTATATCTTCAATATTATTATTATCTTTAGTTTTTTTATTCCATGGTAAACTGGCTAAAACATCGATATAATTTCTAATGATACTCATCTCTGGTGAAGTTGGACTAGTAAGTTCGTATCTATTTAATTCTTCTTCTAATCTATTCTTAATATAATCTGGATAATCCCCTTCATTTATTTTACTATTCAATTTGACGATATCATTATCTTTAATATCGATTTCATTTATTTCTTCTTTAATTAGTTTTATCTTTTCTTTGAGAATATAATTCTTTTGTTCTTCATCTAATTTTTCTTTTAAATCTTCATCGATTCTATTCTCTAACTTGACTGTTTCCATTTCCCGATTCAAGTCTTGAATAATATGTCTAATTCTGATAATCGGATTACATAGTTCGATATATTTAATTTTTTCATGATATTCAAGGGGTAATTCAGAAACGATAATATCAGATAATCTGGCTAAATTATTGATACCATTTATTCTTCCTAGGACATTGTTAGAAATATTCGATGATAAATCGATATAATCATTTAAATCTTTCAATAAAATGCGCTTTAGGGCGGTCGCTTCTAACTCATCGTAATCGTATTCTTTAGTTGGAATAACAAAGGCTTCGTAACTATCATCATCACATACGTTATAATTTAGAACTTCTACTCTATCTAATCCCACAACGGCCAATCTGATGATGCCATTTGAAAGTTCTAATTTAGTTTTAATCTTTCCTAAAACACCCACTTTAGGTAATTTTCTAATATTAGGTTTTTCTTCTAGGGTATCATTTAAGTTGATAAATAAAATATGACTATCATAATTTAAATTACTATTATTGATTATTTTTTTCTCTAAGTCGGTAGACAATTCGATTCGAAGTTCATTATATGGCAACAACACAACATCTTTTAAGAATATGATGGGTAAATTACTTTGAACCATGTTTTCACCTACTTACTTAAAAAATAACTATCATTATTTAAATGGACAATTTAATAATGATAGTCACTTCCTTCTCATGTCTTTTTATTTTAATCAAATTATAATATTTAGCAAGACATTTGACACATTTTTGACATCGCTTTTGATGATATTTTTTTTAGGGAAAAATTAACATCTTTTTAGGCTTGACAAGTCTTTATTTATTCCCTATAATAAGTCATAACTAGTGACACTTTGGTCTTTGAAAATAGGGCTTTTTTTCTGGTTATATTAACACATTTAAAGTAGTCTAATATAATATTATGAAAGGTTGTGTTATGATGAATCCGAATAATTTCTATTATAATTATAATCAAAGACCGCTGCCTAATAAAAATGGCGATCGTTTTATCGGTGGTGGTTTCTTGGCACCATTCCTATTAGGGGGTATTACCGGTGGTATTTTGGCCCCAGCATTCTACCCAAGACCAGTATATTATCCACCAATGCCTTATTATTATCCAAGACCATATCCAGTTGCTTATACGCAAAATCAAATATATTATAATTAAAATTATTAACACATTTTAAAAAATATGTTATAATTACTTTAGGTGAAACATATGAAAAACAATTACATTATCGATTATATAAATGAAAATGAATTTCGAAAAAAAGAAAGAGCTATTAAGAAATACAACATGTTGGCTTATAAAAAGCTATTGTTTGAATATTATCCAAGTTTAAGAGAAGGTAAATTTTTGGGTGTTCTAGTATCGACGAATGAAAAAGAAAATATTGAAAAGTATGAACTAACTTTACCTACCGATAAGACTTTTACGAAAGTTCATGGTAATATTACGCTTCACTATTCAGTATATTTAAACAATAATATCGTCATGTTAGAGACGCTTACGCCAGAGGATATTTTAACGGAAGGTCATCAAAAGGAATTGACTACTTATAAGGGAGTAATGGTATCAAAATCACATAAAGATTTGGATATGTTTAAGATCAATTTACTCAACAGTATGAATAAGAACGGTTATCTTAAAAATATTCCGCTTTGGGTAATTATAACTTACATTTTGATAATCGCGGTGGCGATCGGTCTAATAATTGGGAAATTTGTAATAAAGTAATTCTTTACTTTATTCTTTTTTTATGATATAGTACATAGTCATAAAAAGGAGGGACGATTATGGCTTATGAAGCATACTGCGCAGCTTGTACTTATTTAAGTGAAGTAGATAATGGAGGAAAGTATTGGGACGAAAAAAAAGGTGAATATCGTAGTGCTTGCGATCCAAAATGCTATGACTTTTGTGAAGCGTATTCAAGAAGCAATTATGCGAGGGAAAATATGTATGAAAATTCAAGAAATCATGCTAGTTCATCAGGTTGCTATTTGACTACGATTACCTGCAAATTGTTGGGTTATCCCGATAACAATTATTATCTAAATACATTAAGAAAATTTAGAGATGAAGTGATGCGTGAAAATTCTGAATACATAAAATTATTACTAATCTATGATAATATTGGTCCGATTATTTCCTACGAGTTGGAAAGAGATGTATTTGGAAAGAAGATTGCTAGTGTTCTCTTTTCACGTTATATTATTCCGGCCGTTAGTGCAATTGAAGAAGAAAAATATCAAATGGCTATCAGGATATACAAAAGTATGACGGATTCATTGTCAGAGTATTACAATATAAGTACCAATATACCACTAGATAACAACTACGATTATGATACTTTGGGACATGGAAGAGCAAAAAAATATGCAAGATAACTAAAAGAATCGATAAAATAGTCGATTCTTTTATAATTTATTCACAAGTGATTTAAATTGATTGCCACGATCGGCAAAATTTTTAAACATATCGAAAGAGGCTGAAGCTGGGCTAAACAAGACAATTTCACCGGCTTTAGCGACTTCTTTGGCTCTTTTGACAACATCTTCTAGGGTGTTTTCACGATATATTTCGATCTTTTCGTCTTTCTTTTGCTTAATTACAGCGTCGTATATTTTATCCGCCGTTGCACCGAACAAAATCAATTTGCTGACTTTAGCTAAAATTGGTTTAGCTAAAGGAGTATAATCTAAATTTTTATCGTAACCGCCAGCAATTAAAACGATATCTTCATCGTATGAATTTAAACCGGCAATGGTTCTCGTTGGACTCGATGATACGGAATCGTTATACCATTTAACATTAGCGATTTCTCTAACAAATTCTAGTCGATGTTCAACACCACGAAATTCTTTAATTGCTTTGATAGCCTTGTCTAAATCGATCAAATCATAAGTGGCCGATAAGCATGTGCAAATATTTTCTAAATTATGAACCCCTCTGATGTTGATTTCTTTAATATCTAAAATAACTTTGTCATCATAATATATTTTATTATTTAAGGTATAGAAAGCATTGGTCTTTTTGGTTCGACTAAAATATCTAATTTCTCTATCACTTTGTAATTGATTAGTAATATCGTTATCGGCATTTAAGACAAGTAGACTGCCAGGATATTTATAGATATTGCATTTACTTTCGATGTATTCATCCATATTTTTATGTTTATCTAGGTGGTTAGGAGTAATGTTGGTGATAACGGAAATATCGGGACTAACAGTCATTTCCATCAACTGAAATGAGGATAATTCCAATACGACGATATCGTCTTCTTGCATTTCATTTATTTTTGTGAATAGTGGCGTTCCGATGTTACCGCCTAAAAATGTTTTATAACCACTGGCTTCAAGCACCAAATTGATCAGGGTCGTCGTCGTCGTTTTTCCGTCAGAACCAGTTACCCCAATTACTTTAGCGGGCGATAATTTGATTACTTGTTCTATTTCGGTAGTAACTAGGGCGCCTCTTTTCTTTTCTTCGATGATTTCACTACGAGTTGGTAAACAACCTGGGCTTCTAAAGATAATATCGAAACCAATTAACTCTTTTAGGCCATCTTCATGTACTTTATAACCATATTTACTCGTATCTACTTCGATTTTATTATCACTAAAAATTTCGACATTACCGTCCATTTGATATAAGTAATCGAGCAATGGAAGGTTACTAACCCCAAGACCGATAATGGCTATTCGACTATTTTTAAGTTGTTGATTAAATGTCGTTAATTTATTATTCATCGTCATCACTTCCTAGAAATTCACTTAAAATATTGATAATGGCTATCTTACCATAATCATATGATAGACTTCCCTGAAAATATGCCATATAAGGAGGGCGCAATGGTCCATCACACGATAGTTCAATCGAACTTCCCTGGGTAAATGAACCGCTGGCCATAACAACTTTATCTGTGTATCCCGGCATATCACTAGGAATGGGAGCCACATGACTATCGATAGCAGAACTTGCTTGAACCATTTTACAAAAATTAACCAATTTATCGGGATCTCCCAAAATAATATTTTGGACGATATCTACTCTTTTATCATCGTATCTAGGGCTTACTTCGTAACCGATACTTTCCATAACATAGCTTAACAAAATGGCTGTTTTTAAACTGTTCAATACGACTTGAGGTGCTAGATATAGACCTAGTAAAAACATACGATTAGCATTACCTGAAGGACCTACTTCTTTTCCTTGACCAGGGACATTCAATCTTTCAGCACATAGTTCAACTAAATCACGTCTTCCGCAAATATAGGCTCCATTCGTGGCAATCCCAGCCCCTAAATTTTTGATTAGGCTACCCACCACTAAATCAGCACCTACTTCGGTCGGTTCCATGTAATCGACAAATTCACAATAACAATTATCGACCATAATGACAACATCTTTATCAACTCTTCTTATTTCTTTGATGATTTGAGCTAGCTTATCGATTCCAATACTTTTTCTGGTTGAATAGCCCTTACTCCTTTGAATAGTAATTAGTTTTACTTTTTCTCTAAGTAAATAACTATATATTTTATCTTTATCAAAATCATCATCAATAAGATCTATCTGTTCATATTTTACGCCATAACTTGTAAGACTACTAGGATTATATTCAATACCAATTACTTTATCTAAGGTGTCATAAGGTTTACCACTGATAGATAACATCAAATCATTTGGTCTAAGCATCGCTGATAAGGCGACAGTCAAAGCATGAGTACCAGATATTAACTGATTTCTTACAAGAGCATCTTCACATTTAAAAACATCGGCATATACTCTTTCAACAACATCGCGTCCTTCATCATTATAACCATAACCTGTTGTGCCATTTAGATGACTTTCGCTAACGCTATTCTTATGAAATGCATTTAATACTTTCATACTATTAAAGAAAGCAATCTGTTCATATTTTTTAAATTCTTCTTTTAAATTATCTTCACATTGATAGACATATTTAGTTATATTTTTTCGATCCATAATTTATCATCCTTTATATCCAAGCGGTAATTACCACTATCTTCTTTATCAATTATTTGATATATTCCGCTATTAAATTCTGCTTTGGTAATAAGCCTACTTTGGCCTATTCTTTTAAGTTCATTCGCTAAATAATCAGGGTTTATTGCATTAGTACTATCTGAATCTATCCAATTGGGAGATATGCAGAATATTTTATTATTCGTACACAATCTTAAATTATTTGATAGAAAAATCATTCCCGATTTACTAAGGGCATAACCTAAATTATATTGGTTGTATGTATCGATACCATCGGTAGATGAAATATTTATGATTGTTCCATCGGTTACATATTTATTATATATTTTACTTGTTAGAAAACTTCCTACTAAATTTACTTCTAAAATATTCAGCAAATCACTTTTGGTAATGTCCGCTATTTCGTTATCGATACTGATGGCAGCCATATTGATAAGCATATCGATGTGATGATATTTATCTAAAACTTCTCTAATCGTATTATCGATGTCCTTTTCATCTCTAATATCACAATGGATGGCTTCTATTTCGGATACTTTTCGTGTATTATAAGTAACAATTACGCGATTACCTTTACTCATTAAGAATTTAGCAAGCGATAAGCCGAGATCACTACTTCCACCGAAGATAAGGATATTTTTCATATTTACCTCTTTTCTATATAATTATATCATCATTTAGAAAAAAGTAGTAATATTTTACTACCTTGTTTTCGTTTTATATTTAGGTTCTCTTACGACGTTGTATCCTCTTGCTTTACCATTATCGATACTTGCGGATAACTTCAATGTATTACTATTGAGTACATTTTCAGCATATTCTTTACGATAATCGTCAATGCGCTTCAAAGCGCTATCGGGTTCGTCCATATATATAGCAAAATCTTTAATATATGGTGACATTCTTATTTTCTTTAAGGCGATAGCTTCCAATTGTCTAACTCTTTCTTTAGAAATATTGCCCAATTCTCTACCGGTATCTTGTAATGTTTGAGGCTCACCACCGTTAAGTCCATATCTAAGGGTCAATAATTTAATTTCTTTTTCTTTTAAGCCACACATATTAAACATATGCATAATTTCTTTGGGTAAACTAGTTATTATCGTATTTTCTTCCATGGTATTATCATTCGCCGCTACAAGTTCCGATAATTCATCTTCATTATCACCAAATATCTTGTCATTTAAACTTAAAGTTTTTCCTAATGCCATTCTTATCTTACTAACTTCAAAAATAGATATACCCATATATTCAGCTATTTCTCTATCCGTAGGAATTCTACCTAATTCATTTTGTAATTTACTAAATTCTATCTGATATTTACTATTTCTTATATATACAGATTCAGGTATTCTGATAGTCCTACTATTATTAGTAAGTGATCTAATTATTCTTTGCTTTATCCACCAGCAAGCATAGGAAGTAAAACGGTATTGCTTTCTAGCATCATATTTACTAGCAGCGACAATCAACCCTTCATTGCCATCTTGGATCAAATCGTTCAAAGACATACCTAATCCTAAATAACGTCTAGCGATAATAACGACCAATTTCAAATTATGCCTAATTAACATTTCTTTAGCACTTTCACTGCCCTTTAACATCTCGGAAACATACTTTTCTTCTTCTTGAATAGTCAATGGGGGAATATTTTTTATTTCATTAAAATATACTTTCAGAGAATCGACACTTGTAGTTATACTCTTATCAAGAGTAATATTATAATTTTCTCTTTCGCTATTATATTTATCTATATGGTATATTTCACAATAGGCATCGATTATAAGCGCAACAACATTGTCTTTTAAAATATCATCACCAAAGGCTTTAACCTTATTCAAATTATTATTGACATAAATTCCTATTATCTCATTCAATAATTTATTATGACTAACTATATCGATAATAACATCCGGATTAGGAACATAATTCAAACTATTGAAAAACTCATTTAATTTAGTTAAATAAAAGATAATATATTCATCATTTTTAGGTCCATGAAATTTTATTTTGACAAATGAATTGACAATCTTAATTACTTCTCGATTATCTTTGAAACGGTCATTGATATATTTTACTAATTCTTCACATATTTTTTTCTTTAAATAAGATGAATATACAATTTCATCATCATATTCCTCTTTAGTCTTTTCAATTATTGAGATAACTAATTTATTAAATGTTTCACGTGGCATATCTAAAAACAAGTATTCATTATACAAAGCATTGATAAGCATACTATATTTTTTAAAAATATTGCTACTAGTTGTTTCAATAATATTATTCTTTTTTAGTTCCATAAAAAATCCCCTTCGTTTTTTTGCCATATATATTACCATATTATCTAAAAAAATGCAAACATTTCTTTGCGGATAATAAAAGATAGTCCGTAGACTATCGCAATCCAAAAACTGAAAATATTGGTTTAATTTGTTTTTTTAATACTTTTGATCTATCATTTTTATAATCTTTCTTTATTAAACTATCAATGGCTTTAAATCTATCATCAGGGTTACTATACTTAATAGAAGAAATATTAAATTTATAATTACTATTTATTTTTAAGAACGAGATAGCTCTATTAAGCATCAGATATATTTCTTCTTTAGTAACTGAATTTTCATAAACGGTAAAGCCAAATGAACGATCATTTATTATGAATGGTTCATACTTTTTATAATTTATATTAGATTTATCAGAATCAAATCTATATGTATATGTATTACTAATAGTGGAATAAATCTCATATAGATCATTTCTAATTAAAGTATTATCATCATCAATACATAATATATGCCTATCATAACGATCCAATTCATCATATAAAAGATATGCCACCTGTCTTATATCACTATATGTAGTACTTGGGAGTGGAACATCATCATCTAATGATATGACATATATTTCTTTCATTGTTATCATTCCTCTTCAGTAGATTATGATAATACGAAATATTTATTTTGTCAATTGGCTATAATGTACCTAAATCGACTGGAGCAAGATTAACTATCGGTATGTCATTTACCATTTTGGCGTAATTACCGTTAATCTCTTCCATAGCTGCTTGAATTATTTCATTAGCCTCATTTAAAGTAGTTGCTAAGCCTTTTAGTCTACCTATATATATTTCATTATAGGCAATTTCTTCTTCTTTTTGGGGAACGAGAATTTTTATTTCGGCCATTCGATTACGAGCATCATCATAAGCGGGATTATGTTTCATTATTTCATAACTCTGACCATTAGGAAGATGAATGTAACCACCCGTACCTATCATTTCTGGCACCGCATCGCACTCAGCATATTCCGTTTTTAAATCCGCAATTTCTTGATGAAGACTTACATTTTTAGCTTCATATATCGGAATGTTGCCATCATCCAATGATTCACCCAAATCAATCTTACTGCCTGCAAGCATACTGGCAGTTTCATTATAGTAATCCTTAACATGGTTTAAAGCAGCAATATAGGCTTCTTGAAGATTATTAACCGCAATTTTTCTTGCTTCACAACAATCGGCTAAATGTATTAGTCGATCTTTTTCGGCTTGCCATGATTTACCCATGGCTTCTCCTTGTGACATATTTATTATCTCTTCAATGGCATTTTGTAATCTCTCAGCATCCTCATATTCATTATTAAGTCCCTGCCCTATTTTACCAATAAGCATATTGCCACTAAGAATATTATCAATATCAGACATGGCTATTTTGCCGACTGAACCTTCCTTTACATTATCAGCAAAGAGGCCATAATAGGCATTATTTATATCACTACCTCCGGTGCTATCAATCAATATATCGGTTTGAAAATACTTACCACTAGTATACTCACCATCCATCATTTCCAAAGCCTTGTCGCCATATGCTTTATCTAAAGTGATATAATCGCTTAACATTTGCCCAATATTTTTGGTATCACTCTCTACAGTATTGAGCAAATTACTCGATATTCCATATAGGAAGGCATTTGATCTATTTAATGATTCTGGAAAATCAGCTGTACTATTTTCTGACAATTGATAATCGAAAGCATCATTTCTAAATGATGTCTTGCTTACTTCACCAGCGACATTATTAGTTTTATCGATTATTGCTTGAAAATCAAAAAGGATATTGTCGTCAGAGATGGTAGCACCGCTGCTTAAATTGATGTAACCGCTAGCTTCTTCATTACCTTCATAATTTACATAACCAACCAAATCATTTAAATATTTCCCGCTTTCTTGCATACCTTTCATTTCACGGTATTTACAAAAGTCATTTAATTGTTTTTCAGTTATTTCTTTACGTTGGTTATAGTAGTCTTGAGGCTTTTCAGGATCCCATTCAGATTCTGGCAATACCAAATAATACTTGTTGGGTGCCTCGTTTGTTCCATTACTAAGCATAGTTACTGTTTCGTTAGTTACTCCATCATAATCGTATACAGTTTTACCTATTGATCCATTAGTAAATTGAAATTCGAAGGAATTGTTTCCGCCATGAGCTTTTACTATTTCATTTTCAACATCGACAATAATCATTCCATCTTCGGTTAAAGTACCCAAATTGTTGATTGCTACACTTGGAGCTTGAGTAACGCCATTACCATCTTTTGCTTCACACGCATATATTATACTTCCAGTTCTAATCATTTCGTTCTTAAGTTCTGGATAGTTATTCATTTTTTTGACAAAAGGGACGCCTGGTTCTTGTGCAAGCGATACATCTCCTTTAGTGTCTAGAAGCATCATATCAATTGGTGTATGATTATCTGATGAAGTAGCAAGTCGATCAGCAACAACTGCATTAGCAGCTTCAAGCATATTTACTGATCCAACACTTGCTCCAACAAATGTATAACGATTTTGATAGTTTGTGTTTTCATTGCCATTTGAAAATTCGGCATTTAATTCATCTAAAATATGTGGTATATATTCAGAAATACCACTATTGTTCATATATGGCTGTACTCTTAGTATTGTACAATCGGCATCTAAAGTGGTGGTATTTAAATAGTAATTGTCAATTTTATCTCCCCCTGTATTTACACAAGGTTTACCATCTACATCAATTCCTAATGATACAGTGTAGGGCCAATCTTTGTCGCCAGGGAAAACAGCTACTAGTCTATGCATACTTTCACTATTACCAGGTGTAAATGTAAGGGAACAATCCTTTAAATTTGGCACTAGTGTTGCATTGTTAACATTTTTAAAATCAAATTTTATTTGCACTCTACCATTATCATTAACTACTGGAATTTGTTTCATTTGTAGTTGTAACTGATTAGAATATTTTTCCCCCTCTGGTAATACTCCATATTTTGGTTGATAATGGCCTACACCGCCAGGTGTAGAATACAAAGCATCTCCCACTATTTTAGGTTTATAACCACCATTGGTAGTCGTACCACCACTAAAAACATTAACTGTTTTAGCAATCAATTCTTCTTTGGGAAGTTCCCACATATTAGAAACATCAGAAGAAGAATTATTAGTGACTGTTCCGGTCGAATTAGCTGATGGATCAATCACTTTTGGCATTGATTCAATATTATTAACATTTGGTGTTATATTTTTTTCGCTATGATAATTATTTAATGTATTTGAATATGTATTTTGTCTAGGTGCCTTGTTAATACTAGCTGAATTTGTATGTGAATCGCTAAAATTAGGGACGTTACTATTTATCATCATTTTTGTCCTTAAATAAGACATGATTTCTTCATCAGATATGTTAGTAAAATTTCCCATCGATCTTTGATGTTTTAAATAGTTAACTATACTATCATAGGACATTTTTTTATCAACAACATCTTCATTTAACATATCATAATATCTTTTTTCCATTATAATTCCTCCATCTTTATTTAATGTATATTTTTTTATTTACCATTATATTTATCAGATATCTCTCTTAGTAAGTTATCTGTAATATCGTCTGCAAATTTTGCATCGATTGTGGCTATTCCTTCAGCATGACTTACCACTGATTCAGTCTCAGATAGTAACGATTCCATAAGGGTACTAGCTGCATCTCCATATGATGATATACACGCGCCCAAAAAGGCTGGAGCTGTAGTACTAAAACTACTTGCGGGAGCAGTAACCATTCCTTTTATTACTCCACGAATATCATTCATTCTAGATATAACCAATTCTAAATTACTAAGTATTATATCATTTCCTTGTTGTGCTAAAGCATCAGATAATTTTGAATTTATATTCAGGTTTTGAATAGAAGCAAATTTACTAGATAACATTGCACCTAGAAAGTCAATTAGATCGATTTCGCCATTCTCTCTATCACCATTGACATAAATATGCCATTCCCATTTGTCTTCTTCTGTACCCTCAAAAGATAAATATTTTATTTCTTCCTCACTAAGACTTGTTAAACCAGCTAAGGCAGGAAGCAATTTTGTTTCTAACGATAATCTAAATAATTCTGTATGTCCAACGCCATGATGCTTAACCATATCATCGATGGCTATTTCTTTAGCATTTAAACCGAATTCCGCTAAGACAGATGCCAATGTACTACTATTACTTTTTTGGCCGCCATATTCTTCCCCGAGAGTATAAAAATTAACATTATATTTCTTTAAGATTTCTATATATTTGGCATATTTTCCACGCAGTTTTTGTCTATCTGATTCGGCTGTAACATCGTATCCACCGCTTATTAAGGCATCCACACCGACCATGTTAACTACCACATTAGGATTGTCTTCAGTTAGTTTTTCGACGAATAAACAGGTATTTTCAAAAGCACCACCTACTCCGCCGCTCCAACCTTCAAAAGTGGCATTGGTAATAGTGGCATCGAAATGGCTATCCAAATCACTAACTAAATTCTGAGGTTTATCCGTCGTAGTAGAATATTTTGAAACATAAATCACATCAAATTGCAAAGGATCATTGCTTTGCATTATGCTATTAAGTTTTCCTCTGCCACCATCGCCGCCAGTTGCATAACTACCTGGGTTATAACAATAAAATGACAAATTGGATAAATCAGCATCAGCAGAAAGATATAAATCACCTTCACCATATGATACTTTGTAGTATCCATTATCTAAAAGTTTTGCACCGGAACGAAAACTTCCAATTTGATCAGCAGTAAAACTAGCCATAATATCCTCCTAATTCACATCGTAATGTCACATTATTTATATTCATTCTACTAACCTCGGTAACCCATATATGATTCATATGACCATACTGGTGTTGGAGTAATCTTTGAAGCTGGACTATAAAATCCATTCATTCCTTCATATGCAGCTCCCAAGTCACTCATGATTTTTTCATGTAATTCTTTATATACTTTAATTTTATTTACAATTTTTTTTAATTCATTTTTAATAGCAACAGCTTCATCAAGGGCATGTTTAACCTCTTCATTTACTACAGATACATAATATTTTTTGCCTTCAGAATTCGTTCTTTCTTCTGTTCTTGTCAGATTTTTCGACAATTCATCGATTTTTTCTAACAATTCCTTGATTTCTCTTTCTAATTCTTCAAGTTTGACGTCGCTAACTTCTTCTCCAAAATCAGCATCCCAAGCACCAATCAATTTATTTAGTCCTGATGCAATGGCATCTTTAAATGCTGATAGTTTTTCTTTTCTCATACGATTAGCAAAGGCATAAACATTCATTTTTTCACTAGTATCGGCCCACATTCTTCCTAAAAGTTCACCTGCTTCGGTAGAATTTCTAAAATTTTGAATTGAATCTATCAATAAGCTAGCATGTTCTATTTCACTTTCTATGTAATTGACATACAATTCTTTTGCACTTTCTAATTCGCTTTTATTTGCTATAAACGCCATAATTTACCTCCTTAAATCTTTCATACATTCATCATAGATATTTTTCCACAATTCATATCCATCATTTTTGCTACCTTCAAAGACGCTTTCATTAAATGATAAGGTTATTTGGCGCATACCATCATGTAGGGTCATTCCATCTACATTCAAGTTTTTCAATTTCGATAAAGCGTCTGATTCTTTAATTAAAAATTCAATTTGACTATAGACATCTTCGGTATCAGAATATCCCTTGCTCTTACAATAATCAGCACAGGCCTGAGAGGTTAAAATATTTTTAATAACAACCCTTGTTTTAGCTTTTGTATAACCAGATTTATCAAGAAAATCAAGCAATACTTCTGTGTCATCACGCTTCGTACTTAAGTCATCTTTATCAGGATATTTTAAATCTAAGACAATGCTATCAAGTAATTCAGGGCTAAGTTGTGAAGAGTCGATATTACTATAATCAATTTCTTTGGCTTCAGTAGGCTTATCACTTGGTTCTTCATCGATGGTACTATCGATTTCTCCAACAAGATTTGTATTATTATATTTATCAGATATATTTCTTAATAAGTAATCAGTAATATCATTTTCAAATTTGGCATCCATTGCAGCTATTCCTTCAGCGTGACTTACCACTGATTCAGTTTCAGAAAGTAATGATTCCATAAAAGTACTTACATTATAACCATAGGAATTTATACATGTACCTAAAAAGGCGGGTGCCGTACTACTAAAACTATTGGCAGAAGCAATTGCTATATTCTTTATTACCCCACGAATATTATTCATCAAATGTGTAACTAACTCCAAGTTGCTACATATTACATCATTACCAGATGTTTTTAAAGCTTCTATGAGAGCTTCACAATTACTTACATCAGAAATATTAGCAAATGGTTTTAATGAAGCATCTTTTCCTAATTCTTTTAAAATGGTTCCTCGAAATTCTTCAAACGAAACATCTTCCCATACATAATCACCGTTTTCATCAATATTTGTTAAATCTTTCACTTTTTTTGGTTTAAATGTTTCATACAATTTTCTAGCTGATTCTTCGTTGCCAGAAATAGCATCATAAATATCGCCATCTATTGCCTCAAACCTAGCATTTTCGTGTGCAGTTTCATCTACTTCAAAGAAATAGACGTTGGCTTTATTCTCTAATAATTTCTTAACAAATAAGTGATTCTCATCACCGTGATTTTGAAATAGGAAAAAGGTCCTTCCAGCGCATTTTTCATATTCTTCATCGGTTAAAAATGCTCTAGTATTTATAACATAGCCCCCAGAAACAATTATATCGCCACTTCGACCATCGTTATTTTTTATTTCTTTTTCGGTTATTCCAAGTTGTCCATAATATGATCCACTAGCACGATCGGAAGCACCAAGAATACAACAAATTCCATGATCCTCTTTTAAAAATGCTCGCATGGATATTGCATCACCTATACTAGTTCCAAGCGTATTCGTAGTTTTAACATCTATATTATATGTTTGGCTGGCCCAATCTAGTAAGTCATCATTTTCTTCAATCCATTTATCCCATTTTTCTGGATCACTGCGGGCTAATTCACTTCTATGATCATTACTGACAATAACCATCCCCGCTTCACAACTGTCAATTGCTTTTACATGTTGTTGTTTATCAGTTACGTCTGCATAACCAGTATACCAGACATTGGCTGTAACTTCTCCACTATTGATGCAATCTTTTGAAATACCCAGGTAATTTCCTGTTGTTACATCTCTAACTAAAATGACATTTAACTCTTCAACAGGAACGGATCCGATAGTACCATCTGGATATTCGACAGTTATCTTATTTCCTTCGCGCAAATACTCTACTTTTCTTCCATTGACTTCTGTTTTTACCCAATTGCTTTCATATTGATTACTTTCATTAAAATTTATAATTTTATATGCTTCCATCCGGCCTATGCCTCCAATACTACTATTCATAAATATTATAGCATACAAAAATGTATATTTATATAAAGATTGCAATAAATTTGACGATTTATTGACAGAAAAAGAGCCTAATATAGCCCTTTTAATTCTAATATTACTTTTTGATCTATTTTAGTTCCTTTTTCAATATTCTGATTATTTACATAGCCATAGCCAGATAGTTCATATTCGACATTCATAAGTTTTAATATTTCTTTCGCATCTTTATATGACATACCCGTAAAATCAATCATTGTTTTATCGTATTTATTAGTCAACAATACCACTAAATCGTTTTTATAGATGCTTATATTACCTTTCGGATATTGATCTACTACTTTGTTACCAGTACCTAAGGTAATTACTCTAAGACCATTATTTTTAAGTTTACTTTCGATATCAGTGACAATTTCATTTGAATAATCTTGTAATGATATACTCGTTAATTCTTTATTCTTATTTTCGATACTTAAGTATTTAGAAGTATTGATAAGGACTTCTTTTACAGGGCTGGCAATATAATTTTGACTATCTTGTGGCTTTTTTATGGCCATATAGATAATTATTTCGGGATCATCACCGGGATATATTCCTGCAAAGGAATAGATAAAATTACCTCCGCCAGTCAAATATCTTCCTTTTTCGAAGATTGAAGCCGTACCTGTCTTACCGATTAAATCATAGCCAGCTATCTTATAGGCTGAACCAGTACCAGTAGTACCATCATCTGAAATAACGCTACGCATAAGTTCTTTAATTTTATTTACTGTTTCATCATTTACTACTTTTCCTAATTCTTTTTTCTTATTTTCTAGAATCGTTTTACCACTTGAATCGACTATTTTAGAAACGACGTATGGTTTTAACAAAGTACCATTGTTGCTAACTATCGTATGAGCTTGTAACATTTGAATTGGTGTGACCATAATGCCTTGACCATAACCAGCGGTTGCTGCTTCGATATCGTAAGTAAAATCAATGTCTCCAGTAAGTTCGCCATCTAGGGTAATGCCGGTCTTTTTACCAAAACCAAATTTATCATAACAAATCTTGAGTTCATCTTTGGTAATGACACTTTCTAACAAATTAGCTACCCCGATATTAGAAGACATGGCATAGCCAAAGTCATAACTGATTCTTCCCCATCCTTTACCATCATTCCAGTCTTTAATGGTAACGGTATCTTTTTCATCGATGGCCGATGTATAAGTTTTAGAACCAGACATAAAGGTATCACTGCCCTTATATTTTCCACTATCTATAGCACACATGTAACTAAATGTCTTCATCGTACTTCCAGGTTCATACGCATAGCTGACAAGGGGATCCATATAATTCTTTAGATTCCTTATGTTCGGATCGAACGATGGTGTTGAAGAATAGCCTAAAATAGCTCCCGTTTTTGCATCCATGACACCCATTACGACCCATTCAGCCTTGCTTTTATCTTGGGCCTTCTTGACTTCATTTTCAATAAACAACTGGATATTACTATCGATAGTTAAATAGACATCTGCTCCATCGATGGCATCTTCGCGATATTCATTTGAATTAGCGATGATATTGCCACGGCCATCTTTTTCATATTTGATGTAGCCACTGATACCCGTTAACTCTTCGTTGTAATAACCTTCAATACCAAGTTCACCAACCATATAAGTATTTCCGTCATCTAACTCCTTATTTTTGGTATAACCAAGCAAATATGAAGCAAAATCGCCATTTGGATAATATCTTTTGGTACTTTTAATAAAATCGATACCTGGTAAATTGAGATTTTTTATTTCTTCCATTTCCAATTGACTTAAATTTTTTCCGTTGATACCAAACTCAACTTGATAAGCATCTTTATTCAATATTTCTAATATTTTTTCATACTTAATATCAATTTTTTCGGCTAGGGCTTTGGCGGTTTTTTCTTTATCTGAAACATATCTGGGAATACCATTATGATCATTTCCTCGATCTTTATTTAAATAAGCAATCAAAGTATAACTAGAGACATCTTCGGCTAAAGGATTACCATTGATATCGTAAATTGTCCCTCTTTGAGGTAATAAAACATCTTCTTCAATATTTCTATTTTGAATAAATTCACTAATAGATAATTTATCGGTGGCTTGATAATCGACCATACATCTATAGGTTAAAGATAAGCCAAAAATGATAAACAAAAAAAAGACAAGAACATACACAAACTTACTTATTTTAAGTTTATTGGTATTTAGTTTCCTGTCTTTCATCATTATCACCTATTCTAATACTGATTTAATATTATTATTATTAAAATATAATCCTTGCTCACTGCTAACGGTTCTAATTTTATCGAGTGAGACCATTTCATTGATTTTCATAGCCAAACTTTGATTATCATCATTTTCTTCTTTCATTATATCACTAAGTTCTTGAATCTCCAAGTTTATTTTACCTAGTAAGGCTCTGCTGTAGATAATACCGACAACCAAAAAGATGGTGATTATAACAAAACATCTATATAATGCTTTCTCTCTTCTGTTTTTTTTGTTTGTTTTCTTTTTCTTTCCCATATTATCATTCCTTTATTCGTTCAATTACTCTAAGTCGAGCACTTCGCGCACGATTATTATCGTTAAGTTCTTTGTCACTTGCGGTAATTCCTTTACATATAACTTTATATTTAGGCAAATATTCTTCAGGTATAAAAGGTAATTTGGCAAATTTACTATCTACTTCGCTATATTTTTTAAATATATTTTTAACTATTCTATCTTCAAGTGAATGGAAGGTAATCACACAAATTCGACCGCCGACGTTAATTAAATCTAGAGCTTGTAATAGCGATGTTTCTAGAACATCTAGCTCGTGATTCACTTCAATTCTTATAGCTTGGAAAGTTTTTCTAGCTGGGTGGCCATCTCTAAGTTCTTTGGCGGGCATGCTCTTTTTGATAATTTCAACTAGTTCTAACGTTGTTTCAATCGGTTTTATTTCCCTATTTTTAACGATATTTCTAGCAATGCTTCCACCATATTTTTCCTCTCCGTAGTCTCTAAGTACACGGACCAATTCATCGTAAGAGTAATCGTTTACTACCTCCCATGCTGATAAAGTTTGTTCGGTGTCCATGCGCATATCCAACTTTGCATCGTTATGGTAACTAAATCCACGATAATCTTCATCCAATTGCATCGAAGAAACACCAATATCGTAGAGAATACCATCGACAGAGGTGACATTTTCTTTTGATAGACACTCTTTTATATTGGCGAAATTACTCTTGATTATTTTAAAATTGTGATAGTCTTTTAATCTTTCTTTACTATAAGCAATGGCTTCACTATCCTGATCAAAGGCGAAAAGAAACCCCTTTTTATTTCTTTTCAAGATTTCTAAACTATGTCCTCCGAATCCTAAAGTAGCATCTACATAAACTCCGTCTTCCTTAATATTAAGGAAATCAATACTTTCTTCAAGTAATACACTCTTATGTTTCGTCATCAAAATCCCCATCGAATAAATTCTCAGCAATATCGTCTAGTTCTAAAGCTTTTTCTTCCATTAGATTATTAAACTTATCTAAGGACCAAATTTCTAAGCGATCATTAACCCCAATGACAGCACATTCTTTTTTTAAATCCGCATATTCAATTAAAGAGTTTACTAGATTTATTCTACCTTGTTTGTCGAATTCACATACAGTGGCTGAACTTAGAAAGAAACGTGAAAAAGTTCTAGCATCTTTTTTAGTAAATGGCAATTTCTTTAGTTTGTTTACTATTTTTTCCCATTCACATAATGAATAGACAAATAGACATCCATCCAATCCTTTGGTAACAACAAAACTATTGCCTATTTCTTCTCGAAACTTAGATGGTATAATCAATCTTCCTTTTTCATCAATATTATGATGATATTCACCAATCAACATAATATCCCCCACTTTCTTCCACTATTCACCACTTGTAAGTACATTTTATATCAAAAAAAACTATTTGTAAATAGTTTTAAAATAGTTTTTAAATTAGTTTACATGTTTTTTTATCAATAATTTGAATTTGAATTAGTAGTTATTTCACGATAATCATAATTTTCTTTTTCATCAACGGTAGCACTAAGTAGGATATTCATTACTCTTCCTAAATTATCTTGGAGGTTGTATAGTTCTATTTCATAAATAATTGGGCTACTATATGTAAAATAATATAGTGTTGAATTGGCGTCACTGTCAATTTTTTCATATTTGGTAATACCAATGAAGCCAATCTTCATCTTTTCTGGTTTTGAAACATTTATCCCGTTGTTTAATAATACTTCATAGTAACGTTCGGGATCTTCTGATACGATACTTTCTTTGTCATAAAGGGGTTCAATAACTGCTTCGTATTCATCACTAATCAATTTAAATCTATTTTCATCAAGCTTACTATAGGTGGTTGTTTTTGGCAATTCGTATGTGTAATTTTTAAATGTAACGCTATAGACATCGATGTTATTCACAGGCTGATTATTGCTATTATTATTTTCATTTTGAATATCGGCATTCCATTTGTAATATTAAACTACAACTGAACCTATTAGCAGTAATATTATGATAATTCCAATTGCTTTTTTAATTTTGCTGTTCATTCTTTTTCACCTCTATTTTAATTAGACTATTTTGTCAAGATAATCAATATTATTGGCCGCTGCTTGGGGCACCGCCGCCATTCGCATTATAGGTTATCTTATAAGTATTATCGAATGTTACTCCGGTATCGATACTGATAACTTCGTTACCATTTTTAAGTTTATCTAATACTTTATCTTTGGCTATTTTCAAGGTTATCTTACCATTATAAGCATCACTATTGACAACTAAATTGTAGTTATCATCATTTACTTTAGTTAAGGTAATATTTGTTACTTTAGAACTACCTACATTCACTTCGATATCATCTTTTGTAAATGTTGAATGATCGATACCGCTTCCAAAATCACTGACTTTAAGCGGAATCGTGACACTATGTCTTACTTTGGCACTACCGATAGCATTGATTACCACATATGCCGTTATTCCGATAACTAATGATAAAACGACGATTGTTGCTAATAACTCCACCAGTGTAAATCCTTTTCTATTCTTCATAACTATCAACTCTACTTTCATGTATATTTTATCAAAAAAAGTAAAAATTACAATTTATAGTGATAAAATAGGTTTTTTAGCGATAATTGTCTTATAGGTGGGTGATATTTCATGAATAAGGGCGAAGTTAAAAATGATAATTATTACTTTGATATAGTACGACATAATATTAAAAAATACCGAAAAGAGCGCGGTATGACTCAACAGGAATTAGCTGATAAAAGTAATGTTACAATGAACTATATTGCTGAAATTATAGTAAAAAGATGCAAAGAGGATTTACAATTGGTGTACTTGGTAGGATTGCCGATAGTTTAGATATAAACATTAAGGATTTATTTGATGAAATTGGTAATGAAAAAAATAAAACGGAAAAAAGGACTGTTAGAAATTAACTTCTAAAAGTCCTTTTATATTATTTAGTCACGTGGGGCTAAATCACTATTCGATATATATTTACAATCACTACTGCTTACACAGTAAAGACCGCTTTTAGTAACAGCACTATAACTAGTAACATTTTGTGGTAGAACCGTTGCAATCTTTCTGGCACCATTACCATTTTCAATGAGTAATTGGAGATTGGACCTAAACATCGATAAAATACCTAATAACGAAACTAATAACAAGCAAAATAGAACTAAAGAGCCATATAATATTGTCGTTATGGCAAAACCTTTGTTATTCATGACCATCATACACCTCCAAATATGCATATTTACAATCATCGATATTTAATTTTTCTTTGACATTACATCTTTCCATAATTAAAACATAATTGGAATTAAGTGAAACTGAATTGGACAAAAATTTAGCATAATCCATAAATGTTTGATGAATATTATGACCATTTAAGACATTGAAATCAAATTTTTTACCTGTATTTTTACCATTATACACAAGTAATACGGTGTCTTCAATCTTATCTGAATATTCGAGTGGTGGTAGATTAAAGACCTTATAATTACTGCTATAAATGTCTGTAACGGTATTATTTTTAGTGGTAGTTAGTAAATCATTTAATAAATCATTCTCAATTAAAATGTCACGATAATATGCCAGACGATATAATGTCGTATTATCATAGTAATTTATTCTAGTGTTATAGACACTATAAATTTTGTTATAGCTGACGTATATTGTTGCTAATACTCCTAGAACAATTGCTGAAACGACAACAAGTTCAGCCATCATAAATCCGTTCTCATTTTTCATAACTTTCTCACCTTACTATATAGTAAGTATACTTTAAAATTGGCTAATTGTCCATTGTTTTTGATAATTTATTACAGACA
>CAZEVZ010000015.1:0-20837 GCA_964514935.1 uncultured Muribaculaceae bacterium
ATAGACCAAACTGTTTAAAAATAACTAAAAGAATGCAAAAAGTTAATTTACAAACAATAACTACAGCTGATGGTAAAAAAATTAAAACTAGTGCTAGAGAAGCTAGAAGCATGAAAAAGAATAGTAAGTAAAAAGCGTTACTAATTTGTAATGCTTTTTTTCTTTTATTTATTAAATAGATATTTATAATAATTATTCTCGACAATCATTCTACTGATAGCCACTCGATTACCGACAATGGCATTGATCTTATCGACATATCCTTCATCGATATCATCTGTTTTAGCTTGAAATCTACCCGTTGCCGCATAGTACGTTCCTTTATTAGTAACCCATGATTTATCTTTAAATATGGCTATTCCTTCAGCTGTGCTCAAGATATCTTTACCCATAATTATTCGTGAATCATATTTAATTCCAAATAAATTTAATACTGTCGGTAAAACATCGATACTCATTCCTACTTTACTTACTTTAACTGGTTTCATCTTGCTATTATAGATAATTAGATTGTTACTATTGGCTTCGATTAAACTATCTCTTTCATAACTTGAAAGTAAATTGATGTCTTCAATTGGTAAATTATATGGATAATGATCTGCTAATAACACAAATACCGTGTCATTTAACTTACCAGCGGCTGCTAATTTTTCCATCAAAGTCTTTATTGCTGCATCTAATTCTATTTGCGTAGCAATATATCCCTTTACTGCTTCTGGATAATCCAAATCTTTTACCTCATCTTGATGCTTCCTAGCCATATCATTTTCATCGAAAGTATAGTAAAAATGTCCCGATACCGTCATGTAGTAAGCCATAAATGGCTTATCGCTATTTAGGTAATCACCAACTGTCCCATTCATCATTTCGACATCACTTTGAGGCCACTGTTCACAATTTATAACATTCTCTAATCCATTATAACAGCCCTTAAAATTATCAAACCCCTGACTTCCTAAATAGACATTTCTATCCTGAAAATAAGCACTATTATCATGATAAGCATAAGTATTATAGCCATTTTGTTTAAATAGTGTTCCAAGTCCATAAGGATAATATGCCCATCCTCCTCGCCATGAACTAAGAATCGTATTATCGGCATATAATCCCGTTAAAGCCTGAAATTCTCCACCGATTGTCGATAGATTATTCGACGTATAAAAATTTTCAAAATCGAAACCTTCATGCACTAATTTATATAATGTTGGGGTGTACTTTTCCGATACCGCTAATTCGCTGAAACTCTCGGCCACAATAAATACCAAATTCTTTCCTTCAAACACCCCCGTATATTTATTCTGCCTTGTTCCAATTTCATTTTTCATATACTTGTTGATCGTAGCTATACTCTCTGAACCACCATCAAAATCTAAATCTTCTTTGTTATAATCGTATTCATATACCTCATTTTCATCTTCTATTTCGGTCTGTTCCACAATTGCTATCTTTTCATCAAAACCAAAGATACTTCTTTTAACATCCAAATAGGTTGCAACCATTACACCGAGTCTTTCAATATTTAAAGATACATTATTTGTCTCATAAAACAAATTATAACTAGAACCAACTCCTTTTCCCCAGGCAAAAATATTTATGACATAAAGACCAATACTTATAATAAGTAATCCTAAATAAATGATACTTTTCTTTAATACAATCTCTCCGTATTTAATCTTCTTTCTAAATATAATTAACAATATTACTGGTAAAAAGAATAGTAATATAACATGGATATTTTGTAATATTGAAATGACAACATTTTTTCCAAATTTAAGCACTTGATCAGTCTGTCTAAATAGTGCAATCGAAAAAGGGGTTACCAATACTCGATAAAACACATAATAAAGACTATACCAGAGGCCTAAAAAACCATATATGAAACACATCATCAAGCGGTTTACTTTATCATTTAACAAACTAGTAATCAGTGTAATAAACAAAGCATTGACTACGGCAAATAAAACCATATTGATAATTGAATTTCTTAAATAGACATCGTACGTAAATAGATTAAACATCAAATCTAAATATATCAGTGATAATAATATACACAAAAACTTTTTATACTTCATAAACATCCCTCTTTATTCATCAAAATATAAGTTTTCGAATTCTTCCATAATTTCATTAAACATCGTTATTGCACTTTCGATTACTTCTTTTTTAGTTAAATCTACTCCTGCTACCTTTAAAGAATCGAGTGGACTTTTACTCTTACCGCATTTTAAGAAATTTAGATAATCTTCTGGTCTTAACGATCCATCTAACAATCTTGTTACAATCGAAGTGGCTGCTGATAGACCAGTCGCATACATAAAGACATAGAAATTATAATAGAAATGTGGAATTCTCTCCCATTCATATCTTATTAAATCATCTACGAAAACATTACTACCAAAATAATCTAGATTTAGTTTATAATAAATATCACTTAAAATATCTGCCGTCAATGGCTCATCATCACCTATTTTTTTATAGATGATTCTCTCAAATTCAGAAAACATCGTCTGTCTATATATCGTAGCACGATATAATTCCATCATTCTATTTAAAATAAATAATTTTTCATCTTTATTCTTGCTATTTTTAATCATATATTTAGCTAGCAATAATTCATTGACGGTTGATGCTACTTCGGCTACAAAGATTGAATAATGACCATACTGATAAGGATTGTTCTTTCGCGTATAATAACTATGCATCGAATGACCTAATTCATGAGCTAATGTCGACATATCATCGTATTTATCTTGATAATTAAGAAGAATATATGGGCTTGTATCGTAACTTCCCCCACTATACCCCCCACTTCTTTTAGCCTTACTAGGGTATACATCTATCCATCTATCACTAATTCCCTTTTTTAATATAGCAATATATTCTTCTCCTAATATATCTAAAGCCTTAATAACCGTCTCTTTTGCATCATCGAATGGATATTTAAAATTATCATTATCGACTAAATTTTGATAGACATCGTATAGATGTAATTCATCAAAATTAAGAATTTTTTTCTTTAATCCATAATACTTATGCAAAACTCCCAACTTTTCTCTAATCACCGAAACTAAATTATCGTGAATTTGCATCGTCAAATCATCGTGATATAAAGCTTCTTCGATAGCATTATCGTAATTTCTAATCTTTGCTAAAGCTTCTTCTTCTTTGATATTTGAAGTAATTAAACTAGCAAAAACATTTTTATATTGTTTATATATTGCATATAGATTATTAAAAGCCTTCTCTCTTATTTCACGATTTTCATCTTCAATATATAAGCCATACTTAATCCCATCCAATTTGTATTCCTTACCATCGATATAAAAACTAGGGAACTCTAAATCAGAATCCTTTAAAAGCTCATAAGTATCATAATTATTTCCAAAAGTCTTCGATAATCCCGCCAATAATTTCTCTTCTTTATTCGATAAAGTATGTTCTTTATATCTAAATAATTCTTTTAAATATATTTCATAATCTTTAAGTTTATTATTTTTTACATAAAATTCTTCAATTTCTTTATAATCTAGTTTCAAAATACTATTATCGATAAAATATGTAGCTTTGACACATTCGCTCTCTAAATTGGCTATTCTCTCTTTTAATTCTTGATTTTTATTTATACTGGTGTCCTGATCACATAGTAAACTCGTATAGGTTGATAACTTATTTAAAATTCTACTGGTATCCATTTTAAGTTCAAGTAATTCATATAGATTATTCTCATCATAAGAAATATTTTCATACTTAAAAAACTGCCCTATTTTTTCTTTCACCAGTGCTATGTCATCTTCAAATTCTTTATTACTTCTATAAATCTGACTCAAATCCCATTTATACTGCTCATCAATACTATTTCTCTCCATCATTATGCCTCCATAATAATTATAACAAAAAGAAATAGTTAAATCTACACAAAAAAAGAGAAAAATTACTACTATTTTTTTCTCTTTAAGACATACCCAAAATTATTATCTCTAGCATGTACATCACTACGATCATTTAATCTTGGAAATTCATATTTGTGTTTACTATCTGCATATGTTGCCATACGATAATTGATATTACTTGATGATAGAAATACTGGTTTAATCCCTTTAACACTTTTATCCATACCTTTAAAATCCCCCTCTTCAAAAATCAAGTACATATTCTAACACACTATTATTCGTTTGTCAATGTTTTTATATTCATCTTTTAAACTTTAAACTCACAATGTAAACGCTAATTCATCTAATTATATGCCTTTAATTTTTAAAAATCACCTTTATAGTTTAAAAAGTTGACAAACGTTTGTTTTTGTGATAGAATATCAATCAACAAAGCGAAATATTATATTCATTTATCTAAAAGGGGGAAAAGATATGATTTCATGTTTAATCACTTTAATGTTGCTTCCACTACGTCTTATGTGGTATTTTATCAAACTTATTTTTCGAATTCTTATAATATTACCATTTGCTATTTTGAATGCACTTGCAAGTATTTAACAAACATTAAAAATCATCATTACGATGATTTTTTTAGCAAAAAGATTCAACCCTTATACATTGAATCTAAAATAACAAATATCTCCATCTTGCATCAAATATTCTTTTCCTTCAAGTCGCATCTTACCATTCTCTTTGACTTCTTTTTCACTACCATATTTAACTAGATCATCATAAGATATTACTTCAGCCCTGATAAATCCTCGTTCGAAATCGGTATGAATTATGCCTG
Source organism: uncultured Muribaculaceae bacterium (assembly GCA_964514935.1). GTDB lineage: Bacteria > Bacillota_I > Bacilli_A > RF39 > UBA660 > RUG705. The sequence goes on from CAZEVZ010000015.1 coordinate 4,723, forward strand.
CACACTGTGGTGCCTTCATGCCCTTTTTAAATGTCCAAGCCTTTACTTCATCGCTACCAGTTGTAAAGAAAGTTGCTAATCCCAACAAAGAATATGTCTTTTTAATCAGTTGATCGAGTCCACTTTCAGGTATCCCTAAATCATTTAAAAAGGCTGCTTTATCCGCATCGTTGAGTTCCGCTAGCTCACTTTCAATCTTGGCACAAATCAAAACGACTTCACTTTTTTCCTTTTTTGCATAATCGCATACAAGTTCATAATACTCGTTACCACCATTGACGATATCATCTTCTGAAACATTGGCAACATAGATGATTGGCTTAGCCGTAATTAAATTAAATGATTTGATTACTTCTAACTCTTCTTCGGTAAGCTCTATCTTTCTAACGGGAATATTTTGTTCCAAATTATTTTTAATCTTTTTTAAAGTATTAACTTCGAGTAATTCTTTCTTATCTTTGGTCATTTCCGCTTTCTTACCAATCCGACTGATCCTTCCATCGATTATTTCCAAATCGGACATTATTAACTCTACATTGATAACTTCGATATCTCTAATCGGATCTACATTGCCATCGACATGAATAATATTTTTATCGTCGAAGCATCTTACTACCTCTACGACGGCATCGACTTCTCTAATATGCGATAAAAACTTATTACCCAAACCTTCACCCGTACTGGCTCCTTTGACAAGTCCCGCAATATCAGTAAACTCATACGTTGTAGGAATTGTCCTTTCCGGCATATACATTTCCTCTAAAACTTCCACTCTTCTATCTGGAACCGTTACTATTCCCACATTGGGATCGATTGTCGCAAATGGATAATTGGCCGCCAAGATATTTTTTTTCGTAATTGCATTGAATAAAGTTGACTTACCGACATTAGGTAACCCTACAATTCCTGCTGTCAAACTCATACTTATCACTTCTTTCATTGTGTATTATATCAAATTTAATCCGTTTTCACAACCAAAAAGAAGATCATCGATCTTCTATAACATAACACCGGTATTAAATCCAATTGGTAAGCCGATTATATAAAAGGCTAAAATGATTAAAAGCCATAAAACCGAGAAAGTCACCGTATATGGAAGCATCAATCCCATACCATCTGTAAGAGTAATAACATCGCGCTTTTTACTATTATATATTTGCAAGAAACCAAGTAAAATTACGAAATAAGTAAATAGTGGGGTAATTCCTTTCGTCGAACTATCGGCTGCTCTAAATACCGCTTGTGAAAATTCTGGGGTAAATGAACTCTGCATAAACATCGGTACTAGAACTGGTGACATAATTGCCCATTTTGTCGATAAACTAGGTACAAAAATAGTGCATATACCAACAATAATAAATGTCAAAATGATTAACACAATGCCATTTAGTTGAAGATTTTCTAAAAGTTCTGTCAAAGATACGACAATAAATACTCCAATATTAGTCTCTTTAAATATCAAAACAAACTGTGCGGCAAAGAAGATTAAAATCAACAATGAAGCGAAACCTTTTAAATAATAACTCATACAGTCCATCAAATCACGATTATTCTTAATTGTTTTAACTCTCATACCATATATTAACCCAGCAAAACCAAGTAAAGCAGAAAATATCAATACTGAACCTTGCTTAAAATATGAACCATCGCCAAATAATTGAGCCACATAGGTCTTTTCTTTCAAATTTAGAAATAATCCTGAAAAAGGTAATCCCGGAACAATACAATAGATAAGTATCAAAGTAACGATAATTGAAAACAAGAATGCTACGCCGACTCCTTTAATTTCTTTTCTTGTTACTTCGGCCTCTAAATCGACATCTTCTTCTTCAAGATTATATTTTCCAAGTTTAGGTACCACATATTTCTCGGTAATAACCATTCCTAAATAAGCGATAGCTATCGTCGCAAAAATCATAAAAATTAAATTACCCGACATGCTGACTACATAGTTTTGATCGAGAATTTTCGTCGCATTCTGGGTATAATTAAGAAGTATATTATCAACTCCATTGACGATAATATTAGCCCCGTATCCAAAAGAAATTCCTGCAAAAGCAGCACTGACACCAATCGATGGATGTCTTCCTAAATTCATGAATAAAATGGCTGCTAAAGGTAATAAAATGACATAGCCGGCTTCAAAAAACATCGAAGAGATAATTCCCACTAAAACAACCAAAAAAGTAAATAATTTCTTGGGCTTATCTTTGGTAATCATCTTAAAAAATGTATTTAAAAATCCTGATTTATATGCTACGCCAACTCCCATTAGTCCAATAATTAAAGTTCCTAGTGGAGCAAAACTCGTAAAGTTCGTAAGCATATTACTAACTAGATATTGTAATCCTGTTCGATTAAACAAGTTATTTATCATAACTACTTGTGTCTCTAACTCGCCCGTTACTCCATTTACATTGTAATACGTTGTCTCTAAATTTAAAATACTTCCTGCACTACTGATTACCATAACGATAATTGTAAGTAAAAATAGAAGTATCGCTGGATGTAATTTTATCTCTCTTTTTCTCATATTGTTTCCACCTTCTTAATTTTCTTATTAAATTCTACTCTGGGCATCATGACAATTCTTCCACAATTTAGACATTTAATTTTTATATCGGCTCCCACTCTAACTATTTCAAAACGATTAGTCTTACATGGATGCTCTTTTCTCATAATTACAATACTTCCAAGTTTATAATCCATCGTACCACTCCAATATGTTCAATATACTTTAATTATAGCAAACAATCCCTACTTATGCAAACTAAATATTTCCTTACCAGATAGAAAAAAGACTACCGAAGTAATCTCTATCTCTTATACACTTTTGTATTTTCTTCATACATATAATCGTAATACATTTCACAAGCATCTCTTATGTATGCATCTTTAGCAAATGATAGTGCATCTTTAAATGTACTAAAACCTTCTACCCATTGAATTTTACCTAAAGCGTCATTTTCATAAGCCAAATATTCTCTAACTTCATTACTCATATATGACATAACGCCTACCGCCAATGGTCGATCTGAATGCTTTAAATTGATTGATATTTTATCTTTAGAAGCAATATCTTCACTCAAATTAAACAAATCATCATTGACGATAACTTTAATTTCGGCAATTCCACGTGTATTCATCCAATAAATTCTATTACGATCAATGAAACCACTATTCATCATTTTCATAATAACATTTCCCCTCTCAAAAATATATTCGTATATTATATAACAATTTCTAAAAAAAAGAAAGAAAAAATTAAAAGAAAAAATTAAAAAGACTAGTCTTCTAACAACCAATCTTCGCCTTTAAATGGCTCTTTACGCATCAAATTTGGATAATCTTGCTGTCTCATTACTTCGTAAACGGCTATTGCCACACTATTTGCCACATTTAGACACCTAACATCATCTGAACAAGGTATGCGAATACATCTATCGAGTTTTCTCCTAAGTATTTCCTTAGGAATTCCCGAACTTTCTTTACCGAATATCAAATAGATATTTTTATTCTTATCACTAAAATCACATTCACTATGACTTTTCTTGCCATAGCGCGTAAAGAAGTAGTATTCCCCTGGATTCTTCGCTTCAAAATCTTGAAAATCATCATACAAAGTATAATTGACTTTATCGATATAATTTACTCCACTTCTTTTAACTACACTCCCAGACATTGCAAAGCCAAGTGGTCTAATCAAATGAAGATGAGCTCTAACCGCTGCACATGTTCGCATGATATTTCCGGTATTTTCTGGTATTTCTGGTTCAAATAAAACGATATTAACCACTGACTTCACCATCGCTGATAAAACTGACATTATCTAAAAATAATTTCAATTCTTGAATATTATAGTTGCTCTTCTTAACACTATACATTGATTTTAAAACACCATTATCAAATACCATTACTACCGGTACATCTAAAATTGAAACATCCCCAAACATATAATCTTCACTATTTATCTTATCAATATCGTTAGTAATATCCATATATAACATTTCTCGAGTTATCTCATTTTTCTTAAATGCTCCCTTAACTTTCTTTTCAAATTCTCTAATATCACTATTTTCTAATACTGACACATATATTATTGCATTTGGATTTTCAATCAAATAATCACCTAATTCATTATAATTGATTACTTCCATATATTTATCAAGTATTGGCATATTTAATTTGGTTTCATTATAATTATCAAACCATAAATAAAGATAATACATAAATAAGAAACTAACTAATAAAACTACTCCTAAAATAATATAATTTTTGGTAGGAATTACTCTAAGTTCTTCTTTTTTCATAAATATATCACATCCTTAACTAATTTTAACAATTTATTCCTATTTTGTAAATATGAAATACTTTAATTTAAATCATCTTTTTGGTATAATAACTATAGAAATTGTGGTGATAAGATGAAAAATATTTTTAATATGACTTTGGAAGCATTAGAAAACTACTTTTTAACTAGTGGTGATAAAAAGTTTAGAGCCACTCAATTATATGATTTTCTCTATAAAAAGAGAATTTATAACTTGGATATTATGTCTAATATTCCCAATAATACCAAAAAAAAATTAAAAGAAAATTTTGATTTTTCATTTATCAAATTACTAAAGAAACAAGCCGATACCGATGTTAAAAAGTATCTCTTTGAATTATCCGATGGTAATCGTATCGAATCAGTTTTGATGTTTCACGATTATGGTATCAGTCTTTGTGTTTCTAGCCAAGTTGGTTGCAATATGGGATGTGCTTTTTGTGAAAGCGGACGCCTTAAGAAAGTTAGAAATCTTGAAGCCTATGAAATTGTTGAACAATTGCTGTTAATTGAACAATATGAACACATCAGAATTACCCACGTTGTCGTTATGGGAATTGGAGAACCATTCGATAATTATGATAATGTCATGGATTTTATCCGAATCATTACCTCGAACAAAGGAATCGATTTAGGCTGTCGTCATATTACCGTATCCACTTGTGGTATCATCCCCGGTATTGAAAAATTTATGAATGATGTAAAAGGAGTCAATTTGGCTATTTCCTTACACGCCCCAAACGATCAAATCAGAAATCGCATTATGCCAATTAGCAAAGCATATAAATTAAATGACTTAATAGAAACAATTAAAAAGTACATTTTATTAACCAATCGCCGTGTAACTTTTGAATATATTATGTTAGATGGAATTAACGATTCCCTAGATTGTGCTAAAGAACTATCAAAGTTACTGAAAGGAATCAATTGTTACGTCAACTTAATTCCCTATAACGAAACGGAAAACATTGGCTTTAAAAGGTCAAAAAAGATGCAAATTTTAGCATTTTATGATATACTTAAGAAGAATGGTATTGCTGTTACTATCAGACGTGAATTTGGTGGTAATGTCGATGCCGCTTGTGGACAACTGAGAGCCAAGTCTTATTAGGGAGGTTTATATATGCAGACATTTTATCTTACAGATCCAGGAAAAGTAAGATCACATAATGAAGATAGCGTCACTATTATCAGCAATGAGCATAATGAGTTTATTTTAGCTGTTGCCGATGGTATGGGCGGTCATAAAGCCGGTGAAGTTGCTTCGACGCTTGCCATCGAATACATTAGAGATAGTTTTTATAGTCTAGAGACTGTTGGTACCAAAGAAGAAGCCATCGATTTTTTAAGAATGATTGTCAAAGAAATTAACGAAAGAATCTTTGATTATGCCAGTAAAAATCCAGAAAGCAAAGGTTTAGGTACCACTTTGGTCATTGCTATTAAAACCGATGATTACATTCTTTATGGTAATATTGGAGATTCATCCGGTTATGTTATAAAAAATAATACCTTACATAAAGTTACCAAAGATCATACTTACGTCGGTATGCTTCTAACTAATGGTAGACTTACCGAAGAAGGAGCAAAAAATCATCCCGGTAAAAATTTACTTACCAGGGCTTTGGGAGCCAACGATCCGATTGAAATCGATATATTCGATATTGATACTTCAGTAAAAGGTCTATTTCTATGTAGTGATGGCCTAACTAATATGCTGACTGATGACCAAATTGAAAAAATATTAAATAGCGATTTACCGATTGAAGAGGCTGTAGTTAAACTAATTAAAAAAGCAAATTCACGTGGTGGAACCGATAATATATCGATTGCTTATCTAAAAAAAGAAAGTGGTGAAAAATAATGCTATCAAAGGGGCAAAAAATTAACGATAGATACGAAATTGTTAAAAATATTGGCGAAGGTGGTATGGCAAACGTCTACTTGGCTAACGATACCATATTAGATCGCAAAGTGGCAATAAAAGTTCTTCGTGGTGACCTATCACAAGATGATAAATTTATTCGCCGTTTTCAAAGAGAAGCCTTATCGGTATCTAACCTATCACATCCAAATATTGTCGAAGTTTACGATGTTGGTGAAGAAGATGGTAACCACTATATCGTCATGGAATACATTGAAGGAAAGACTTTAAAACAATTGCTTAAAAAACGTGAATCATTAACCTTAACTGAAGTTGTTGACATCATGACTCAACTAACCGATGGTATTTCCCATGCTCACGAATCATACATTATCCATCGTGATATTAAACCACAAAATATTATGATTGAAGATGACGGACGTATCAAAATAACTGATTTTGGAATTGCTATGGCCTTAAATGCCACCCAACTAACCCAAACTAATTCCGTTATGGGAAGCGTCCACTATTTACCACCCGAACAAGCCAGTGGCAAAAGTGCTACCGTCAAAAGTGATATCTACTCTCTAGGTATCATGATGTATGAATTACTTACCGGTAATGTTCCTTTCAAAGGAGATAACGCCGTTGAAATTGCATTAAAACATATGAAAGATAAAGTTCCTAGCGTTCGCAAACAAGACCCATCCATTCCACAATCGGTAGAAAATATTATTCTTAAAGCGACTGCTAAAAACCCAAGAAATAGATACGATAGTGCCAAAGAAATGCACGAAGACTTATTGCACTGCATGGAAGAAGAGCATCTAAACGATAAAAAAGTAACTTTCGAATATCCCGAAAACGATTTAGATTCGACCGCTCCAATTCCTACCACTACCGGTAGTAAGAAAAAAATTGAAAAACCTAAAAAAGAAGAAATTGCTGAAGACATCGATGAGTTAGTCAAAGAAATTAAAGCCGAAGACATTGAAAATGATAATGAAGATGAATTCTTCGAAGAACCAAAAAGAAGAAACACCTTAATTACTATTTTAGCCTCTTTCTTCTTACTCTTGTTGATTACCGGTGGTATCTTTTGGTTAGTAACAACTCGTGAAGTTAAAGATGTTACAGTTCCAAATGTCGTTGGTAAAAGTACTGATGAAGCCATTGAAATTCTTACTAAAGCTGGCTTTACCTATACCACTGAACAAAAAAATAGCGATACGGTCGAAGAAGGTTATGTCATCAAGACGACACCTAAATCAGGTAGTACTAGAAAAAAAGGCGATACCATTACTATCGTCGAATCGATTGGTGGTACTTATCATTATCTAGAAGACTATACCGGTAAAAACTATACCGAAATTAAAGCCAAATTAGAACTTTTAAAAATAAATGTTCTGATTGAAAAGAAAGACGTTGAAGACAAAGAAAAATATAAAGGAAAAGAAAATATCATCATCGATCAGACACCTAAATACGATAAAAATAAAGAAGAAAAAGTTCTAATCGAAGAAGGAGATACGATAACTCTATATATCCCAAATATCGTCAATGAATACCCAGATATGGTCGACGAAGGATGGAGTTTATCCGATGCCATTGCTTTTGCTAAAGAATACAAACTGAATCTTGCTGTTGCCGATTCTTTAGGAATCAGCATCCCCGAAGACAAATATAGCAGTTTTAATGACAAAGCTATTATCAGTCAATCCAGACCTAAAGGAGATGCCATCATTGAGGGAATTACCCTTAAAGTAAAAATCAATGCTACTTACGAAGAGCCTAAAACCGAAACTGATAAAACCGAAGAATAACTAACTTGAAAGGAGTATTTATGAAGGGTCGCATTATAAAAAACATTAGTAACGACTATACGATTAGCAGCGAAAACAGACTATATATTTGTAAACCTAGAGGCAAATTTAGATTACACGATTTGACCCCTTTAGTCGGAGATATTGTCAATTTCGATGAATATAATCACTACATTTTATCAATTGAACCGAGAAAAAACGAGTTAATCCGTCCAAGCGTTGCCAATATCGACATTGCTGTCATCGTCACCAGTGTTAAAAAACCAGATTTTGATACCCATCTATTGGATAAGACCCTAACAATTATTTCTTATAATAACATTACTCCCATTATCTATTTCACCAAATTGGATCTTCTAAATAAAGATGAATTAAAAGGAATTTATTCCTATATCGATTACTATCAAAAAATAGGTTACCAAGTTGCAACTGATAAAGATGCTCTCCTAGCCATTATCGAGCATAAAACCGTTGTCTTTACTGGTCAAAGCGGAGCCGGAAAATCGACTTTACTAAATAAAATTGATCCTCACCTAGAGTTGAAAACCGATGAAATATCCGCTGCCCTAGGTAGAGGTAAACATACGACTAGACATACCGAATTATACGATATCGATGGTACTTACATTGCCGATACCCCAGGATTTTCTAAAATTGACTTTGGTGGCATGACACCAATCGATATCAGAGACAATATGAAAGAGATGTTTGATAACCTCGAATACTGTAAATATGCCGATTGCATGCACCTTAAAGAAGATGGTTGCCACGTTAAAGAATTAGTAACTAAAAACGAAATATTAACTAGTCGTTATAATAATTATCAAAATTTTATAAGCAGGTGATAAAATGATTAAAATTGCCACATCCATTTTAAGTTCTCAAGATAGAATGGCGAGTGTTAAAAAATTAAACCATACCGATACCGACTATATCCATATCGATGCGATGGATGGCATATTTGTCCCTAACTATCAACTACCCGTTGAAGAAGTAAACAAATTGGGTCGCCTTTCACAAAAACCCTTTGATATTCACTTGATGCTAGCAGACCCCAAACCATTTATTGAAAATTTAACTATTCAAAACATCGATACGATTATCATCCATCTAGAAATTGACAATGTAGATAGTTTAATTGCTTTAATTAAATCTCATGGATATAAAGTAGGACTTGCCATAAAACCCAAAACCAATATAAATTTACTTGATAAATATTTAAACATAATCGATAAAGTTCTCATCATGAGTGTCGAACCGGGCTTTGGAGGCCAAACATTTATGGAAAGTGCCATTCCTAAAATAAATCTTATCAGAAAGAAAAGAAATGAGCTCCTAATTGAAGTAGATGGAGGCATCAACAATGAAACGATAAATAAACTCAAAAACATCGCCGATATTGCCGTCGTCGGATCATATATCATCAATCAAGAAGATTATCATAAAACAATTATTGATTTAAAAAAATAGTTGTTTTTTTTCTGTTTTAAATTAACATTATCACACCATAATATTCATAGAATACTTTAGAAAGGTGATACAATGATAAGCAATTTTAATGAAGAAGCAGGAGATATCTTAATAAAAGCCAAATTAGAAATGTTAGAACTCCGTCACCCCTATGTTGGTACGGAACATTTAGTATTAGCCATATTACATACCCAAAATGAACTATCTGCCAAACTTGCCAAATATAATCTGACATATACCAAATTTAAAAAAGAAATTTTAAATATCATTGGTAAAGGTTCCAAAAAAAGTGAATTCTTTCTACATACTCCTCTATTAAAAAAAGTAATTGAAAATGCCATTATAGATAGCAAAGAAAACAATAATGGTATCGTTACACCAATCCATCTTTTTACATCATTACTAGATGTCGGCGAAGGCATTGCCATTCGTATTTTTATTGGAATGAACCTCAATATAGACGACATGTATGATGAATTTGCTTCTAAAATATATGAAAGAAACAAAAATGAAAAACACTTACTCATCGAAGATATCGGTGTAAATATTAACGATAAGGTCAAAAATAATGAAATCGACCCTGTCATCGGTCGTGATAAAGAAATCAATAAATTAGAGGAAATTCTCTGTCGAAGAACCAAGAATAATCCCCTCCTTATCGGAGCCCCAGGAGTTGGTAAAACCGCTATTGTCGAAGGATTAGCCACCTTAATTGAACAAGATGATGTTCCTAGCAAATTAGCTCACAAAAAAATTATCTCCCTCGATATGGCTTCGGCTGTTGCCGGTACCAAATATCGTGGAGAATTTGAAGAAAGAATGAAAAAAATATTGACCGAAATTGAAGAGCGCGAAGAAATAATTCTCTTCATCGATGAAATTCATACCCTGATTGGTGCCGGTGGAGCCGAAGGTGCCATCGATGCCTCAAATATCTTAAAACCAGCCCTAGCCAGAGGAAAAATCAGATGCATCGGAGCCACCACCAGTGATGAATATAAAAAACACTTTGAAAAAGATAAAGCCCTAGACCGTCGTTTCCAAGTAATCAACATTGAAGAACCAACGATTGAAGAAACCAAGAATATCCTCTATAAATTAAAACCAATTTATGAAACATATCATAACGTCTCTATCGATAACAAAATAATTGATAAAATAATAACCCTAACCGAAAAGTATCTTTACGATCGATATAGACCAGATAAACAGATTGACATTTTAGATGAAGTCTGTAGTAAAGTAGGTATTAGCAAATCCGATAACATTGCCAAATTACACCATAACATTAAAGAAATAAGAGACAAAAAAGAATTATATATTAAAGAGAATAATATAAGAAAAGCCTATGAATACAAAATTAAAGAAACAAAATATACACAAATGATGTCCAAACAAATAGAAAAGAAAATCGTTACTATCGAAGACATTGCCTTCATTATCAGTAGCAAAACTTCTATCCCCCTATACGAAATATTGAGAGATAATAAAAAGGTTATTAGTGAAATTGAAACAACTCTCAAAAATGATATTGTTGGTCAAAACGAAGCCATAAAAAAACTAATAAATATTACTAAACGCATCAAACTTGGATATAAAGAAAATAGATGTATTAGCCTTCTCTTCACTGGACCTACCGGAGTTGGCAAAACCAAACTAGCAACCACATATGGAAACCTAATTTCCAATGGTAAAATCATCAAACTTGATATGTCTGAATATTCAGATAGTTCCTCAATCAGCAAATTTACTGGTTCCAATCCTGGTTATATCGGTTACGATGATCACAAATATGTTCTAAACACCATTAAAGATAATCCAAATGCCACCATTATTTTAGATGAAATCGATAAAGCCCATCCAAAAATTATCAACCTTTTATATCAAATTTTGGAAGATGGTAAAATTAAAGATTCCAAAAATAACATCATCAATTTCAATAATAACATTATCATCATGACATCAAATACTGGTGCATATGGCAAACATATTGGCTTCAATAATGATAAAGAAAAGGTAAATAACGAAATAATTGAAACTTTTAATACCGCCTTTATCAATCGTATCGATGATATCATCAACTTCAATAACCTAACTAAAAACGATATTCATAAAATAATTGAAAAAGAATTAACTCTGTTAAAAGAAAAATATCACGACATTAAAATAAATATAAGTAATAATACTATTGAAGAACTAATCGATGAATCGATGTATCAAACATTTGGTGCAAGAAAAATCAATAAAATTATCAAAAACAAAATTGAAACAATCATTATTGATAATATCATTGATAATATATCCGAAATAAATATTGATTCCCTTTTCTCAAAGTAAGTGATATAATACTTACTGGTGATCGATTATGCCAGAATCTTACTATAAATTATGCTTAAAAGAATTAGCAACTATCAAAGAAAGAAAAAAGCTTCTACTACATAGTTGCTGTGCTCCCTGTAGCTCTGCAGTTATTACCTTTTTAACCAATTACTTTGACATAACTATTCTCTATTATAATCCCAATATATCACCAATTGAAGAATATAACAAACGAAAAGCAGAACAGATAAAACTAATTAAAACAATTGATAAAGTAGGTAATATCGATATAATTGATTGTGATTATGATAATGATATTTATGAAGAAAAAATCAAAGGATACGAAGAATGTCCCGAACGTGGAGCAAGATGTACTATTTGTTTTAATTTAAGATTGGAAAAAACAGCCAAAATAGCCAAAGAAAATAATTATGACTATTTTTGCTCTACCTTAACAGTTAGTCCATATAAAAATGCTCTCCTGATCAACGAAATTGGTAAAAAGTTAGCAGATAAATATCAAATTAAATGGCTATATTCTGATTTTAAGAAAGCTGAAGGCTATAAAAAATCGATAGAATTATCTAAAAAATATAATTTATATCGACAAGATTATTGTGGCTGTATCTATTCTCAAAGAAAGAATATTAACGATTAAAAAATAACAGATAGAAAATAATTAAAACACTCTATCTGTTTTTATTCAACAACTTCATCAAATTTTGATTTAAAATATGTTTCAATTAGTTGAGTTTTATTGAATATATAAAATTCCGCTATAAACTTCTAGTATGCCGGAAAAAATCTTATATAAATTATAGTAGCATTTGTCCACAGTGTGCGAGGAACGTGCGCTTCTGGCATAATTGCCCACACCTCGGAAGGCAAAACTGGACTGGCGGCACCATTCCATGCCCCGCCGCTTGAGAAAACGTGTGTATCATGATCCTCTCCAAGCGTGGCATAACCATTATAGAAACTGACCGCCAATATTCCTGGTTTATCAAAATTGAATTGTTGCCCACTGCCAGTAAATGTTAAATCTTGATAAGTTCCGCTCGGAAAAATAATATCTTTAAGGTTAGTAATCTCACCATCAAGTTCATTAACAGCACCAATCAAAGTTTGATCTGTCGTAGTCAAAGTACTATTACCAATAATGGCTTTAATATTTAAAATAACTTCAGCAATATTTCCATATAGTTCATCTAGAGCTGATTGCACATTCGTTGACCTTAAACCACTTGTCGTGTTATCATATCCAACAATATTCGAATCGTACATTGTCGTGGCGGCATATGTCGCTCCACTAGCTATTACTATTGTAATAAATATCGCCATTATTAACTTCGCATTGTCCTTCCATATTTTTCGCATCTTTATCACCATTCTGTCCTTAAGTATTTTACTTAACGACTTTTATAATCTTCGTAGATACCTATAAATAAAGGCTCTATTGAAATTATGAAGAAAATTTGACACAAAATTTTTCTTAAAAATTACGACCATTTTTATTGCACATTCCCTTATTTTATGGTATTATTTTAATAGAAATGATAGTCCTCAAGTAAAATACTTAAGGACTATGCAACTTATAGTTGACAAAAAAAGAGATCATCGTTATCTCTTTTTTTAATCTATTTTATTAGTTTAAAATATTGAAATGCTTCATATCCTAAAAATACACAAGCAGCTAGGAAAAATGCTATTGCTATAACAACGAAAAACTTATTATTGGCAAATCCTTTAGATTTTTTCAATACTTTGCCAGTTGTTTCAGTGACTGCAACATCAGAAGTTTCCGCTGCAACTGGAGCATCAGCACCAAATTCTCTCAATGAATCGACATTTTCTTCCTGCGTTGGCAACATCTTTTGAATATTTACTTCATCCAATGCTTGATTTAAATTGGTTTCTTGTGAACCATCGAAGAATAATTTTGGCTCGCTCGTCACTGGTTCTTCTTTAAATTTCTCTACTGCCGAAACTGGCATCTCAACTGGTACTGGAGCAACTGGTTCTACGGCTGGTATTGGTGATACAGGAATAATTGGAGTTACTGCAGGAATAGGTTCAACTTTTGGTTCTTGTACTGGCTTTACTTCTGGTTGCAAAAGTGGAGCCACAGGAACAGGTTCCTCTTTTACTTCTTCCATTACTGGAACCGTCTCCGTTACTGGTAAAATTGGTTCTATTACTGGTTCTTGCATAACTGGTGCCGCTGGTAATACTGGAGTAACTTCTGGTTCCACTACTTTTGGTTCTTCTACTACAGGCATTTCTTGTGCTGCTGGCTCTACCGCAGGTACCTCGACACTTTCTGGCACTACTTCCTCTAAAACAGGCGCTTGTACCGGTTCTTCTACTTTAGGTTCTTCCATAACTGGTTGTTCTGGAGTTTCTACCTTTGGTTCTTCTACTACTTTAGGTACTGCTTCAAGAACAGGACTATTTTCTTCTTTCTTTACTTCTTCTGTTTTATAATAATCTTCACTAACTTTAGTTACTGCTTTTTTAACCGTTGTGATATATGTTTTACCAACATTGATATTTTGTTCCTTATTGAATAATACGCCGGAAATAGTAACTTCTTTACCATCAGCCAATGTTACTTTACCCGTAGTCTTATCAGCTTCATTTTTAACTGAATAAGTAATTAGTTCTTTTACTACTTCGTTAATCTTACTCTTTTCCATACTATCTTCGATATTTATCATATTCGAAGTACCATCGATATTTTTAATTATTTTAGAGACAAATAGATTATCATTATCACCGTCTCTTTCTATTGAATATAAAACATAGTCGGATGCATCTAAATTAAGTCCACAAATTACATAAGCATCTCTATCAATACCATGTTCATCAATAACTTTTACATTTCTACTTTCCATATTTCCTCCTAAATAAGCACAGCAATGTACCCTATGCTCATACTCCTACTATTAAATTAAGTATAGCATATAATTTTGAGATATTCAACACTTTTTTACTATTTTAAAGATATGGATAATTTGTTCAAAAACAAAATTTGACATAATAAATAATGAAAAAGACCCAGAAACAAATCTGAGTCTCTATTTCTAATCCAAGAATTTTTCTTCAAGTACTTCAGCGGGTTCATCATCGAAGAATTCTTTCTCCAATGAATAACCGATATCCATATATTCTTTAGCACCAGTTCCAGCTGGAATAAGTTTACCGATGATTACATTTTCTTTAAGTCCATGTAGATTATCTACTTTTCCTTTAACTGCTGCCTCGGTTAAAATACGTGTTGTTTCTTGGAATGATGCTGAAGCCAAGAATGAATCAGTTTGCAAACTTGATTTCGTAATACCAAGTAAAATTGGTTGACCAATGGCTGGTTTCTTACCCTGCAAAATAACATCTCTATTACCTTCAGTAAATTTATTGATTGAAACCACTGTACTTGGTAAGAAATCTGTATCGCCAGAATCCATAATTCTAATTTGTGAAATCATTCTTCTAGCAATAAGTTCGACGTGTTTATCATTGATATCAACACCTTGGCTACGATAAACTTTTTGAACTTCCTTAAGAATATACTGTTGTACCGTATTTGGATCCGTTACCATTAGTAATTCTTTAGGACTAACATTACCTTCAGTAAGTCTATCGCCAGCTTGAACTTTATCGCCTTTTTCAACTCGAAGTTTTGCACCATATACTGTTAAATGTTCTCTAATTTCATTAGCATTCTTGATAAATATCTTGGTTCTTCCTTTTACATCTTCAATTTTTGAAACAGTACCATCGATTTCAGCAATCAATGCCTTTCCTTTTGGTGTTCTTGCTTCAAACAATTCTTCAACACGAGGAAGACCTTGAGTGATATCTTCGCCACCAGCAACACCACCCGTATGGAATGTTCTCATGGTAAGCTGTGTACCAGGTTCACCGATTGATTGAGCACCCATCGTACCTACTGCTTCACCAATTTCGACAACATTACCAGTTGCTAGGTTACGTCCATAGCACTTACAACATACACCATGATCGGTTCTACATGTAAGTACCGTTCTAATATCGACTTCTTCGATACCTGCTGCAATGATTTTTTCAGCTACATTTTCAGTTATCAATTCATTTTCACTAATGATAACCTCTTTAGTATTCGGATCGATTACTTTCTTATTCGTAAATCTACCTAGAATTCTATCATAAAGCGGTTCGATAATACCATCTTTATCATCTTTAAATGCTGATACTCTAACACCCTCGGTCGTACCACAATCATCTTCTCTAACGATTAAATCTTGTGCTATATCGACAAGTCTTCTTGTCA
>CAZEVZ010000016.1:0-19401 GCA_964514935.1 uncultured Muribaculaceae bacterium
TCTAAGTATCAAACAGGCACTGTTTATGCTTATGATTCAACAAGTGATGGAATTAAAGTTAAAAAATGCGACTCGGTTAAATAATGTTTAGTTAAAATTAATGATACGCCAAAAATAGAAACGGTAAATATTTATACATTAATAGATCAGTTAATAAATGCCATAGATAACCAATATAGAATGGATTTTGTTTTTGATCATTTGTTAAACTATTCCAATAAGAGACAACATCTGGTCTACTGCTTAGTCCATAATGTAACCCATTATTATTTTCCATTGTTTCTTTTTGCTGAACTCTCGTTTCAAAATATGTAAAATCTGGCATATCTTCTGTTTTTAGTTTTTTATATTTTTCTCTTACTCCTGCTAATCCATATAATTTATAATATTTCTTTAAAAGATCCGGAGTTTCAAGACCACAAACAAAACTTCTGTTATTACGAGCTATATAATTACTAGCAGCTAAATGCACATAATATCCTGGCATAATATGTCCTCCTTTTAATAACATTTATTTTATCATATTTTTTGATATTTGTTTTACTAATTTTCTTACTTTTTCTGTTTGTTCAGTAATATTTAATCCAGTACAATCCGAAATAAATAACTGATTATTAAGTAAATTATTATGTTCCATATATAAATAAGTTTCTAAATACATAAGATTATATAAATAAGCATATTTATCATATTCATCAATAACTTCTCTTTTATATACTCTTCTTTCTAATTCTTCTCTATCATTATTAATTAAGAAAATTACATAATTTTTACTATTAATAAGATATTTATTTAATTTTATTGCCCTATCATTTAGTGAAATATTAAAATCAAATAATTTACATACTTCTTTATCACGATCTAATAATTCATATTCACATAAATTATTCTTAACACTAGTCTTTCCAACTGCATCTGTTCCTTCCAATATTATCATAGTATCACCTTTTTAATTATCATTAACTATATTTATTGCAAGACCAATATATTTATCAGGAGTTAAATTTATAAGTCTTTCTTTATCATCTTTATTTATATCTAAATGTTTAATAAAATTTATTATATCTTCTTTATTTATATTTTTACCTCTTGACAATTCTTTTAATAATTCATAAGCATTATCTACTTTATTTTTTCTTAGTATTGTCTGAATTGCTTCACTAAGAACTTCATAATGCATATCTAATTCATTTTTTAAATAATCTTCATTAACATTTATCTTATTTAATCCATATATTGTTTCTTTAATACTAATTAAACTATGAGCTATTATTACACCAAGATTTCTTAATTTACTTGAATCTGATAAATCTCTTTGCATTCTTGAAATAGATAAATTATTTACAAGAGCATCTATTAAAGAATTAGCTATTTCTATATTAGCCATAGAATTTTCATGATTAATAGGATTAACTTTATGAGGCATAACACTAGAACCAACTTCTTCATTAACTATTTTTTCATTAAAATAACCCTTACTTATATATAACCACATATCACTATTTAAATTTTTAATAATATTATTTAATATCTTTATATTACTAAGTAATACACATAATATATCATGAGATTCAATCTGAGTTGTTAAAGGATTATATTCAAGATTTAATGATTTAATAAATTCTTTAGTTATAGAAATCCAATCAACATTTGGGTATGCAATAACATGACAATTATAATTTCCAACAGTACCACTAAATTTACTACGTAATTTAATATTTTGAACTATTTCTTTTATAGAATTTAAACGATAAGAAAATACTTTAAATTCTTTACCAACAGTTGTAGGTGTAGCATTTTGTCCATGAGTATGACCTAACATTGCTATATCTTTATATTTATTACTATATTCATCTAATAATTCTATTAAATTATTTAAGCATGGTATATATACTTTATCTAGAGCATCCTTTAACATTAAATTATAACTTACATTATTAATATCTTCACTAGTTAATGTAAAATGAATAAATGGTATTAACCTAGTAAGTTTTATTTCTTTTAATTTATCCCTAAGATAATATTCAATTGCTTTAACATCATGATTAGTTATTTTTTCAATTTCTTTTACTTTTTTAGCTTCCTTTAAATTATATAATTTGATAATATTTAATAATTGTTCTTCCTCTTTCTTACTTAATTTATCATCAATAATATCAAACTTTAATAAATATATTAACCATTTAATTTCAACATATATACGATATTTTATTAAGGCATATTCACTTAAATACATATTTAATTCTTTTACTTTTTGATGATATCTTCCATCAATAGGAGATATATTTAACAAATTATTCATCTTACTATTATTTCATCCCTTCCTGCACCTGTTCCAATAAATTTTACTTTAGTATTAGTTAACTCTTCAACTCTTTTAATATATTTTTGAGCGTTTTCTGGTAATTCTTCAAATGTTTTACAATGACTTATATCACCAAAGTTACCATCAAATTCTTCATAAATTGGTTTACTATTATTCAAAAAATCAATATTAGTTCTAAAGTATTCTTCTCTTTTTCCTTTATATTCGTATGCAACACATAATTTTATTTTATCAAGTTTACCAATTGTATCTAGATGATTCATAGCAATACCAGTCATACCATTTAACATAATAGCATAGTTTAGAGCAACAATATCTAACCATCCACATCTTCTTGGTCTTTTAGTAGTAGTTCCATATTCATGTCCTAATTCTCTTATTCTATCACCTATTTCATCTGTTAATTCAGTTACATATGGTCCCTCACCAACACGTGATGAATAAGCTTTAATTACTCCATAAACTTCTTTAATATATTTAGCTCCAATACCAGTACCAGTAGAAACGCCACCAATCGTAGGATTACTTGATGTAACATAAGGATAACTACCAAAATCAATATCAAGTAAGGTTGCCTGAGCTCCTTCACACAATATTTTTTCATTATTTTTAATTGCCTTATGAAGCATTGTTGTAGTATCACAAATATATGGTTTTAATATTTTAGCATATTCACTATATTCTTTATAAACTTCATCAAATGATATTTCTTTATAACCATAAGAAGCCAATATAATATTTTTATTATCAATATTATATTTTAAACACTCCTTAAATCTACTACTTATAAAATCTTCCATACGAATTCCAGAACGTTCAAATTTATCACAAACAGCCGGTCCAATTCCTCTTTTAGTAGTTCCTATTTTTCTATCTTTACGAATATCTTCTAACATTCCATCTAATTCTATATGATAAGGTAATATCAAATGTGCCTTTTCACTTATATAAAGATTATCTACTTTATATCCATTTTCCTTTAAATTATTAATCTCTTCAATTAACACTTTGGGATCAATAACAACTCCATTTCCAAGTATTGCTTTTACATTCTTATTTAGTATTCCACTTGGTATTAAATGAAAAGCAAACTTTTTTCCATCAACATTAATTGTATGTCCAGCATTATTACCCCCTGAAAACCTTACCGCATATTTACTATCTTTTGATAAGTAATCAATAATTTTCCCCTTTCCTTCATCTCCATAAAAAGCTCCTATTACAACATCTACCATTATTTATTCCTCCTTCTTTTTATTTTTTCTTCTGGTAAATTATTTATAAAATCAATTATTTCATCTTCATTATTTACAAAATGAACATTCACATTATTATCTAATTTCTTTGCTGTTAATATTGGAAACCAATACTCGCCACATACATCATAACTAGTAATATTAGGATTACAAAATATTTCTATTTGTTTATTCTTATATGCAGCATAAATCATTTCAGTAACACTTGCAATTGCCGAATAATTCATTAAATTTACAACAATTAAATCACATCTATCAATTTGTTTTAATTCTTCAAAAACAACATTTTCACAAACCGATTTTCCTTCGTTTTGTTTTTCATAATAAAATCCACCAATATACATAACATTTTTATTATTTTTAATTATTATACCATCTGATGCATAAACAGTATCATATACATTACCAACAATCTTAGACCTCATATCATCTTTTAACATCTCTAAAACATTATCTCTATTAATCATTTCATGTCTTACTTTATATGTTCCAGAATAAAATAATTTAATCATCTTTATCTCCTTTCATAATTCTATACCAATTAATATAAGAACCAATTGCCATAAAAGCCCAAATTATATTTAAAACAAATAAATATATTGCTTGATTTGGAAGTATAAAATATTCGACAGCATAAAATATATCATTAATAAACCAAATAACCCAAGTATCTATCTTTCTTTTCATCATATAATATGTAGCCACAAAACTAGATACAGTAGTAAACGCATCAAGTGTTGGTAACGGATCACTAGTATTTCTTAATATAATACTAACAAATATTGCTCCAATGCAAATTACTAATATATAAATTATCTTCTCCAAAGTATTAGTTCTACTAATTTTATTAGTGTCTTGATCTCTGTTCCATAGAATTAAACCAATTATACCCATAACTATATAGATAATATTATTAAAGACATCTCCATATAAATGATTCATTAAAGAAAATATAAGTAATAATATCATCTGTAATATATAAAATATCCAATTAGATCTCTTATTCAACATAACTAACACACCTTGAATAAGTCCTAAAACAGTAGCTCCTACCTCAATAAACATATCTATCATCTCCTTACATATAGTATATTACACCATAAGTAATAATATGTCAATACATTTATAGTATTTTTTACCATAAGTTTAATTAAAAATAAATAGTATCATTAAAACGATACTACTTCAAAAGGAATTACTATATGAACAACGCAATTATAATTAACAATATATGTACTATTAGGCAATATATTTCTTTCATATACAGCATTAATTACTATGTAGTCATAATCTTGGTAATCGAAGCAATCAATCTAGGACTATCTTTATTCTTACTAGCAAGCACTCTTCCACTATCCATATCCATCAAAACATATTCATAAGCCGTTTCTGTCGAAGCATGTACATAAGGAATAAAGATATTTATGCATAATAAAAACAACAATATTTTTTTCATATTTCCACCTATTTAAGTGTATGAAAACTATTGTTGTTTATAACTTATTACCAACTTTCTTATCACTTTTTATTCTACAACTTGACTTTCTAACAAACTATATAAAGGTTCACTAAATCTAATATATCTATAAAACTGTGGTATTACAAAATCTTTATCCTTGCTTTTGATATCTTTTAATTCTATTGGTTTTATGAATTTATGATAATTATCAATATGTAATGCGTAGCATATCTCACAATCTCTAAAATAATTTTCGATATCTTTATCATTATAACCAAACGTTAATTTTTGTATTCTCTTTAAATCACCATTTAATATTTTATCGACAACAATATAACCAACGATGGCTTTTTCCTCTTCCGCTGAATAAATATATATTTTCTTATTACAGTTTTTCTCTCCAATACTTTTTCTTCTAAATTCATAATGTTTAGTCCCAGCAAATATTTGCTTGACATATTTTGTTTTTATTGACATTAGTAATAATTTATCTTTTTCCATAGTTACCACTAATTTCCTTTTTTGGTTTTTTTATTCGATTCGTAATATACCCTTTGAACTAGTCCCATCGAAAATAACAACGTTATCGTATAACTACCACCATAACTTAAAAATGGTAATGGAACACCAGTAAGCGGTCCGATGTTTAAAACCCCAATTAAATTGATGGTTACGTGAAATAAAATGTAGGCAAAAACACCATAAGCAATAATTGCATTACCGAGATTGTTAGCCTTTTTAGCAATCGATAAAATTCGATATAATAAAAACATATAGGCAAATATTATGACAAGCCCGACAATTAAACCCCACTCTTCGACAATAATTGGAAAGATAAAATCGGTATGTGATTCTGGTAGATATAGATATTTTTGCGTACTCTCCCCAATACCTTTTCCTGTTAATCCACCATTCTTTAGTGCAATAATACTGTTACACAACTGATAACCAGTCTTATCTTCATACCTTTCGCAAGGATTCATAAACTGAAATCTTTTGAGTTGATAATCTCTTAAAAATGATCCCCCAGTAAGAATTAAAATCAAAATAACTAAAACAATTCCCCCTAAAAATATTTTGTTGATCGGTCCTCTAGTTTCGTGTTTTAAAGGAAGTGCATAAAAAATTAGTAAAACAATCCCAAATATTACTGCGGCTGTTCCCAAATCTGGTTGCATGAAAACACACGCGATAGCAATCATAGAAACACTAATTGGCTTTAATAATGTGAGTTGATTATCCAAATTATCCCGATTATTATAGTAATAATTAGCCAAATACAAAATAATGACAATCTTGCCTATCTCACTTGGTTGAATCGTAATAATCTTTAAATCATACCAACTCTGACTAGAATTATAGACCGCTCCCAGCGCAAATAAACCACATAATGATACGATTAAGACAAACATCAAAAGTGGAGACATCTTTTTAAATACCTTCGTCGGAAAATAAATTGCCATGAGAAAGCCAACTAAACCTACCAACATGAATAATCCCTGTCTTATTACATAAAAATAGATACTATTGTGATAACGCATATACGAAGCCATCGATGAAGCACTAAGTACCATAATAAGTCCGAATATCATAAAAACAAACATGACAATTAGTAATGGTTTATCCAATTTAGTAGAATGCTTCATGTTATCACTATCCTTTACATAAATATAGCAAATAGTTAAAAAAAAGTAAACTTAAATACTTAAGTCTACTTTTATTTGACATTATTTTTCTAAGATAATTGTTACTGGTCCATCATTGGTAAATGTTACTTTCATTTCAGCACCAAAAATACCAGTTTCCACATGGACATTTTTTTCTTTAAGTTTCTGGTTGAATTCATCGTATAGTAAGGTAGCTTTTTCTCCCGATAGAGCTTTGACATAACTAGGTCTTCTTCCTTTACTCGCATCACCATATAATGTGAATTGACTTATCGAAAGAATACTTCCACCAATATCTAACAAACTTTTATTCATAATTCCATTTTCATCATCAAAAATTCGCAAATTGATTACTTTATCGACCATATAATCTATTTGGGTACTACTGTCTCCTTCAGTAAAACCCACTAGTATCATCATGCCCTTACCAATCGAACCCACCGTTTTATTATCTACATCAACCTTCGCATTATCACATCTTTGTACAATTACTCTCATTAGTTTACCTGTCTTTCTACTTTATTTACAAATTGCAAATTATTTAAATCTTTACAGAATTTATCTAAAATGTCCGTATTTTCTACCAATACTGATAGTGAATATATTTTAAATTCACTTTTTGTAATTGTCGATATCGTATCAATTGTAATGTTGTTCGCTGATGCTGTCGTAATAATATTGAGAAGATTATCTTCGGTATTCGTATATACCCGCAAATCGGTTAAAAATTTCTTATTCAAACCATCATTCCATTTGACATTGATAAGTCTCTCATCTAAATCGAGAATATTTTTACAATTACTTCTATGAACGGTAATTCCAGAACCTTTGGTAATATACCCGATAATATTATCTCCCGGTATTGGTTTACAACATCCACTTAAACTTACTTTTATTTCATTCATCCCTTCGACCAAAACATCGTTTTTATAGGTTACTTTTTTGACATTTTGACTATTCTTTTTAAGAATTTTTTCAGTCTGATTATCCTTTTTGTTGAGTACTTTCATAATTGAAGCAATCGTATACTTACCACTACCAATAGCCAAATACAAATCATCTAAGTCTTTCAATTTAAATGTATCTAACATTGTTTCCAAATATTCATCGATTGTTTCATTGAATGGTAGATTTCTTCTTCTTAAAGCCTTTTCAAACATATCGGCACCACGTGAAAGATTTTCGTCTTTCTCTCTTTTCGTATAGAAGGCTCTAATTTTATTCTTGGCTTGACTAGTAACGACAAAATTTAACCAATCTTTATTTGGGCCTTTGGAAGATTTACTGGTATTTACCTTAATTATATCTCCTGTTTTCAAAGTATAGTCGAAAGGAACTATCATATCATTGACAATTGCTCCCACCATCTTATCACCGACTTCACTATGCACACGGTAAGCAAAATCGACACAGGTAGCCCCTTTAGGTAATTCAATAACATCACCTTTAGGCGTATAGACATAAATAGAATCGTTGAATAAAATATCTTTTTTAACATTATTGATAAATTCTTCCGGAGTACTTGAATCTTCATTAAGTTCGATAATACTCCTAAAGATTTCCAACTTTTGCTCCATTTGATCTTTATTATTGACCTTTTTATTTTCTTTATACGACCAATGCGAAGCAATACCATATTCAGCAATTTTATCCATTTCATACGTTCTTATCTGAATTTCAAATAGTTGTCCATCGATACCAAAGACCGTCGTATGAAGTGATTGATAAAGATTGGTTTTAGGCATAGCAATATAATCCTTAAATCTTTTCGGAACCGGTTTATATTTCGAATGGATTAGTCCCAAAGCCAAATAACACTCTTGTTCCGTATTGACAAATACTCTCAAAGCCAAAATATCATATATGTCTTCGAACTTCTTCCCTTTGGCCATTTTATTATAGATACTATAGATACTCTTACTTCTTCCCTTAATTTCATGAATAATATTATGTTCGGTAAGTAGATTACTTACTTCACTGGCCATCTTACCAACCGCTTCGTCGCGTTCAGTTTTCTTCAAATTAAGTTTTTCAACAATCTCGTAGTAAGCGTCCGGATTGAGATATCGAAGGGATAAGTCTTCTAACTCACTTTTTAGTTTATACATTCCTAGTCGGTGAGCCACTGGCGTAAGTATTTCTAAAGTTTCTTTGGCTTTACGTTTTTGTTTAGTTTCAGATAGGACATACAAAGTACGCATATTATGTAACCTATCGGCCAATTTAACGATTAAAACTCTTACATCTGAAGATAGCCCCACGAGTATTTTACGTTGATTAGCAGCCATCTGTTCCGAATCAGAATTGAATTTTAGACGGTTTATCTTGGTAACGCCATCGACAATTTTAGCCACATTTTCACCAAATAAATTCTTTATCTCATCGTATGTACTATCGGAGTCTTCAATCGTATCATGAAGTAAAGCCGCCGCAATCGCTTCGCCATCAGCACTGACATCAGTTAGAATCCAAGCGACATTTAAAGGATGGGTAATATAGTCATCACCGGTGATTCGTTTCTGTGAGAAATGTTTGCGATAGGCATATTCATAAGCCTTACGAATTAAATTTAAATCTTCACTATTATCATCGTATTCTTTTACTCTATTTATTAAATCTTCAATACTGATGTTTTCTGTTTTCACACCCATGACATCCCCTCCTTTCGCTATTAACAATTAATTCCTCTAACTTTTAATTCCTCTATTTCATCATCATCTTTTTCTTTAACTGGTTTACTAATACGTTTTTTCTCTAAAAATAACCACAACATATTAGAGATAAATATTGACGAATAAGTACCCGCAATAAAGCCAACAAGCAACGCAATATTGAAGGTTGTTATTTCCCTAGAACCAAAGAACAATAAGATAATAACTGGAATAATGGTTGTTACCGTTGTCAAAATAGTTCTCGTCAAAGTTCTACGAATACTGATATTTACCAAATCATCTAAATCTTTAGGATTGGTAATACTATTTTTATATTTATTTCTATAATTCTCTCTAATAATATCGAATGTAACTATCGTATCGTTGATACTATAACCGATAATTGTAAGAATCGCGGCAATAAAGATTGAATCGATTTGAATCTTAAAGACACTAAAGAATAAGAACGTAAAGGCAACATCGTGTATCAAAGCTACAATACCACTGATGGCATAGTTAAATCTAAAACGAATAGCCACATAGATTATGATACCGATACTGGCAAATAATAGTGATTTAACGGCATTCTTGACCAACTCTTGTTTTACTACTTTACTTACCACATAGATATCACTATCCAAATTATAATTATCCTTTAATGTACTAGTCAAACTAGTAATAGCCTCTTTTTCTAAAACTTCACTGACAGTAATATTCAATTCTTTATCATTAAGTGAAATCTTTTCAATATTGTAATCTCTATCTTTTAAGATGTTAGTTACTATTGCTTCCGTACTATTGCTTGGATTATTTATCGTAATGCTAGTACCACCAGTAAAGTCGACCCCATAATTGGCTCCACTAGTCAAGAAGAAGACAATTCCAATAACAAACAAAATCAAAGTCAATCCCACAAATTTCATTTTATGTTTGACAACATCAAATTTTTCAAATGGAATGCGGATATTTTTATCTTTCTTTATCTTATTTTTATTGATTCCGATAAAGGCACCTAGTTTGTCATCAAAGACACGAGTTTTAACAAATAGTTTTAAAATAAATTTAACTAGATATACCATGACAACAATCGTTGTAAGTATTGTAATTATCAACATCGTAGCGAATCCCTTAACAGAACTCTGTCCTAAAATAAACATGATAATCGCGGCAATAATCGTCGTCACATTGGCATCGATGATACTGGTAAAACTACTTCTATTACCTATTTCATAAGATTCTGATAAACTTTTACCGATAAGTAAATTTTCTTTTATTCTTTCAAAGCAGATAACATTGGCATCGACCGCCATTCCAATACCTAAAAGCATCGCTGCAATTCCAGGTAAAGTCAATACCCCATCGATTAAGTAGAATACCCCAAAAGTAATAAATGTATATAGTACTAAACCAAATGAAGCAATAAAGCCTGAAAATCTATATATGGCAATCATCAAAATAATAACACAGATAATCCCTATGACCCCGGCTGTCAATGTTTTATTAAGTGAATTAGCTCCGAAAGCCGCTTCGACAGTTCTTGAAGATATCTCATTTAATTTCGTAGGTAATGCTCCAGAATTGATAAGTTCTACAAGTGAAGTTACTTCCTCTTTCGTAAAACTACCCTGAATGATAACATCACTGGCAAAAGCCCTTTCTACTCTAGCCGCTGATAGACAGTGTGAATTGCTACTTCCACATCCCCCAGTCCCTCTTTCAGCCTTTGTCAATTCTTGACGATAAGAATCGTTCTCCTCATCGAAATCCAACCAAATAACCATGACATTATTGGTCATATTTTTTACTTTTTTAGTTACCTCGTAGAAAGTATCGGTATCTTTTATTTTTAAACTTACCGCTGGCTTTCCATATTCATCTTGACCCACTCTCGCTTCTCCACCAAGAATATCACTGGTCATAAGTAAATTATCACTATAATCCCTAAATGATAAGACGGCGGTTGAAGAAATGGTATTTCTTGCATCATTCGCATTGGTAATTCCCGCCAATTTTATTCGAATACGATTATCTCCCTCGATAGTTATTTCAGGCTCTGATACGCCCAAAACATCGATTCTCTTAAGAATTGCTTTATATGTCGAATAGAGCATATCACTAGTTAATTCCTCTGCACTATCTAGTGGTTCAACTTCGTATAGAACCTCAAATCCTCCCTGTAGATCAAGTCCAAAATTTATCTTATTGATAAATGGACTTATAAAATAACAACACATAAACATGACAAGTAGAACAACTATTGTTCCAATAATAAACTGCTTCTTTTTCATTGCTTTTCTCCTTTGTAATCCATAATATCTTTCGCATCTATCATGATAACATCATTGACCATATCGGCAATTGTCAAACCACGGCTTATCTTCCATTTAGTAATCGCCAAATACTGCCAAATATCTTCATTTGTCACATTTTTATATAAAGATATTCCAAGTAATCTTTGCTTCACTCTAAATGCCGGCAATAATGCTCTATATAATTCAGTTAGATTATTATATTCCATGATATCACGCCTTTACCTAATTATATAACAAAAACGCATTGTTTTACAAGTTTATATTTGTAATATCTAGAATTTTATTATATACTTATTTTAGGTGAAGATATGAAAAAATTTCAAATGATCGATGAAAAATTTATTTGTGAGAATTGTGGTTACGAAGTTGAAAAACTAAATTATACTGCTAGAGATCATTGTCCAAATTGTCTCTACTCAAAACATGTCGATATTTTTCCAGGTGATAGACAAAATACCTGTCTAGGTCTAATGAAACCAATCGGTATTGAAAAATATAAAAACACCTATAAAATAATCTATAAGTGTTCTAAATGTCATCAAATTCATAAAAATATTATGGCTAATGATGATAACTACGATTTAATTATCAAACTATCTGTTAGTGAAATCTAATCTTATTAACTAAATCAGCCAAGATTGGCATCAAAAAGATAAATACTAGTAATACTAATGCAATTATAAAGAATGTCTTTAATTCTTTACCAATTGTAATAGTATTTTTTTTCTCGGGATGAATATTCGCCATTACTTTTGGATCTGTCGTATAATCCGGTGGATTATCCATATTATTATATGTTCCTTCAACATTCAAATCAGTAAGCAACGTCTCATTATAATCATTATTGATAAACGTATCTGTTGGTGCCTCTGCATTCATATCGTTATTCTCTACCGGTGTCTCATAATCAATATCACCAATCGTATCAGCATAAGTAACATTGCTCACTGTACCTAAAGTAACTACATTGCTCTGTGGCACATTATTGGTCTCTCCTACAACGCCATTTATAACCCCTGGTTGATTAGCAGTTACATTATTTTGAGTATCTGAAACCGGTTGATTACTATTTAACATTCCAAAGGATGAATTATCATTAGCATTTTGATTATTATTCATAATTCCCCCTTTTACATATTTTGATTATTGTTAATTTGTTGTCCACCATAAACAAAATTTACAGGATTAGGAACAACGGCTGTTGGATTGGGAACTGGTTGTGGATTGACATTGCCATTTGTATTAGGTATCGGTTGTGGTATAGTTCCCATTGATTGATTTGGAGCCATCTCATTAGTAACTTGCGTATTGATGCTTGGTGCCCCCCCATTTACTGCGGCCATTCCTTGATTTTGCACTATTCCCCCACCGTTAATTGGGGCCATTGGCTCAATAAAACCATTATTTTGATTAACACCTACACTATTATTTTCACCCACTGAAGGTATCGCAGAAGTTACTGGTATTGGTGCTGGTGACACTTGATTAACATTAACTTCATTATTCGTAAACGTCGGTTTTTGTTCAGATAATGGTTGATACATTGGCTCTGGATTAGATACGACATTATTGATTGGCTCCACTGGCATCGGTGCACTAGCATTACCAAATGGTGCTGGTTGTGGACTAGCCATATTCATATTATTGGCCATCGCATTAACTCCATTGGACATTGGTGTCGGAACACTTCCTGCTCCAAAATTACTATCCATAGATAAACCATTATTATTTCCATTTTGATTGATACCTTGATTAGGCACATAATTCAAATTATTATTTGGTAGTTGATTATTTACCGGTTGATAATTCATTGATGCCGCATCGTTGTTAACTTGAAGTGTAGAATCTACTTGACCATTATCATCCTTTTTCTTACTACCACCATTCTTTTTCTTATCAGCTAAAAAGCCAATAATCGTAACAATTATTAAAATAATTACAATTACGATATACACATAATTATCGATCAAAAAGTCTTTTAAATTCATTATCATTCATCTCCTCTTTACTCTAATAAAATAATATCATAAATTAACATCATTTGCAATTACTTTAAGTCAAACTTATTCTTAAAACTCTTATCGGCCAAAGAAATTGCCTTTACCGATGTATCTATCGATTGCTTATATTTACCTTTTCTAAATAATTCTTCCGCCTCATTTAAAGCCTCATCAATCTCTTTATAACTAAATCGGTATCTATTACCATATACGATTAACTTTTCACAAGTAATCGCATTTTTAACCAAATCATTAGTCTTATTATATATTTTAAAAACTAAATCCCTAGCCGTATCAACTCTAATATTTAGTACTTTGATAACAATCGGCTTTTTCGCTAATTCCTTGATTATTTCTCTGATTGCTTCTCCTGCTTCTTCTAATTCAATAAAATAACTATTTGGAATTACTGGTATCTTATAATTCTTAATTTTATTTTTCGATTGAACTAATAAATTCTCAATCATATCCAGTTGCTCTTTAGCACGATTCTCATCATCTTTCATACTTGTAATCGATTTCAAATGATAATCCAAATCATCTTGAAGTCTTGTAAAACGATTGGTTAAGCCATCTAACTCCTCATTCAATTTTGAATAAGCAAAAGTCTTACCCTTTCCATGTTCAAACAAGACTTTATAATCTTCATTGATATTCTCTAAATTTTTATTTATAATGCTAAATTTACTTACTTCTGAATCCGATAAATCATAATTATTTTTAATGTCATCCATCTGAATATATATATCGTAGACAACTTTATTTATTCCTTCGATCTTTCTCTTTAACTTTTTAATATTTTCTCTAAAAATTTCTTTACATTCTTTCTCTTTATCGAAAGTATTAAAAATTGTATTAAAATATTCGAGAATCGTCTTGAGTTCAATATCGGCATCAGCTATTTTAAATTCCTTTAAATTATCGATAATATGATCTATTTTTTCTCTAATTTCTTTGATATTGTATTCGATATTTAAATAATCTAGTGGATATCCATCTCGTTGCATCCGCACATATGCCGTTTTAGTTTCTTCGATCTTATTAGGAATCATCATCGTAGCCATAACCACTAAATCTGGTGTCTTATCTAAATAATCTTTCAATCCACTTATCTTATTTTCTAAATCTACGACCAATTTTTCTACCGAAACATAATCATTCCGATCCATATAAACTTCAAACTTTTTAAATTGTTTATCAATATCGACCAAATATAACTCGATACTTTCCTTCAAAGGGCCATAATCCTTCTGGGTTCGCTCGTATTTATTTTCACATTCCCTAAATATTGCTTTAAGTTTAGTAACAACCCCTCTATTTCGCTCTTCAGATTTTGTAATTACCTTAACTTCTTCAAGCAATGTATCGGTTTTTAACTTTATCGCTTCCAAATCTATTTCAATATCTGCTATCTTCTTAATCGCATTTTTATAATCCCTACGATCGATTAAAAAATCTGCTTCAGTAATCAGATCGGTCAAATTATTGATCTTATCATCTTTAATTTCATTAAATGTCTTATCCCAATCAGCTAACTTTTGTTTCAAATCGTCAGTTTTTACTAATTCTTTAACCTTTGATAATTCACTTAAAATAGGTACTCCGATAATTTTATTTTTTTCATAATCGAGTTCTTCGACAACTTTTTTAAGTTTCTTCTTTCGTCTTACACTCATCGTAATTAAGATAACAATCATAGCAATAAATAACACTACAAAAATAATGCCCGGTAATAAAAATTTGCTATTCATGCTATCACTTCCTCTTATTTTGATACATAATCTATTTTATCATATTTTTTCGACTTTTAATAGTAGTTTTAGAAAAAAACTAAAAAGTTATTTACTCTTTAGTCTCTACTTCACAGGTTATTAAAACATTGGGTTCTACAATATTGCTACTAGCAACGGTATAATCACTATCAAGAATTAGTTCAATCTTTATAGTGGACGGAGCCATTTCTTCTTTAGTAAACGGATTGTAAATCGGTGTCGATAAATATTTATAATTTGTAAGGACATCGGCTGTAATAGTAATCGAATTACCCGATACTCCACTAATAAAACTCCTTTTATATCGATTGTCACTGACATATTCACTAGCAGCTGCTTTAATACTACTTACCAATGAATGACAATCGTTTTTTCTTCCCTGTTCAATTACCGCATTGATCGATACGAACGAAATGACCACAATAATCGATAACAAAGCAATTGTTGTAACCAATTCAATCAACGTAAAACCTCTATTATTCATCTATTATCCCTCATTTCCAATGCCAATTTCTAACTTCTTCCATATCGATACCATTTTCCCTAATATATAATTTATGTTCGATTAGTTTATTCTTACATTCTTGCATCAAGAACGATGATCGATTACCTAATTGAGGCAAATATTTTAAGGCATCCATTACCAGATGATACCTATCGATTCTATTCTGTACTTTCATATCGAAAGAAGTAGTAATTGTTCCTTCTTCGATATAGCCATGAACATGAATATTGTTATCATTTTCCCTTTTATATGTAAGTTGATGAATTAAATCTGGATACCCATGAAAATTGAAAATAATTGGTTTATCTTTGGTAAACAATGCATTATATTCCTCATCGGTCATTCCATGTGGATGCTTGGTATTGGATTGTAATTTCATTAAATCTACGACATTGACCATTCTTATTTTTATTTCAGGGAAATTCTCTCTCAAAATTGAAATAGCGGCCAATGTTTCTAATGTTGGTGCATCACCACAAGAAGCCATGACAATGTCTGGTTCCAAGCCTTCATCACTCGAAGCAAATTCCCAGATGCCGATACCTTTCGTACAATGTTTAATTGCTTCTTCCATCGTAAGCCATTGCGAACTTGGATGCTTAGATGCCACGATGACATTGATATAATTTTTACTCTTTAAACAATGATCGACACATGAAAGTAAACAATTAGTGTCTGGTGGCAAATACATTCTAGAAATCTCTGCTTTTTTCGTAGCAATGTGATTCAAAAAGCCAGGATCTTGGTGCGTATAACCATTATGATCTTGTTGCCATACATTAGAAGACAACAGATAATTTAAACTGGCTATTGGTCTACGCCAAGTTAGATCATTACATATTTTTAACCATTTTGCATGTTGACT
The DNA here is from genome assembly GCA_964514935.1 of uncultured Muribaculaceae bacterium. GTDB lineage: Bacteria > Bacillota_I > Bacilli_A > RF39 > UBA660 > RUG705. The sequence continues at coordinate 16,814 of CAZEVZ010000016.1, forward strand.
AGTCATCGAATCAATAATTCTAATAAAGGCTTCATAACTATTAAATATCCCATGTCTACCGGTAAGTAAATAGCCTTCTAACCATCCTTCACACATATGTTCCGATAACATTCCATCCATTACTCGACCATCTGGTGCCAAATACTCATCGGTTTTGACCTTCTTTTCAATCCATCTACGATTAGTTTTTTCAAAAACGTAATGTAATCTATTCGAAGCCGTTTCATCAGGACCAAATATACGAAAATTCTTCTTATTTAAACTGATGACATCTCTAATATATTTACCAACTTCCGTCATATCACTTTTAAGAATACTACCGGGATACATTACCGGTACTCCATAATCCTTAAAATTAGGTAACTTCAAATCATTTAATAATAATCCACCATTCGCATGAGGATTCATTCCCATACGTCTATTGCCTTTAGGAATAATATCTCTAATTTCTTTAACTAGTCTTCCATTATTATCGAATAACTCACTTGGTCTATAAGATAATAACCATTTTTCTAGTACATTCAAATTCTTCTTGTGTTCTTCATCTACCACTAAAGGTATCTGATGAGCCCTAAAAGTCCCTTCAATCTGTTTCCCAGAAACAATACTAGGTCCCGTCCAACCTTTTGGCGTTCTTAAAATTATCATCGGATATATCGGTCTTCTGACACTATTACCTTTTTTAATAGCCTTTATATCTTTAACCACTTTATCCATGATTGAAGCCATTCTTCGGTGCATATCCATTGGTTCACTACCAGTTACAAAATAAGGATGATATCCATAGCCAGTAAATAAACTCTCCAATTCTTTTTCACTCATTCTTCCCAATATAGTCGGATTGGCAATCTTATAACCATTTAAATGAAGAATTGGTAAGACAATGCCATCCGTTTTAGGGTTTAAGAATTTATTCGAATGCCAAGAAGTTGCTAGTGGTCCAGTTTCGGCCTCACCATCCCCAACAACACAAGCAGCAATCAAACTAGGATTATCCATCACGGCCCCAAAAGCATGTGCTAAACTATAGCCCAATTCTCCACCTTCATTGATTGACCCTGGCGTTTCTGGAGCAACATGACTGGATACCCCACCAGGAAAACTAAATTGCTTAAATAGTTTTTGCAAACCTGCTTCATCTTCCGTAATATTCGGATATACTTCTGAATAGGAGCCTTCAAGATAAGTATTAGCAATCATTGCATTGCCACCATGCCCCGGTCCAGATACATATATCATATTTAAATCATATTTCTTAATAATTCTATTTAGATGTGTATAAACAAAATTTTGTCCTGGAACTGTTCCCCAATGTCCTACCAACTTGTGTTTAACATCATCTAAAGATAATTTCCTTTTAAGTAATGGGTTATCAAGCAAATATAACTGTCCTACTGAAATATAATTAACTGCCCTAAAATAAGCATCTAATAGTTTTAATTCCTTTTCACTTATACCAGCCATATAACACCTCTTCCTATCATATAAATTATATCAAATAATTGACAATAAGTAAAATAAAAAAATAATGTTCTGATACCTATCTACCAAAACATTATTTAGTCTAGTTTCACGACGGGCTATATCCTTAATTAAATATAGTTATAACATGCAATATAACTATATTGTTACTATTAAGTCCAATGTAACATGCATCCCGTCAAACATTTATATCAAGGGTTAAAATATTTATTTTATTCCATACACGTTCATATAATTTGATGTTCCTTTGGAATAAATATTTATATAATTGTCGCTATGAAGCCTAAAAGCCGCCGTTCCACCTGTTGTCCAAAAATATATACGTTCAAACCATGATTCCGCGAAAGCAGTTGGAGCAAAAAAACTACCATCTGAAGGGAGATAGCCATTATAGTATCCACACATTACGTAAATAAATCTAAAGTTTGTGTATGGTTTAGTTAATTGTATGTTTTCGCCTGTATAATTGAAAGAACCTAGCTGCTCATATGTTCCAATGGTATTAATCGTGTCAGTATCAATAACATGATATGTAATAGTATTGTTATTGTTTAAGTCTGTTTTGCCTGTAGAAATATCGCCATTTTGTTTTGAGCATTGAAAATCAATACGGTTCTCCGTACTACTTATTACTCTAGTAAACATACATTGCACAATTCCTGAACTAAGACCAACCAATGAGCTTAAACTCGTAGCACCATTCGCCAAAACAATATCGTAATAATTTGGAACAGCATCTATAATTGTTTGTAATGATGTTACATTATTTAGCGTTTTGTAATTTCCAATTTGATCATCAAGTTCATTAACAGCACCTGTTAATGTTTGATTGGTAGTGGTAAGTGTGCTATTACCGATAAGATTTTTAATATTTAAAATTACTTCTGCAACATTACCATATAATTCATCTAATGCTGATTGTACAGTCGTCGATCTTAGTCCACTTGTCGTATTATCATAACCTACCGTATTCGAATCATACATCGTTGTGGCGGCATACGTTGCTCCACTAGCTATTACTACTGTTACAAATATAGCCAATATTAACTTCGCATTTTCCTTCCATATTTTCTTCATATAATCACCATTTTGTCCTTAAGTATTTT
>CAZEVZ010000017.1:0-19166 GCA_964514935.1 uncultured Muribaculaceae bacterium
AATTTGCTTTTCATATTGATAATTACTTCAGCCACATTACCATATAGTTCATCTAATGCCGATTGGACATTCGTCGATCTCAAACCACTTGTCGTATTATCATAACCAACGGTATTCGAATCATACATTGTCGTGGCGGCATATGTCGCTCCACTGGCTATGACTACGATTACAAATATAGCCAATATTAACTTTGCATTGTCCTTCCATATTTTCTTCATATTATCACCATTCTGTCCTTAAGTATTATACTTGAGGACTTTTATAATCTCTGTAGACGCCTATAAATAAAGAGATTATCAAAAATATAAAGAAAAATTGACACAAAAATTTTTCTCAAAAATTACTACTATTTTTATTGCACAATGCCTTATTTTATGGTATTATTTTAGTAGAAATAGTAGTCCTTAAGTATAATACTTAAGGACAATGCAACCTATAGTTGACAAATATATTGATGATAAAAGAACTGATGACAGTTCTTTGTTTTAATTATTATTTTATTTCTCTATGGATAGCAATTACTTTTCCTAAAATCATATCTGGTGACATAATATTGACATTTAGACTAGGGTATTTAGGGTTCATTGCTTGAAGAATAATTCCTTTCGGATATTTATATAGTTTTCTTACTGATAGAACATTACCTTTGATAGCAATAACAATATCATCACCATTTTTGTATTCAACTTGTTTTTCAAAATATACGCGATCATTTTTTAAATAGAATGGGCTCATCGAATCATCGAGAATTTTTACTGATAATTCTGATTTGCCTATTGGTTCATATGTTGCATTTCTATAGGTATTTATTAACTTTTCATTTTGAACAGTTAAGTTTTTATCTACTCTAGCACTATTTACATAGTTTTTAACAAACTTATTTTCTAATGTCTTTTTCTCATTTTCATCGATTGGAGCTTCATTTAGAATACTGGTATCGATATTAAAGATGTTGCATATTTCAAAGAAGATATCATATGGAATATTAAGTAGACCCGTTTCATATTTATGTAATGTTTGACGATTTTTTTGATGATTTAAGGCAACGGATAAATCTTCAAGAGAGTAATTATATTTTTTACGATTTTCTTTAATTAAATTGGCCACGAATGGTTTTAATTCATCACTTACTAATTCTTTTTTTATTGTTCTCATAATTCACTTCCTTTTCAATTATATTTATTGGTAATGTATATAGGTATTGTACCAAATATTCCAATTAAAGTTTTAATGATATATCTTAAAATAATGCATAGAAATAGGTCAATTACTTCGTATTCGAATAAATAGGCAAGTAAGACAAAGATTATATTTTCAAAAAATTCAGCAATAATTATGGAAAATATATTGTTTAAAATAATTTTATTTTGATATTTTTTTATAATGTAGTATATTTTACTATCAAACCATATAGTAAACAATAATGAAACTATTAGTGCTAAATATATTCTTATATTTTGAATAAATATATCATTATAGGAAATATTGGCTAAATAATTATAATGACTATTTGATGTTAGGGCTGAAAGATATAAGATAAGCGAACTAGTGACTATCGTAATAGTAATCAGTAATAGATAAGGTTTTAGTTCTTCTTTTCCTCTATTTTGAACAATCAAATTGGCTCCAATTATGATAGATGTTGTAATTCCTAATCCTAGTGGAACGGGAACATTCATAATCGAGATTGTTTTCAAGTTCATAATTGTCGAGATGATAACTGCTATGATACCAAAAATATAGATTCCGTCAGTTTTATATTTCTTTGATAAAATTATTATGGTTAGATAACATATAATTACTTCGATAATAATTAGGATTATATTTCTCATTTTATCACCTTCTTACGATTGATAATTAGTTTTATAAAGGCAATATTTATAATCGTCAATCCTAATCCAGCAATGTAGGTCGTTATGCCTAGAAAAATAGCATTTTTGATAGGTAGAATAGCGATATAACATAGCATATAGAAAATGACGGTATAGACTAGACCAGTAATAATATATGTCAAAATGATTGATACGAAAATACTATTTTGAAGTGTTGATAATAGATAATATAATTTAATAACGAGATATTGACTAATTAACATAATGATTGGGTACGCTATTAAAATTTTATAATTATATTCAAAGGTTCCTTCCATATTGATAGAAATTGTTTCCGTAATAGCAGGAATAAAACTATTCATAATGGTAATTAAGATAGCCGTAATAACATTGGTTATTAGACTTACGATAATGAGATTTTTTATTTCTTTCTTACCATATTTGATTAAGTATATATATACGACTGATAGGGTAACAAGGTAAGGGACAATTCCTAAATTGATATTCATTTTAAATAAAAGAGTTATTTTAAAAGTTAGAATAAAAGTCAATATGTTTAAAATAACAATGGCAAAGTATAATCCTCTTTTATCAAGATAATGATATAATCCAAATAGAAATAACAAGGATATTATTAAGAGAATTATAACAATTAGTTCTGACATTGTACCACCTTCTTATTCAATTTAATTATATCATAAAAAAAATAAAGATACAAAATATTTTCGTATCTTTTTCTTAAAATATTTAATTTTGGTTGTCTATATGGCTTTCAATAACCTGCTTTTTGGCTTTCAACATATCGTAAAAGGCTTCTATTTTGGTATCGATATTGGCAATATTGTTTTCCCCATCGAAACTTAAATAGAGAATGGGAACTTGATAATCTTGACTTATTTGATCGAGAATGGGCATGGCATTGATTTCTGGAACGCAACTGTAACTTTTAATATGAATGATACCATCGATACCACTTTGACAATGCCTAATGGTATGAGCAATCGATTCGGCTCCATCGGCACCGAGACGATATTTGAGATATTTATGACTCTTATTTAGAATATTTTTTTGCATAAATTTCTTTTTGATAAGAAGATATGTTAGATTGGTATAGCGATAGATAATACTGCCATTTTGAATTAGCGTTTCTTCCAAATGATGACTAGCTGTTTCATCCATTAGAGTATATAATTCTCCAATTAAAAGTATTTTTAAGGGATTACTTTTTTCTTTTAATGGTATTTTTAGGAAGATTTTTTTAAAATTATGATATGTTTTAATTATTTTAAATAGGCTTTGTTTATCTTGTGAATAGGCTAATTTTATTTTAAGAAGAGTTCTATCAAATAGTGATGGATCGATGGCAAGAGCTTTATGTTCTCGGTAGTACTTTGTCAATTTATCCATATATATTATGATCATAAAGCCTTTTAGTAAATAGGCTAGATATGAAATAATGTGTAGTTTAGGGTTTATTTTTTTGGTTTCCCGATACAATTTTTTTAAAGAGACATGATTATCTTTTATTAAATTGATAAAGGTAAATTCATAGTCTAGTTCTTTTAGTATCCGTTCTTGGAGTTCGGCATAATATCCATAGCGACAACCACCACCGGCTTGAATTAGGACATTTGCACCGGCATTTAAGGCATTTAGATAATTACCTAGATTGTATTTAAAAGGCATGCAGACATCGTTAGGGCTATATTTTGAACCTAGAGATATGGTCTGATTATTATTATATTCAGGGACAATTACTTCACATTTAGTAATATTTTTAACAATATATTTGATGGGAATATAATAATAGCTCATATGAGGAAAAGATATTTTTTTACTCATGGTATACTCCTTTGACAATATCGATAAAACTTTCTAATTTTGTTTCTAAACTCAAGTCGTTAATATTTTCATCAATGATAAGATTTAAAATAGGTATTTCTTTATTTTTGTAGATTGCTAAAGTATTAACTAAAGCATCAATACCACAGGGATAAGTCGAAATAAAAATGATGCCATCAATACGATATTTATAGTAATAGAGCGCACCAATCATTTCTTTAGAGTATTTCCAATATAGAGTATCAGAGAAATATTCGGAAAATGAAGTGGCTATTTTAGAATCTAAATTACTAGATAAGAGACAAGTAAGGTCATTCTTTAGAAGATAATCTTTAATATAACTACTAATAAAGTTATCTTGAATGTTATAGAAATGAGACATAATTAGGATTTTTTTATTAGGAGAAGATAATTTATTTTGATTTTCATTATGTTTACTTAAATTATATTTATGTTGTTTTGATTTTGCATGGAAATAACTATAGAAAATTTTTAGGGGGTTCTTGGTTATTTTAAAACCTAATTTGATTAAACCTAGGGAGGTATATTGGTATTTGGTATGTTCTATATTATATGAAAGAATTTTTTCTTTGGGAATTAAGTATCTCAAATTATCATAGATACCATTAAATCTTGTGCATACTTTATCTTTCTTTCCATAGTCACAGACTCTAGATACGATAATATAGTCACATAGAGGAGTTAAATAGAGGGCATGTCCAATATATATTTTGTACGATAAGCAACATTCATCGATAGTATGGTTAATACCTAAATTTAAAATATCACTATTAGTTTCAGGACTGATAATTACTTTACAACCGAGAGATTCAAAAAAATTTTTCCAGAGGACACCGTAACGATAATATAAGAAGGCTCTAGGAATCCCAATTCTCATTTTTTTCATAAATCACCTATTAGATTATATGTCCTATATTGGTTGATATAACAAAAAAAGTGATCTATTGTTATAATCACTTTCATTTGATATCTATTCACTATCTTCTAGTTCATCTTCGTCTAAAATTGTTAAGTCTGCTAAATCTTCTTCAGCATATTCTTCTTCATCATCAATCGAATTAAATTCGGCTGTTTCATCTTGTTCTTCATCGTCTAGATCGTATTCTTCACTTTCTTCATCTTTTTCTTCATAAAGATCGTCTATATCTATTTTTTTGGCTTTGTGATTGGCTTTTAAATCCCAATTACCATCTGCAAGTAGAATAAATTCTTTAGAAGTTGTCAATGATTGAAAGAAATCGGCTATTTTATTTTGATAATCTCTTTCGGTAAGTTCTAATAATTTACATATTTCTTTAAATAAATCTGCCGTATTCATCGTCGTTTTGTTTTCCTCTAAATACATTTTAGCAATGCTGGTATATGGCAATAATTCGATATCTCCTTTTTTCATTTTACTTAATTTCATTTTTTTCCTCCTACATAACTTCTCTTGGTATGATACCAATTAAGTTTAATGAATTATTGATAACTATTTTAATTGCTTTTAGAAAAGCTATTCTTTCATTAGTATATTCTATGTCATCGGTGATAAATTTTTCTTTAGTATAATAAGAGTGAAACAAAGTAGCAAGTTCATAGACATAGTTACAGATAATATGCGGTTGTTTTTTATTAGCAGCCGAGGTGATTGTATCGGTAAATGATAACAGTTTATTCATAATAGTATATGCAAGTGGATCAGTAATGGTATGATAATGATCTTTTAATACTATTTCTTCTTTATAATTATTTAATATTTTAGAAATTCTAGCGTTGGCATACTCAATATAATAAACGGGATTTTCATTATTATTTTGGGTGGCTAGAGTCAAATCAAAATCCATATTGGTATCTAATGATTTAGAAGCAAAGAAATATCTTGCGGCATTGATGCCAACTTCTTCGATTAGTTCATTTAGGGTTATTGTTTGACCTGTTCTTTTACTAATTTTAATCTCTTCACCATTTTTTAAAAGTCGAACCATTTGAAGAATTTCTATATCTAGGATATTGCTGTCGTATCCCAACATTTCTAAAGAGCCTTTTAAACGGTTGATGTAGCCATGATGATCGGCACCTAAAACATCGATTAGCTTATCGTAACCTCTTTCTATTTTGTTTACGTGATAGGCAATGTCCGGTAATAGATAAGTATACGTTCCGTCGCTTTTGACAATTACACGGTCTTTTTCATCGCCATATTCCGAAGTTTTTAACCATAAGGCATCTTCGGCAATATAACATTTATTTTCTTTTTTAAAGTTGGTTAATACTTTCTCAATATAACCTTTATCGTACAATGATTGTTCACTGGTAAATTGATCAAAGTTTACTCTAAAGACATCTAAATCTTTTTTTATTCTATCTAGGAGAACTTTCAAGCCGGCTTGTTTAAAAAATTCAACATTTTCGGTTAATTTGGTATCTTGATATTCATCGTATAGTTTTTGCGCTAATTCGATGATTTCTTTTCCATGATAGCCGTCTTCAGGTAAATTACATGGTAAGCCACAGATTTCTTTATATCTTTCTTTAATAGAAATACCTAGATTATTCATCTGATTACCAGCATCATTTATGTAATATTCTCTAGTAACATCGTAGCCACAATAGGTCATTATTCTCGATAGATTATCACCATAAGTAGCACCTCTACCATGACCGATATGTAAGGTTCCAGTTGGATTGGCACTGACATATTCAATATCGATTTTTTGGCCATGACCGATGTTTGATTTACCATAATTTTTATTTTCGTTGATAATCGTATTTATTTCTTTTTGTAATCTTTCTTTGGTTAGATAGATATTGATAAATCCTGGACTGGCTACTTCAATTTTATCAATAATATTTGATGATATTTCATTTTTTATTAAATTGGCAATCTCCATAGGATTTTTATGAAGTTCTTTGGTGAGCATTAAGGCAATACTTGAAGCATAATCTCCATTGGTAACCATTTTAGGTGTTTCAATAACGATACGTTCTTCAGGAAAAGATATATTATTCTTAATTAAACTCTCTTTTATTATCTGTTGTAATTCTTTTTTTATACTCATTATATTCACTCCATATCTAAGATATAAATATATTTGTTTTTATTATCTATTATTTCATAATCGATACTGATACGATTTGGTGTTTGCGATATTTTAGTTGTTTTAATCGATACATCAATACTGGTGTTAAACTCTTTTATATAGTACTCACTTTTAGTTATATTGTCAATATCAAATATAAATTTATGAATAAATTCTTGGTTTTCTCTTATCAAGATTATTTTTTTATCTTTAATCTCAATTATATGTGAAGTCTCATTATCAATATAAGTAAGTTTATTTTTATTCTTTATAGCATTCGTAGAAATTATTTCTTTAGTATTTTCAGTTATGTTTTTTAAATAACCTTTGACTTTAATTTTGATAAATAACACCTCCACTTGAGAATTCATTAGACATTATATCATAAGTTATATGAAATTAGAACTCATATTTTTACTTTTTTGATAAATAATAAATATAGGTAAAATGAATGTGAGTGATTTGATGAAAATATTACGAAAAATAAGAAAATTATTGACATTTTTAGTGGTTACTTTCGTGCTTATGCATGGGATATTATATATATATTGTTTAATAACACCAAAGATTGAAATTATGCGAAATCAATCTTATTATCTATACGATGATAATGGGGAGTTGATGTTCAATAACTATAGTTGGTTGGATTTAGATGAAATAAGTGATTATTTGATTGAGGCTACTTTATCGACAGAGGATAGACATTTCTATTATCATATTGGATTTGATTATTTAAGAATTGCCAAAGCGATATTTAAAAATGTTACTTCTAAACGTCTTTCTGAAGGAGCTTCGACAATTACGCAACAGTATGCGAGAAATATGTATTTAAACTATGATAAAACTTGGAAAAGAAAAATAGATGAGGCACTTTTGGCTTTTGAATTGGAAACACATTATACCAAAGATGAAATATTGGAGGGGTATCTCAATACGATTAACTATGGGGGAGTTTATGGGATTGAAAATGCTTCGCGATATTATTTTGGTAAATCGGCGAGTGATCTTACGTTGGCAGAGGCTTCGATGTTAGCAGGAATACCACAGTCGCCAGCAAATAATTCACCACTGGTAAATAATGAGGTAGCAAAGGAAAGACAAGAAACGGTATTAAAACTTATGATTAACAATAATAAAATTACGGAAAGTGAAATGGAACAAGTTTTAAATACAGAATTAAATTATGTGGGAGAAAGCAATACCAACATGACTTCAGGTAGGTTGTATTTTAAGGATGCGGTATTGAGTGAATTGGAAGATATTCCTAGTATTCCTAATTCAATTTTGACAACAGGAGGAATTAAGATTTATACGACTCTCAATAGTGAGGCACAAAATGAATTGGAGAATTCAATTAGAAATAAAAATTTGGGTGAGTTGCAGGTAGCAGCTATTTTAATGAATCCAGAAAATGGGGAAATTATGGCTTTAGTAGGGGGAAGCAATTATAATGAGAGTCAATTTAACCGAGCAATAAATGCTAAAAGACAGGTTGGTTCGACAATGAAACCATTCTTATATTATACGGCTTTAGAAAATGGTTTTACCTCTGCTTCTTCTTTTATTAGTGAGAAAACAACTTTTTCTTTTTCCGGTAATAAGAGTTATACGCCTAAAAATTATAATGATAAATATGCTAACGGTCCTCTTTCAATGGGGGCAGCAATTGCCTATTCCGATAATATATATGCGGTTAAAACACATTTGTTTTTAGGAGAAGAAAAATTGGTATCGATATCAAACAGATTAGGAATTACCAACAAATTGGAGGCCGTACCATCTTTGGCTTTGGGTACAGAGGAGATAAGTTTATACGATATGGTATCGGGATATGCCACTTTTGCCAATGAAGGTTATAAGGTTACTGGACATTTAATTGAAAAAATTGAGGATAGTCATGGGAATGTTTTATATGAATATAAAAAAGAGAAGACAAATATTTTAAATGAAAGTTTAGTCTATATTTTAAATGAGATGTTAACTTATACCCACGATACCGATTTTATTGATTATAATTATCCGACTTTGATAAGTCTCTTGCCAAAAATGACACACAAATATGCGATTAAATCAGGAACAACAAATACGGATATGTGGATTATTGGCTATAATAAAGAAGCCGTTTTAGGAGTATGGACAGGATACGACAATAACAAAGCATTTAGTTCAAGTGATACGCCATTTCATAAAGATATTTGGATAGAGACAATGGAAGGTTATTTGAAAGATAAAAAAAATGATTGGTATGAAGCACCAAATAATATTGTTGGGGTTTTAGTCAATCCAATTACGGGTGAGGTGGCTAAAGCAGAGGATAAAAAAAGTAAGATGTTTTACTTTGTAAAGGGGACGGAGCCTTATAGTGATCGTAGTTATGATTTAGATGCGGTATTCAAAGAGGAACAAAAAGAGAATGAAAGTAGTGAAGATGATAATTCGACAGATGATGATAGTGATGAAAACTAAAAAAAGCTTGTTTTGTGAAGCTTTTTTAAATTTCAATAATAATACAATGTCCTGAATCGTTGCTATATGCTTTGTAGTTTATTCCATTATTATTTAGAAGTTCGGTTATTTCCGTAAATTTATCTGATGTAGTAGTAACGGGAACTTCAAATGAATTTTGGTCAGGAATTGACTCAACTACTTGAGGAGTAGTTTCGGGGATAGAATTTGTCAATTCTGGGTTGAATAGAGGCTCTTCAATCATTGGTTGAACTGGGGTTTCGGTCATTTGAGGAGTTGCTTCTGGTTGTAAAAGAGGGGCCACTTGAATTGGTTCATCGATTGGGGTCGTTACTGGTGAGGCAATATCAGTTGGGGCTTCTGGGGTAACTATTGGAGCACTAGGTTGATTTAATTCACTATTGAATAGTGGAATATCCGTTACTGGAGATGTTTCTTCAATTGCTGGTGGTTCTGGAACATTGACCATAGTTTGACTTGGTTCTGTTGGTGTTACTTGGCTATTAAGCTCGTAATTTGGAACCGGTATTTCAAAACTTGGAGTTGCCATATTAAAATTAGGAATTGGTTGAATTACATCGTTATTTACCATTGGATTAGGTTGTTCAGGTGCTGCCGGTGAAACAACATTAGTATTTGTTTCAACTGGTGGTTGAACGTTAATTTCTGATATATTTGGCATAACAGGAGCCGCTGGTTCTGGTATAGGTTCTACAGGAGGCTCTGTTGGTTGATAATTAAAATTGTTATTCATTGTTTGCATATTCATCGAATTTAATGATACTTGATTATTATTCACATCATTTCCATTATTAAAGTTTGGAAAAAAGTTTCCGTTATTCATTTTATCACTTTCCTTTTCTTCTTCTTTTACTTCACTTTTATTTAGTGAATTTATAATATTATCTACCGCTGAATGTATTTCAGCATCGGTTAATGCTTTTTGATTGATTATATTATCTAATTCTTTAACTGACAATTTTTCATCAATAATTCTTTCAAGTAATTCATTTTGTTTTTCTTCACTTTCTATTGTCAGTAAGCTTCTTGCGTGTCTTTCACTTATCTTTTTTTCGATTAGGGCATTTTTTATATTTTCGGGTAATTTTAGTAAACGTAATTTATTAGCGATAAATGACTGGGATTTACCAATGACGATGCTCAACTCTTTTTCAGTTTTGTTAGTATTATTCAATATTGTTTGATATGTCATCGCTTCTTCAATAGGTGATATGTTTTCTCGTTGAAGATTTTCAATCAAGGCAAATTCGGCCATTTTATGATCATCAATATTTTTAATAATGGCTGGAATTTTAGGCAAATTCAATAATTTTGCGGCTCTAGTTCTTCTTTCACCAGCAATTATTTCGTATTTATCATCTTTCGGTCTTACTAATATGGGATTTATGATACCATATTCTTTAATCGATAAGGCTAATTCTTTCAATGAATTTTCATTGAATTTTTTTCTTGGTTGATAGGGATTTGGTATCAATTGGTCAATATTTAGTTCAACGATGTTTTCTTCAATCAAATTACCACCTCTTTATTTCTTTTCTACCCTATATTAACATAATACTATAAAATGGTATTTTTTTCAACAATTTTTTGTTTTTTTATGCTATACTTTTATGGAAATGAGATGAAGTTGATGGAGAAGAAAATTGATTTTGATGAGGCTTTAAAATTAGCCGATATAGACAATGTATTACTTAGAAGGCAAAAGAATGGAATGATGCTTAGTAATTATCAGATAGATGTTTTGAAAAAATATGATATCGACTATGAGCGTTATAGTAATATGCAGATGTTACTTTTTGATATTGAAGAAATACTAAATGATGATTACGATGAAGAGTTGGATGCGATTAGTAAGCAGTTGGCTGAATTTATTTATTATAGGGATACGAAAAAATGAGAGGAAATGTCTTCTCATTTTAAATATCTTTTTTCTTTATTTGGCTGTATGCTCTAGGATATAATAGCGGTGTTTTTTGACTTTTAGTTACTTTATAAATAGTACGCTTACTTAATTCAAGCGGTAATTTGAAATCGATAATTGTTTCATTTGTAATACCTAATTTTTGATAATAATTGGCAATATTGATCATTTCATTATCGATATTTGATTTTAAAGCAATAAAGTTACCATTAACTTTTAGTAATGGGATTGAATACTCCAAGAGATGCTTTAAGGGAGCAACAGCTCTAGATGTCACAATATCGTATTGTTCTCTAATCTCACGACTATATTCTTCGGCACGAGCATTGATTACGCTAATGTTTTCTAAATGCAATTTTTGAATAACCATGTTTAAGAATTGGCATTTTTTGGACGTAGCATCTAATAGATCTATTTTGGTATTTGGAAAGACTATTTTTATGACCATACCAGGAAATCCTGCGCCCGTTCCAACATCACAGATATATTGATTATCTAGTTTTATGGCTTTGACAATCGTCAATGAGTCGTAAAAATGTTTTAAATATACGGCTTCTTCTTCGGTGATTGAGGTTAGATTATATTTTTGATTTTCTTCTTTTAGAAGTTGATAATAAATTGCTAAATCTTTTAGTTGTTTTTCAGTAATTTCAATACCTATTTTGGCTAACTCGTTGGTAAAAATTTCTTTATTCATGATAGTACTTCCTTAAATAAATCATCAAAATTGAGATATCGGATGGATTGACACCACTAATTCTCAATGCTTGACCTAAAGTTGTCGGATTGACTTTTTGGAGTTTTTGTCTCGCTTCACTGGCCAAATTAGGTATTTTTGAATAATCTAAATTAGGTGGTATTTGTTTAGCTTCTTGTTTTAACATTTTAGCGGCTTCTTTACCAATTTTGTTGATGTATCCTTCATATTTAACATTTATTTCAACTTGTTCTTCGATGGCTTTTTCATAATCTTTAGGAATGATTTTTTGGGCCTGTAGTTTATCGATTGTTATTTCACTTCTTTTTAATAAATTGTAGATACTGATGCCATCTTTAATTGGCGTGCTATTTAAACTTTTAAGAATTTCATTATTTTTGGTTGTTGGAGTCAATTTGTTATTCTTTAGATAGTCGGTCAATTCTTGAATTGCGGCTTGTTTTTGCATAAATCGGCGGTATCTATCTTCCCTGATTAGGCCCACTTGATGACCATAGGTAGTCAATCTAATATCGGCATTGTCGTGTCTTAAAATTAAACGATATTCAGCACGTGATGTCAACATACGATATGGTTCGATTGTTCCTTTGGTTACAAGATCATCGATTAAAACGCCAATGTAGGCATCGTTTCTTTGTAAGATTAGTGGTGCTTTATCATCGATGGCAAGCGCAGCATTTATTCCGGCAATGATTCCTTGACCAGCGGCTTCTTCATAACCACTAGTGCCATTTATTTGACCAGCAGTATAAAGATTTTTTAATACTTTGGTTTCTAAACTACGATTTACTTGGGTTGGATAGATGGCATCGTATTCGATGGCATAAGCATACTTATTGATTACGGCATGTTCCAATCCCGGTAAAGAGTGGACCATTTTTTCTTGGACATCTCTTGGCATACTGGTAGAAAATCCCTGAAGATACATATCGTCGTAATAAAGGCTTTCTGGTTCAATGAACAATTGATGTCTTTCTTTATCAGCAAATCTGACTATTTTATCTTCAATTGACGGACAATATCTAGGTCCAACACCTTCAATATCATCGCGTCCACCATACATGGCTGATTTATTTAAGTTGGCTAAAATTATTTTATGGGTTTCTGGCGTCGTATAAATCAAATGACATGGTATCTGTTTAGTCGTATCGTATTGATTGGTTACTTCGGTGTTGAAACTATAACACTCAGCATCGCCTTTTTCTTCTTTGGTTTTAGAAAAATCAATTGAATTTTTAGCAATTCGCTGTGGAGTACCGGTTTTTAATCTCAAAATTTCAAAACCATATTCCTTTAGTTTATCACTTAAATAAAGCGATGGCTTTTCACCGTGTGGTCCACTTCTGGTTCTTTCTGAACCAATTAAAATATCAGCTTTTAGATAAGTTCCAGTTGTTAAAATAACTTTTTTACTGAATATTTTTTCGCCATTTTCGGTAATTATGCCGAGAACTTCTTTATCTGAAACGATTAGATCTTCGACCATGGCTTCTTTAATGGTTAGATTTGGGGTATTTTCCAATGTTTTTAACATTGTTTTTGGATAAGTTACTTTATCTACTTGGGCTCTAAGGGAACGAACAGCCGGACCTTTCGATGAATTTAACATTTTCATCTGAAGGGCAGTTTGATCGGCAATACGTCCCATTATACCACCTAGGGCATCGATTTCTCTAACGATTATTCCTTTAGCGGAACCACCAATCGATGGATTGCATGGTAAAGTGGCAATGTTTTTTTTGCTCGCGGTTATCAGTAAGGTATGTTTACCGATATTGGAAGTGGCATAAGCCGCTTCACAACCGGCATGGCCACCACCGACGACAATGATATCATAATTCATTTATATCACTTACTTTCCTAGACAAAATCGTGAAAAAATTTCATCGATTAGTTCATCTGTATAAGTTTCTCCAATTATTTCACCTAGGTTCTCCCAACATTCTTTTAAATTTATTTCGACAATATCAATTGGAACACCTTTTTCTAGATTACTAATGGATTCTTCAATAATTTTTAAAGATTTATTTAATAAAGCTATACTTCTAGCATTACTCAAGTATGTCATATCTTTGGTTTTTATTTCATCAAGATTGAACATATCGATAATTTTTTGTTTTAAAAGATCAATTCCTTTATTTTCTTTGATACTTATTTTAATGACATCTTTTTCATCAAGCAGCAATTTATTAACTAAATCAACTTTATTGATGACAATTATATGTTTTTTAGTTTTAATTTTCTTTAATAATTTTTTTTCTTCTTCGGTCAATATTTCATTATTATTTAACATAAAAATAATTAAATCAGCTTGGTCGATTATTTCTAGACTTTTATTGACCCCAATTTTTTCAACGATGTTATCAGTATCTCTGATACCGGCTGTATCGATAATATGGCACACGATACCATTTAAAATAAATTTTCCTTCGACAATATCTCTGGTTGTTCCTTCGATATCAGTGACAATGGCCTTATTTTCTTCGAGTAAATTATTTAAAAGGCTACTTTTTCCAACATTTGGTTTACCAATAATTCCAATTTTGATACCAGAATTGATCAATTTACCATTTTGGGCATTTTTAATTATTGTTTTTAATTTGTCTTGAATGGTGATGATTGCTGGAAAAATTTTATCATTGGTCAAAATTTCAATATCTTCATATTCAGGATAATCAATATTTACTTCGATATTACTTATAATATCAATTAAATCTTTTCGCAATGCAGAGATAAGATTTGAAACGGTTCCCGTCAATTGTTTTATAGCCATTTCTCTAGCGGTATCGGTTTCTGATTCGATTAGATTCATAATGCCTTCGGCTTCAGTTAAATCGATACGACCATTTAAGAAGGCTCTTTTGGTAAACTCGCCTGGTTCTGCTAATCTGGCACCATTGGATAAAACTAATGATAACACTTTATTGGTTGCGTTAATTCCACCATGGCAGTTTATTTCAACGACATTTTCCGTTGTAAAAGTACGAGGAGCTAGCATGACACTAACCAATACTTCATCGATAATTTCATTATTTTCTATGATGTGACCATAATGAATCGTATGACTTTTAGCCGTGGTAATATCTTTATCAAATACTTTATTTACAATATTTATTGCTTCATTTCCACTCACTCTAATAATAGAAATTGCTCCGACTCCTAAAGCCGTTGAGATAGCAGCAATTGTATCTTCCATAAAACACCTCACAATTCAGTCAATATTTTAGCACATAAATAGAAAAAAAGATATTTATTTCATATCTTTTTACTTAATTTTATTCTACTGTTCTTTTGGTTTTACAACTACACATCTATTTGGTTCTTCGCCAACAGATTCAGTATAGACATATTTATTATCTGAAAGAACACTGTGAACAATTCTTCTTTCATAAGAATTCATTGAATCTAATTTAGTTTCTACTTTAGTTTCTTTTACTTCTTTGGCGACCTTTTTAGCTAAATATTCAAGATTTTTAATACGTTTATCTTTATAATTTTCAACATCTAGGATAACGCCAATAAAATTTTTAGTTTCGTTGTGAACCATTTGTCTAATAATTGTTTGAAGTGCTTCGATAGTAGATCCATTACGACCAATTAAAACGGCATTATGATCTGAAAATAATTTAATTGTTATATTGTCATCTCTTCTTCTTACTTCCAAATTAACTGTCATTCCCATCAATTTAGTTATTTCAATGATATTTTCTTTAATGAAATCAACTAAATCGTTGTAGTTTATAACTTCTATTTTCACATTCTTTTTAAGTAGGGTATTCTTTTCTTCCAAGACATTAACAATCAAATTTTTTTCAGCAACACCTAATTCGGTTAATGCTTTTT
This sequence comes from uncultured Muribaculaceae bacterium, assembly GCA_964514935.1. Taxonomy (GTDB): domain Bacteria; phylum Bacillota_I; class Bacilli_A; order RF39; family UBA660; genus RUG705. The sequence goes on from CAZEVZ010000017.1 coordinate 15,730, forward strand.
CGATAGCTTCTTCTTTGGTCTTTCCATCAAATTCATATTTTTTCATCTATTTTACCTTCTTTCTTTCAACCATTAAATTTTGAATAATTGTAAATACATTCGATGTTATCCAATAGATACCTACCGCACTCGCTATTGTGAATGAACTATATGTTATTATAGCTAACATGAAGTATAAGGTATATCGCATATCCATTCCAGTAGCAGCGGCACTTTGATCTTTTAAGGTCTTTCTAAATGAGAATAAAGTGGCAACGAAGATTAGAACAACTAGAACAATATAGATATATTCGCCACTGATTATGGCATTCCAAGGAGTTTTACCTAATTCAAAAAACAAAAATTTATCTTCAAAAATGGCAGGAGTTCTTTGAATTGCTTCATAGAATGCTAATAATAATGGTAACTGAATAAATGCTAAAAGACATCCAGAAACGGGGTTAATCTTATATTTTTGATAGACCATCATCATTTCTTGGGCTTTACGATTTTGATCTTCAGTACTTGTTTTATTCTCATATTTTTTTTCAATTTTGGCCATTTCTGGTTGGGCTTGTTTCATGAGTTCAGATTGCATCGCTGTCTTTCTAGTAAAAGGAAATAAAATCAATCTGATAATTAGACAGGTAACAATCAAGGCTAAACCATAATTTTTAAGTAAAAGACCAATTTTGATGATGACCCAAGCAAGTGGTTTAACAAATAAACTCGTCCATAAACCTTCGTAATTACCAATTGGATTAAATTTACTACAGGTTGGTAAGTTATCTATGTTGACACCATGGTCTTGATATATTTCAATTGTTGTTTCATTGGTAGGTTTACAAATAATATTTTCGGTGATGGTACTACCAGTTTCTTCATTCTTGACAATTTTATTTTCATCATCTTTCAATAGTTTTGTACAACCGGTCAATAAAAATAAACAAAGTAATAAGACAAATATTTTTTTATTATTTTTCATTTATTATCCTACTTTCTTTAATAATTTTAATAATTCTTCAGCCATTTGATTATATTTCAATGATAAGGTGGCTTCTTTTATAATTATAACATAATTAAATTGTTTTGGAATAACAAATTCATTGGTAATAATGATATTTTTCAACTGTCTTTTTAATTTATTTCTTATGTGAGCCTTACCAATTTTTTTAGGAATTGTTATACCATACTTATTAAGTTCATTACTTTTTTCAAAATAGATACTGAAAAATTTATTTTTTTGGGAATTGCTTTCACTAATTATTTTTGAATAAGTTTCACTTTTTTTAATTATTTTATCTTTATTCATAATCGATCATTTCCTTATTTTGACAATAAACAAAAAACCACTATCGGTGGCTATGCGCTTAATTTTTTTCTTTTTTTAGCTCTTCTTTTGTTTATAACATTGCTTTTCATTCTAGCAAAAAAACCATGCTTTTTAGCTCTTTTTCGGTTATTTGGTTGATAAGTTCTCTTCATAAATTAACACCTCCAAAATAAAATCTTCTTTATTATATAGAAATTGTTTGGTTATGTCAACTAATTTTATTTAAATAGAGTAAATTTTGCTTTTTTTTTACATTTTTTTTTGATATAATGTTATAAAAGGATAAGAGGGATATTTATGTTTGAGAAAATATTATCAATAACAAAAAATTATGCGATTGTAAAAATTTCAAGCAATGTCAATGACGATATTCTCAATTATAATGTCATTTTAGAAGACACAGATAAGAAAATTCTTGGAGAGATTGATGAAGTGATCGACGATGAAGTAAAAATTTCTTTTCTTGGTGAATTTATAAATGGTAAGTTTTTTAGTGGTATAATTCGAAGACCAACTTTAAATGCCAAAATAAGAATTATTAACAGTCAGGAGTTGGGAGAATTAGTTGGTGATAATGATTCAAAAACGATGATTTTAGGGACAAGTCCTCTTTATAATAATTATCCAATAAAAGTAAATATCAATGAAATGTTCAGTAACCATATGGCTATTTTTGGTAATACTGGTTCTGGTAAGACTTGTGGAGTAGCTCGAATCATTCAAAATTTCTTTAATATGAAGGATAAAATTCCTTTTAATTCCAATATTTTTATCTTCAATAATACGAGTGAATACGATGCGGCTTTTAAGGAAATAAATAAAGTTAATAACAATTTTAATTATAAATTATATACGACGGATAAAGATGATACGAGTGGGAATCCAATTAAAATTCCATTATGGATAATGGATGTCGATGATTATGCTAATCTATTGGATGTAACCGAATATTTTCAAATAAATATTATTGAAAAAATGCTTTGCTATGTATCAATATTTGCCAAAAATGATGAAGAATCAATAAAATATAAAAATCATTTAATTGCCAAAGCAATTATTTCGGTACTATATTCAAATCAAGTGGCTGCTAAAATTAGAGATCAGATATTCAATATTCTTACTGATTGTTATACAAACGAATTAAATTTGGATGCAGAAGTACCAGGAATTGGATATACGCGTGAATTTAGAAAATGTTTTGATATCGATAATCATGGGGAATTTGTAGAGAGAATCTTGGTAACCAAGTATATTCAGAGTTTTATCGATAATAATACCCAGTGGAAAGAAGAATACGAACCATTATATTTTACTTTAGATCAATTGGAAGTAGCCTTAAACTTTACTTTGATTAGTGAAGGATTGCTTTTAAATGATAAATCTTACAGTGAAGCAATTGCTTTAAAAGTTAAATTACATGCGATAAACAATAGTTCAAATAAACAATTTTTTGAAGTACCTAATTTCATTTCTGTCGAACAATATATAAATTCATTATTATTGACCCAAAATAATGGAAGGGTACAGATAGTAAATTTTGTTCTTGAAGAAGTTGATGATAGACTGGCAAAAAGTATGGTTAAGATTATTTCACGAATATTATTTAAATTTGCAAAGAGATTGCAACCACGTGGAGCTATGCCGATAAATATCATGTTGGAAGAAGCACATCGATATGTGCAAAAAGATAATGATATCGATATTCTCGGCTATAATATTTTTGAAAGAATCGCCAAAGAGGGTAGAAAATTTGGAGTTATTATGAACTTGATTACTCAAAGACCTACCGAATTATCAGAAACGGTTTTATCACAATGTTCTAATTTTATAATATTTAAATTAAATCATCCGACGGATTTGGAATATATTAGAAAAATGGTACCTAATATATCATCTGATGTTATCGAAAAGCAGAAATCACTGCAATCTGGTACGTGTGTGGCCTTTGGAAGAATGATGAGAATTCCAATGATTGTCAAGATGCAGATGCCTAATCCAGAACCACAAAGTGCCAATGCTTCAATATATGATAAATGGATGGTCGAATGGAAAAATTAACTACAAAAGTAGTTCAGTTTGTTGACAAAAGGGTGTTATTTTTGAATAACACTCTTTTTTTATGATT
>CAZEVZ010000018.1:0-16967 GCA_964514935.1 uncultured Muribaculaceae bacterium
GATATGATGACAATTGGCTTTGGTAGTGGTAAAAGAAGTTATGTAATGTGTCCATATACATTGGTTAAAGATAACGATAGTGGATATGAAACGAGCAATGTAGATGGTATTTTAGATGGGGAAATTGGAGAAATGTTAGAAAAGAATATAAGGAGGTAATTATGATATTGCTTAAGAAATTTAGGGAAAAGAGAATCAACGAGATAATCGAAAGAGTAAATAAAAGAAATTTATTTAAAAGATATGCAATGTTAATAGCCGGTTGTTTAATCGTGGCTTTTGCCTTTAATCTATTCTTTCTTAGGTATAATATTGTTTGTTTTGGTGTCAGTGGAATATCGATTGTTTTAGCTGAATTTGGTATACCACCTTCAATATTTATTATGATTGCCAATATTGTTTTACTAATAATTAGTTATTTCCTTTTGGGGATTGGTGAGACAAAAAATCAGATTATCGGTTCTTTGTTATATCCGATATTTGTAAGTTTTACTGCTAAAATAACCGATTTAATCAATTTAGGAAACATCGAAATGATTGTAATTGCGGTCATTGGTGGTGTACTTTGCGGTGTTGGATCAGGTTTTATTTATAAGAGTGGATATGGAACTGGTGGCACCGATATCATCGGTAATTTAGTGGTTAAGTATTCCAAAGTATCGATGGGAAATGCGATGATGTTTATCAATATTATGATTATTGCCTTTGGTAAGGTTGTTTTCAATTGGAAGACAGTAATGTATGCGATTGTCGTTGCTTATTTAATATCAATTTTTACCGATAAGATATTGATTGGAATATCCGATAGCAAAGCTTTTTATATTGTGGTTCCTAAAAATAAGGATGATTTAGTAAGAGACTTTTTAACTTCATTAGAGGGAGTAGGTAGTACGATTATCGAAGCACATGGTGGGTATTCAAATAACAAAGAAACGTTGATATTAGCAGTGGTACCTACTAGAATGTATTTTTTAGTAAAAGAAGGATTATACGAGATAGATAAGAATATTTTTTACTTGGTATGTGACTCTTATGAAGTAAGTAGTAAGGATGAAGCCTATGAATAGTTTTGATATCAATAGATTCTTATTTGATTTAAATAAGAAGAATTTTATGAAAAATCTTTGGACATTTATTTGTGGAGTGACAATATCGGCCTTTGCTTTCAATTTATTTTATCAAAGATACAATATCGTAACTGGTGGTGGTAATGGGTTAGCCATTTTACTCGCTAATTTTATAAGTGTCGATATTTCGTTAATCATTTTTGTAGTAAATTTAATATGTTTAATTATAGGACTTATCTTTTTTGGCTGGGATTATGCGGTAAAGATGTTGGCAATTACTTTTTTATATCCAGTATTTGTCAAAGGTTCGCTATATTTATCAGATATAGTTGATTTGGAAGATACCTCATTATTTTTAGCTATGGTCATCGGTGGTGGATTATCGGGATTTGCTAATGGACTTATTAGAAATAGTGGTTATAGTCCTGGGGGATTTTATTCGATATACGATGTCTTTCACAAGTATTTTCATGTAAGTATTGGAACAGCTAATAACATTATCAACATAGTTTTAATTTCTTTAGGAGGATTTTTCTTCGGATTAGAAAAGGCAATATATGCGATTATTTCATTATTGGTTTCATCTTATATGGTCGATAAAATAACGATAGGGATATCCGATAATAAAGTGTTTTATATTGTGACGGAAAAGCCTTTAGAAGTTCAAGAATGTGTTACTAATAAACTTAATTACGATATGACAATCATAAATGCTAGAGGGGGATATACGAATAAAAGGAAAAAGATGCTTATGAGTGTTATATCTACGCGAGATTATGTTTCTTTAAAGGAATTAGTAAGAGAAATCGATCCGAAATCTTTCTTCTTGATTGTCGATGCCTACGAATCTAGTGCAAGGAAAAAATGTAAAAATATGTAAATTATGATAAAGATGTTTAATGATAGATAAAAATTTGATATAATGATATTTGGTAAAGGTATGTGAAGTTTATGGATTTAATAAGAATTACAGATGTACAAAAAACATATAAAACAGGAACAGTCGCTTTGTATGATGTCGATTTGACGATATCTAAAGGGGAATTTGTTTTTGTTATCGGTGCTAGTGGCTCTGGTAAGTCATCACTTATCAAAATGCTCTATCGTGAAGAAAAGCCAGATAGGGGCTCTATCATGATAGGTGGGATAAATGTTGCTAAACTTAAGGATAGAAAAGTATATATTTTAAGAAGAAAACTAGGTGTAGTATTCCAGGATTTTAAGTTATTACCTAGACTTACAGTTTATGAGAATGTTGCTTTTGCAATGGAAGTTTTCAATTATGATAAACGAAAAGTATATCGCCGTGTAATGGAAGTTCTCGAATTAGTTGGACTTAAGAACAAGGCAAGGGTATATCCAGATCAGCTTTCTGGTGGTGAACAGCAGAGAGTAGTTATTGCCAGAGCAATCGTCAACAATCCGAAATTGCTTATCTGTGATGAACCAACCGGTAATTTGGACCCTGATACCAGTATGGGAATTATGAAAGTATTGGAAGATATAAATAAAATGGGAACAACTATCATTATGACGACCCACAATAGAGATATTGTCAATGCGATGAAGAAACGAGTTGTCGTATTACATGAAGGTAAAATCGTCCAGGATTATGAAAGAGGTAAGTATTATGAAGTTCTTTAGAAGTATAAATAGATATTTTCGTGATGCTGGTAAGAGTGTAATAAGAAATTTTTCGTTGTCTTTGGCTTCAATTTCATGTATAACAATTACCTTAATTGTCGTAGCGTTATCCATTGTGTTATCTTATAATGTCGAAGAAATGACAAAACATGTCAGCAGTAATATTTCGATTGTTGTGTTTTTGAAGAGCGAAGCGACAGAGGAAGAAGTTAAGGAAGTTCAAAGTGAGATTGAAAGATTAGATAATATAGAAGAAATAACTTTTAAATCTAAGAAAGATTATGCCAAAGAAACAAAAGAATTAGATCCGCGCTTTGCTTTAATCGTAGATAGTTGGACCGATGAGACAAATCCTCTTTTAGATAGTTACGAAGTTAAAGTAAAAGATATCGATTTGATTGGTGAAACGGCCAAGAAAATTAAAAAAATAGATAATATATCTTCGGTTAACTATGGTGAAGAATATATTGAATCAGTAATTACGATATTTGGCGTTATTGAAAAGGTATGTATAGGCGGAGTAATTGCACTAGTTTTGGTTACGGCTTTCTTGATTGCCAATACGATTAAATTAGCCATATTCTCTAGAAAAACGGAGATTGAAATCATGAGATTGGTGGGGGCTTCGAATGTTGCTATTAGGGTACCATTTATCATCGAAGGTTCATTTATCGGTTTAATTGGTTCAATTATTCCAATAGTTATTATGTGCTATGGGTACAAATCACTTTATAATTTTTTAGATGGTGAATTGTTTTCGTCATCTTTAGGTAAATTAGTTGAACCTTATCCATTTATTTTATATGGTTCAGCAATCTTACTAGTAATCGGTTTACTTGTAGGTATGTTTGGTAGTTACCGAGCAGTTAGGAAATATTTGAAGATATAGTTTTACTATGTCTTTTTCTGAAAGGGAGTGTTATGTTTGAAGACAGTATTGATTAAATTATCGGGAGAATCTTTGGCTGGAAGTTATGGACATGGATTTGATTTTCCATATATGAGAAGTGTTTGTGAAAGAATAAAGGAAATTCACGATAGGGGAATAAATGTGGCTATTGTTTCTGGCGGTGGCAATTTTATGCGTGGTAGAGATGCGAAGGAAATGGACCGCGAATGTGCTGATTATATTGGTATGATGGCTACGATTATGAATAGTCTTGCCTTAAAGGATGTCTTTTTAAAACTGGGTTGTGAAGTTTATAATCAAAGCGGGTTGGAGGTATCATTTATCGATAAAGTAGATGTTGCTAAAATAAACGAAGCCTTTACTGAAGGAAAAATCATCATTTTCGGTGGTGGAACGGGTAAACCATTTTTTTCCACTGATACGGGTGCTGCGCTCAGGGCTAAAGATGTATCTGCCGATCTGATTATAAAACTAACAAATGTCGATGGAGTATATGATAAGGATCCGAATGAATATGCCGATGCGAAGATGTATGATGAAATTACTTTTGATGAAGTATTGCAAAAGGCACTAGGTGTTATGGATTTATCAGCAATAGAGATATGTAAGGAAAATAATATTGAAATTGTAGTAACAAGTATCGATGATGAGAATGCTTTAATCGATATTGTTAATGGTAAAAAGGTAGGCACTAGAGTTCATCTTTAATAGAAATATTAAAAAGAGTTAAAAAAATGATTTAATCAATCATCATTAACTCTTTTTTATTATGTCAACTATAGGTTGCATAGTCCTTAAGTATTTTACTTGAGGACTATCATTTCTATTAAAATAATACCATAAAATAAGGAAATGTGCAATAAAAATGGTGGTAATTTTTGAAAAAAAATTTTGTGCCAAATTTTCTTCGTATTTTTGATAAAGCCTTTATTTATAAGCATCTACGGAGATTATAAAAGTTCTTAAGTAAAATACTTAAGGACAAAATGGTGATTATATGAAGAAAATATGGAAGGAAAATGCGAAGTTAATATTGATTGTATTTATTACAATAGTAATAGCCAGTGGAGCCACCTATGCCGCTACGACAATGTATCAATCTAATATAGTCGGTTATGATAATACGACGAGTGGATTAAACTCAAATAATGTTCAAGATGCATTAGATGAAGTGTATAGTGCGGCCACTAATTATACGGATATATTGGCTAGATTGTCTGCTTTAGAAGCAAAAGTTCCTGATGAAATATATCCCGTAGGAAGTATCTATACGAGTATCGATAGCACTAATCCCAGCACCTTATTTGGCGGAACCTGGGAAGCATTCGGTACTGGTAAAACATTGGTAGGTGTCGATATATCTCAAACCGAATTTGATACGGTAGAGGAAACTGGTGGCGAAAAGACACATACATTGACAGTGGACGAAATGCCTAGCCATAGCCACGATATCGAGTCTTTTCCACAAGGTGATGAAAGTTATTTTCATCACATCGGAATTGAATTTAACAATACCCAAACGACGACTGCCGCAAATTTTATATTTAGACCAGATCTTATAAATGCCAATAATGTCAACTATTCTCTTATTGCTAGAGCTACTGGTGGTGATGGAGCTCACAACAACCTCCAACCATACATCACTGTCTATATGTGGAAAAGAACGGCTTAATAATAAAAATGGATATTGTTATTGTTGAATAATAATTTATTAAATGAATATAATAATTGTGGAATATTTATTGACTTCTTATTTCTAAACCATTATAATATTTTTTACGAAGTGGGGAAGAGATATGGGTAATAGTTTAATGGATAAAAGAAATGATATTATAACATTGGAAGAGGAAATAAAAGAATTAAATAGAAAAAAGATTGCATTGAAGAAATTAAAGGAAGAGTATTATAATGAGTATTTTACTGCTGATAGAGAAGACTATGCTTTGCTTACTGATATTCCTAATGTTAGTCTTAATGAGAAACATGTATTGTATGACTATTCAGTTTTGAATGTTGATGAAATAGGTAGATTGATTTGCATGTTGTTTGAGAAATATGATAAAGAAGATTGTGTGGCTAAAAGAATAATAGAATATGATTGGTGGGAAAATAAATTTGGGGATTATTTGGTAGAACTCCCTAGATTAGTAATTGGTAAAGAAGATGAAGTAGAATATCTAGATAAAAAGAAGAAAAATATTATTATTAGCTACAATAACCATGCCTATTTAGACAAATATCCTACAAATAATCCAGTTACTTGGAAAACTAGTAAATATGGTGATCACTATAAAGCATCTAATTACAATCATCTAGTTGGATATAGAGGTGAGCTATCATTTGATTATAAGCAGCATGAATTTATTAAGGAGCTAGTATATAGTTTAGCATATTATCAAAAACAGCATGATATCCCTTATATGGGGGCTAATGATACATATGAAGTTTTTAAGAAGATATATAAAAAATAAAGAAAAAAATAAAAAAAGGGTTGCTATTTTGATTATTTTATTATATAATGAATTAGCAATCCGAAATGATGCCTGATTAGCTCAGTCGGTAGAGCACTCGGCTGTTAACCGATAGGTCGTAGGTTCGAGTCCTACATCAGGCGCCATATATTGAGAGATAAGCGATGAAAGATTCGCTTTTTTTCTTTTGTTAGGTTTATCTTTTTGCTTGAAAAAAAACTTTATTGATGATATGATTATACTAGGAGAAAAGAATATGTTAGGGAAGATTGTCAGTATCAAAAATGGTACAGTATATGTTAATTTGGGTATCAATATATATCAAATTGATAATTTAGTTGGTAAAAATGTGACATTTGGAAACAGATATATTGGCGAAATTACTGCTATTTCAGCAATGACAATGGAAGTTGATTTAATTGGTGAAATATTGAATGGTAATTTTGTTCCTGGTAATTTAAGTATACCGCCATTTGGTAGTGAGTGTAGGCTTACAACTAATAAAGAAATAAATTTAATATATGGCGTTAGCAATACAGCTGATTTGATCAGATTAGGTAATTCTTATGTATATCGAAATTATCCTGTATATTTGAATGCCGATGCATTTTTTTCTGGACATTTTGCCGTATTTGGGAATACGGGTAGTGGTAAAAGCTACTTTGTTGCTAGATTATTACAGGGAATATTTTATGATGCTAGAAGATTACCTCTAAACTCCAATATATTTTTATTCGATGCATATGGAGAATATCAACAGGCATTCGATGATATTGGTAAGGTAAATAACAATTTGCATTATAGGGTTTTTACTTCTAATTTGAAAGAAAGTAAATATGAAAAAATATTTATTCCGTTTTGGTTTTTGACAGTTGATGACTTATGTTTACTTTTGGATGCCGATGATTTAAGACAGATACCTATCATCGAAAAGGCATTAAAATTGGTCGTATACTTTTGTAATAGTGGCGAAGATACGACTAAGCAAAAAAATGACATTCTTGCTAGAAGCATTCTTGACTTAATTTTTTCAGGGACTGGTCATAATGAGATTAGAAATAAATTGATTACAATTCTTACTAAATTTAACACTCCTGAAATCAATATGGATATAAATTTAACTAAGGGTGGATGGACGCGAAGCATCAGGCAATGTATTACAATCGATGATACGGGTAAATTTGCCGATATCGAAATAGTTATTAGTTATTTAGAACAATTCTGTACAAATGAATTTGAATTGACATTACCTGATGGTAGTTATATGTATACGATTAAAGATTTTTATACAGCTTTAGAGTTTGCTCTAATAAGTGAAGGAATCTTTAGTAGTAATAAAGTATTTGATTATGCAAATGTACTTAAGGTAAGGTTAAATACGTTAATAAATAGTGATTATGGTAATTATTTTAATTGCGATAGGTATATGAATAAAAATGATTATTTAAGATATTTATTATATCGAGATAATAATACAAAATATCAAATAATAAACTTCAATATCAATTATGTCGATGATAGATTTGCAAAAGTGCTTGTTAAGATTTATTCTAAGATTATCTTTGATTATGTAGCAATGCTTCCTAATAGAGCTGAAATGGCATTCCATGTAATATTGGAAGAAGCTCATAGATATATTCAAAATGATATCGATACGAAAATACTGGGATATAATATTTTTGAACGTATCGCCAAAGAAGGTAGAAAATATGGCATTTTGTTAGGAATAATTAGTCAGAGACCATCTGAAATTAGTGAAACAGCTGTCAGTCAATGTTCAAATTTTGCAATATTTAAAATATTTAATCATGCGGATATGAATTATGTTGAAGAAATAATGCCAGGAATAAGTGATACGGCAATTTCGAAAATTAAGATTCTGACACCTGGAAATTGTATGTTGTTTGGTACATCCTTTAAGATGCCAATTCTTACTTCTATCGATATGCCTAATCCAACACCATATAGTGATAGTTGTAATATTGGTAATACGTGGTATGTAAATAGATGAGATAGTTCTTATTAAGAATTGTCTTTTATTTTAAGGGATTTTTTGGTATAATCTATGTTGGTGATGAGTTATGTTGACTATTAATAATTTAAATGTATCAATTGAAGACAAAGAAGTATTAAAAAAATTTAATTTAGAAATATCAGCTGGAAGTATTCATGTAATTATGGGACCTAATGGTGTTGGCAAGTCGACATTATCGAGAGTTATTATGGGCGATGATAGATATAAAGTAACTAGTGGTAAAATATTGTTCAATAGCGAAGATATTACTAAGATGCCAGTTGATGCTAGAAGTAGGTTAGGTATCTTTTTAGCCATGCAAAGTCCATTGGAAATAGATGGGGTTAGTAATCAAGATTTTTTGCGAACTGCTATATCTAGTCATGAAGGTAAAAAAGTTGGATTATATGATTTTATAAAGCGTTGTGAAGAAGCAACCGATGATTTAAAAATGGATAAGAATTTAATTCATCGTTCTTTAAATGTTGGGTTTTCTGGTGGAGAAAAGAAGAAAAATGAAGTGCTTCAAATAAAATTATTTAAACCAAAGTTTATAATTTTAGATGAACTCGATTCGGGCTTGGATGTCGATAGTTTGAAAATAGTTTCATCAAATATACTTAAATATAAGAAGGAAAATTCCGATACAGCAATTCTTATTATTACACATATGACAAAGATATTAGATTATATTAAACCAGATTATGTTCATGTAGTTATGGATGGTAGAATTGTCTCTACGGGTAGTTATAAATTAGCTAAAGAAATAGAGAAAAATGGTTATAATGATTATATAATTAAGTCAAATACTATACTTGGAGACAATAATCATGAATAAAATATTAGTAGCTAATAATAAGATAAGTAGTGATAGTGATACGATTGATATCGATAATAATGTAATAACTTTTAAACAAAGTGGTGAATATCTTTTAGAATATGAGACAAGTGGTAGTTATAAAATTACTTTTGTTATCAATAATTCAGTTAAGTTAATCGAAACTAGTTTTGACAATGAACTAGATATTAACAATAAATATGTTGTCAATAATGGGGAACTTAAGGTAGTTAAATTTTATAATAACAAAAGGGTTTTTGAAAATATTACGATCGATTTATGTAAAGAACTAGCTAAAGTAGATTATCATTTGGCTAATATTTGTAAAGAAGAAGAGCAATATACGATAAATGTCAATCATAAGTGTAAGGAAACAATAAGTAATATTCAAAATCGATCATTGGCTTTTAAGAACAGTATGCTTAAATTTATTATCAATAGTAATGTTAAAAAGGATTCATTAAAATCAGTCTTGGATCAAAATACGAGAATAGTTACGATGGGAGAATGCGATGCATCGATTAGTCCTAATATGTATATCGATTTAGATGATGTGTCAGCTAAACATGGTTCTATTATTGGTTCATTTAATAAAGATGATATCTTTTATTTGATGAGTAAAGGACTTAGTTATAATGATACTTTAAAACTTTTGATTAGGGGTTATATTATGTCAAATATGGAAGTAGATGTAGATACACGTATGAAGATAATGAAAATTATCGATATGTATTGGAGGTGATTATGTGAATAGAGAAGATTTTACAATTTTAAAAGATAGTAATATGGTCTATTTTGATAATGGGGCAACAACATTAAAGCCTGATGTAGTTAGAGATAAGATTATCGATTATTATAATTTGTACACTTCCAGTATACATAGGGGAGATTATAAGAATAGTTTAAAAGTTTCCGATATGTATGAAGAGTGTAGAGAAATTATTCGTAAATTTATTAGTGCAAGTCATCCGAGTGAGATTATCTTTACGGCAGGAACGACCGATTCCCTTAATAAGATTGTTTTTGGTTACTATAAATATCATTTAAATAGGGGAGATGAAGTATTGATTACCGAAACGGAACATGCTTCAAATGTCTTGCCTTGGTTTATGTTAGCAAAGGAAATAGGAATAATAATTAAATATATTCCATTAAATGAAAACAATGAGGTTACGCTTGCTAATTTAGAAAGGGTAATTACAGCGAGGACTAAAGTGGTATCGCTAGCTCACATTACCAATGTTATTGGCGATATTAGGAAAATTAAAGAAATATCTAAAGTATGTCACCAAAAAGAAATAGATATCGTTGTCGATGCAGCGCAAAGTATTGCCCATACGAAAGTCGATGTAAAGGATATGGATATCGATTTTCTAGCTTTTTCGGGTCACAAGATATATGGACCTACGGGAATTGGGGTTCTATATGGTAAATTTGATAAACTTAAGGAACTTAAACCGACTGAATATGGTGGCGGTATGAATGCCATATTTGATAAAGATGGTTATGTTGAACTTAAAGATTTACCAGATAAATTAGAAGCCGGTACTCCAAATATTGAGGGCGTACTTGGTTTAGCAGAAGCAATTAAATATGTTGATCGTATCGGTATCGATAAGATAAGTGAATATGAGAAAGGCCTTCGAAAATACTTGGTAGATAGACTTGGTGAATTGGATTTTATCGAGATATATAATAAAAATAATGAAGCAGCGATTATTGCTTTCAATATTGATAAGGTATTTAGTCAAGATGCAGCCATCTATTTAGATAAATACAATATCTGTGTTAGAGCGGGAAATCATTGTGCCAAGATGACCAAAGATGTCTTTAATGTGGCGAATACGGTAAGAATTAGTTTAAGTTTTTATAATACTAAAGAAGAAATCGATTTACTAATAAATGTACTTAAGAATAGTAAACATATTTGGGAGGAAATACTCTAATGGATAATGAAATGAAACGTAGCATTATTTTAGATAATTATAGTGATGCTAAAAACAGAGGAATTCCTGATAAGGTAGATGATTATATCGTAATCAATAGCAACAATCAAAGTTGTATCGATAATATCAATATCTATGTAAAGTTGGATGATGATAAAATTAGCGATATAAAATTTGAGGGAGAAGCCTGCGTTATTGCGATATCTAGTACATCGATATTGAGCAATATGTTGATAGGAAAAACGATCGATGAAGCAAAGGAAATACTTAAAAATTACTTCAGTATGATCGAAGAGGCTCCCTATGATAAGGATTTACTAGGTGAGGCTAATGTTTATGAAGATATGTATAAACAACCTTCGAGAAAAACTTGTGCGACATTGTTTGCTAGAGGGATTGGAAAAATATTTGAAGATAAGTAAGAATTATGTCTAATAGATATAGTTCTTTTTTTATTGCCCCTTAATATTTTTTATTGAGGAGGTATATATGAGTAATAATGGTCTAACCAGTGAAGAAGTAGTTAAGCGTAGAGAAAAATATGGAAGAAATGTTTTTACCAAGAAGAAACGAGATTCTTTTTTTAAGTTATTGTTAGAAACTTTTTCAGATCCGATTATCAAAATACTTTTGATTGCTTTAGGGATTAAATTAGTCTTTTTGATAAAAGATTTTGATTGGTATGAAACAGTTGGAATAGTGATATCGATTATGGTTGCCTCTTTGATTTCGAGTATTTCTGAATATGGTTCGATGAAAGCTTTCAATAGGCTGACGGAAGAATCATCTAAAATAAATGTAAAAGTAAAGCGTGATGGACAAGTTATGTCAATTCCTATCGATGAAATTGTCGTCGATGATTTGGTAATCTTGACTTCGGGAGATAAAATTCCGGCCGATGGTTTAATCATTTCGGGAAGTATCTCGGTCGATGAGTCGATGCTAAATGGTGAAAGTAAGGAGGTATATAAAAATTTCTTAAATGAACCCCAAGTATACAAAGGAACGGTCGTATATTCGGGCGAGGCAACAATGCTTGTAAGAAGTGTCGGCGATAATACCTTTTATGGTAAGATGTTAGGGGAATTGCAAGAGAACGATAGTACTTCACCACTTAAATTAAGACTGTCCAAGTTGGCTAATGGAATAAGTAAAATTGGTTATGTCTGTTCCCTTTTGGTAGGTTTTTCATACTTGTTCTATATGATTGTTATTAGCAACAATTTTAATAGTCAATTGATAATGACTACTTTAAGCAATGGAAGACTACTATTTGGTTATATTTTAGAGGCTTTAACTTTGTGTGTAAGTATTATTATCGTCTCGGTTCCTGAAGGATTACCAGTAATGATTACTTTAGTTCTTTCATCCAATATGAAACGTATGCTCAAAAATAATGTTTTGGTTAGAAAACTAATTGGCATAGAGACAGCGGGAAATATCAATGTTTTATTTACTGATAAAACGGGGACTATTACTAGAGGTAAACTAGAAGTTATCGGTTTTTTAACTGGCAATGGTAAGGAAGTCGATTATAAGTCGATGAATAGGCAGGTAAAAGAATTATTTAATTTAAATATGGGTATCAACAATGAGAGTATCTATGATAAAGAAAATAATAAAATAGTTGGGGGCAATATTACCGATCGAGCTATTCTAGATTATATCAAAGAATACAATCCTGATTATACATTGATAAAAAAAGAACCATTTGATTCTCAAAATAAATATATGTATACGAAGATTAAGTATCAGGGACATACGGTCAATTTGATTAAGGGTGCATATGAAGTGGTTAAAAAAATGTGCAATAGTTATTACGATGAAAAAGGAAATAAACATATATTTAATGATAGTAAGGAACTGGAGGATATACTTAAAAAAATATCAGCGGCGAAGATAAGAATTCTTACCTTGGCTATAAATATTGATAGAGAGACAACTAACAATATGTCTTTACTTGGGTTTGTCCTTTTAAAAGATGAAGTAAGAGAAAATGTCATTCAAGGTATCAATTTGGTAAAACAAGCAGGTATACATACGATAATGATTACGGGGGATAATAAAGAAACGGCGGTTGGAATAGCCCAAGAAATTGGCTTGATCGATGATGAAGAAGATATCATCATCACTCACGATAAACTCGATATGATGACAGATGAAGATATTATGCAAATATTTCCTAATATCAAAGTTATTGCTAGGGCCATGCCCCAGGATAAAAGTAGATTGGTTAATATTGCTAAAGAGATGAATTTGGTCGTTGGCATGACAGGCGATGGCGTCAATGATGCTTTAGCCCTAAAAAAAGCCGATGTCGGTTTTGCTATGGGAAGTGGAACCGAGGTTGCCAAAGAGGCTTCCGATATCGTCATTCTAGATGATAATTTTTATTCGATTACCAATGCTATTCTCTATGGAAGAACGATATTTAAAAGTATTAGAAAATTTATTATCTGTCAACTTACAATCAATTTTTGTAGTCTTTGTGTTTCAATTATTGGGCCATTCATTGGCATTCCGGTACCGATTACGGTCATTCAAATGCTATGGATCAATATGATCATGGATACTTTATCGGGCTTTGCTTTTTCATACGAACCAGCTTTGAAAGAATATATGCAAGAATTACCAAAAAAGAAAGAAGAAAATATTATCAATCATTATATGTTAAATCAAATAATTGTAACTGGATTATTTTCAGCATCATTATGTATATTTTTCTTGAAAAGTAAGTTTACCAATGGTATTTTTGGAACGGATATGTTGACAGCTTTCTTTGGCTTGATAATCTTTATAAGTATCTTGAATAGTTTTTCCGCACGAACGCACAGATTAAATATTTTGGCTAATATTACTAAAAATAAAGTATTTATGGGAGTAATTACTTTTGTCTTTCTCATGCAAGTATATTTAATATATTATGGTGGTGAAATGTTTAGAACAAATGGTTTAAGTATACGGGAATTTATGATAATGTTTATGTTTTCCTTACTTGTCATACCGGTCGATTTCTTTAGAAAGACAATCTTAAAAATGAAAAATAGTGAGTTAGGAGTGTAATTAAGAACATGTAAGTATCTACTTATGTGTTTTTAGTTACAAAAATCTACAAAATAATTATTTTACGACATAATTCGACAAAATTTGACATCATCGATAACTTATAATGTAGATGGTGATATTATGGATAAAATTATTTTAAATATGATACTGATTATCTTTCCCATTATGATGTACTTGGTATTCAGTTGCTATAACATATTTAGTAATCGTCGTATAGAGAAAATTATTTTTGTTATTACTATGCTTACGTCGGTTTATTTATCATTTTATTTTAATATAAATTGCCGAGCATTACTAATATTTTGTAATATACCAGTACTTATATGTTACTTTAAAAAAGAAGGATTATTTGGGGTAATTATATCGATAATAATTATTTTAGTAAGTTATTTTAAATACGATGTCAATATCTATATAGCTATATTTAAATATGTAAGTTACTTTATTACTTATATGCTTTTATGTAGAAGAAAGGAATTTCGTTATTTATATTTTAAAATTAGTGCTATAATTCAGGGCTTTTTCATATCTTTTGAATACTTTATGAGTACTGATAATGATATTGATAAACTGATAAATATATTTGCATATATACTATGTGTCTATTTACTAACTTTCTTTTGTCTATATTTATTTAAATTAGCTGATAATGTTAGTAATTTATATCAAATGGTCAGTAAAGTTAAAGAAGAAAATAAACTTAGAGATTCATTATTTAAACTTACGCACGAGATTAAAAATCCGATTGCAGTATGTAAAGGTTACTTAGATATGATAAATTTAGATAATATCGATAAGAGTAGAAAATATATTGGAATTATTAAATCAGAGATAGATCGAAGTTTAAATGTTATTACTGATTTCATGGATTATAGTAAAATAAAGGTAAATAAAGAGATTTTTGATATGGTAATGTTATTAGATGATATTTATGAATCATTTTCGATATTGGCAAATAATAAGAACATTAAATTTAATTATCATAACGATTATGATGAAATGTATTTGTGGGGGGACTATGATAGATTAAAGCAAGTATTTGTCAATGTGATTAAAAATAGTATCGAAGCTATCCAAGATAATGGTATAATAGATATAGATGTTTTCTTGGAGAAAAAGAGTGTCAAGATTACGATTAGTGATAATGGAATAGGAATGACACCTTTCGAACTAGATAATGTTAAGGAAATGTTTTATACGACTAAACAAAATGGTACGGGATTAGGAGTGGCTTTATCTAATGAGATAATTGTTTCGCATAATGGTAAAATGATTTATGAAAGTGAAAAAAATAAAGGAACAAAGTGTATAATTACATTGCCTTTATAAGGAGGTATAATGAGTGAAGTATACGACATCTTTTTAGAGAGATATCCGAAGATAGATTTACATGGGTATGATAGGGATAGTGCGAGGGTAACAACGAACGATTTTATTGAAGAGAATATGGTGCTTGGCAATAAGATGATTGTCATTATTCATGGTAAAGGTAGTGGCATCGTCAAAAGGGAAGTTCACGAAACATTGAAACAAAATAGATATGTTTTGGAATATAAGACCGATAACTTCAATGAGGGATGTACAGTGGTTACGTTAAAATAAAAGGAAAGTGTTGTAAAATGGACTGCTCTTAAATCAAGAGTTTTTCTTTATTTATATAAGAAAAAATATCCTTAAAATAATGTGTAAGGATATTTTTTTGGTAGATTTATTTTAAAATGTAATAATTCTTTGGTAGTTGGATGATAAAAAGATAAATCTGTAGCAATAAGACAAAGATCTTCGTGATTATCATTTATAAATTTATTATTGTAGCGATGATCACCATATAGCGGATGATGTCTGCTAGAGAATTGTACTCTAATTTGATGATGACGTCCAGTTAGTAAATCTATTTTTACTAGTGATAAATTATCAATTGTTTTAATTGTTTGATATTCGAGAACGGCTAATTTGCCATGTTTTTCATCAGTGATGTAGGAAGTGTTATTCTTTGCATTTTTGGCTAAATAATCTTTGAGTGTTCCTTGGCTATCAGGCGTTCCTTCGACTACGGCATAGTATGTTTTTTTAAAGTTTTTATCGGTTATTTGCTTTTGTAATCTCAATGCGGCTTTACTGGTTTTGGCATATACCATAATACCTTCGGTTGGTCTATCTAATCTATGAACTAATCCTAGATAGACATTACCTGGTTTATGATATTTTTCTTTTAGATATTTTTTTAATATTGTCAGTAAATCTTGGTCTTTAGATTCATCGGGACAGCTTGGCATATTGGCTGGTTTAACTGCTACGATAATGTGATTATCTTCATATAGAATACTAATGCTTTGATACTTTTCCATAAATACCACAAGGAAGTGTCAAATTATTTTCTTTGACAGGCAATCCTATTTCTCCTGTTTCGATTTTACTATTTTTAAATGTTAGGGATAAAATATTATTTAGCGATGTTGGTGATAGACCGGTAGTATATGAATTTATTAGTAAAAATGAATAATTTTTATCGAGTAATTGCTTACTTTTATTGAGTAGTTCTTGAAGATTGTCCTCTAAACGCCATACCTCTTTATTGGGACCTCTACCATAACTAGGGGGATCCATAATGATGGCATGGTAAGTTCTACCTCTTCTGATTTCTCTATCTAAAAATTTCATGACATCTTCACAGATAAATCTAATGGTATTGTTTTCTAAATGAGATAATTTCATGTTTTCTTTGGCCCAATCGATCATTCCTTTAGAGGCATCGACGTGAACGACTTCTTTGGCTCCAGCACTTGAAGCAGCCATGGTAGCGCAACCCGTATATGCGAAGAGATTTAAAACTCTGAATTCATCATTTTGACTTTCTTTAATTTGATCCATGATATAATCCCAATTGGTTGCTTGTTCGGGAAATATACCGGTATGTTTAAAATTAGTGGGACTTACTTTGAAAGTTAGGTGCTTATAGTTTACTAGCCAAAATTCGGGTAACTTTTTTTTGAATTCCCAATGGCCACCAC
>CAZEVZ010000019.1:0-16896 GCA_964514935.1 uncultured Muribaculaceae bacterium
TATCAGTAATATCACCATCGCAATTATCTTTGGCACTATAACCAGGTTCTTGATATTGAACACCGACATTTAAATAGATTGTCTTGTTTCCTTTGAGAGTAATCTCCGGTTTTGTTTTATCTTCGCGGTCAATTGGTATTTCTTTTTCTACGACATTATTAGAGTTATCGTTTACGGTAAGAATTACTTTATCATCTAGATAATTAGTGGTAACTTTATCGGTAAGATCACCATCAAATTCATCGGTAGCGGTAAATTTAATTTCGGGCACTTCATCGTTTGGACAGATATTAATTATCTCTTTTTCGGGGATAATTTCTGGTTTAATATTATCGACAATAGTTATTTTTCGACGGCGTTTAAATTTCAATATACCATATTTTAGATAATAATCTACTTTATATTCACCTAGTCTACTATAATCTATATTATTTTTTACTTCGATATTCTTGGTAATATCTAACCAAAGGTATTTTCCTTTATATCCTTTTTCAACATAGTTTTCATTATAATTTAAGGTAATTTCTTTTTTACCAGATAAATATATTTTAGGTAGCAGTAGATAGATAATTATTCCCAATATGACCATCAAGATTAAAAAGTACAATTGCTTTTTTTTCTTGGTTTTAATTGCTTGTACTTCTTTAATCGTAATTAAATATTCTAATGAAACAAGTAATTCATTTATCGTTGCTTGTTTTTGAATTTTACTTTCATGTTTGGGTTTACGATATTTATTCTTACTATTATTACCTCTAATTTTATTATCGATACTTCCTACAGCCACGGCTACTACCCTCTTTACTGCTCTTTATTCATATTTTTTTAATATTTCTAATGTTCTTGTTTTCGGATATTTTTTATTTTCGACGCCCCAACCATCGATATTATTTTGGTAAGTATCAAAGAATATTGGAAGACCACCAGCCATTTCCCATTCATTTAAATTGAAGATGGCGTCATCGACCAATATGTTATTTTTAGCACTGACAATATCGGTTTTCTTTACTTGATATGGTACTAAAATAATATTACATCTAACACCATTGCTTCGCAAAAAGTTAATTTTCGCTACTCCTTCATTTTCAAGTGAATGAATTCTAGTAAGAATAGCGGTATTATCTATATTTAATTCTTTGATAACTCGAATGGCATCGTTAATGACGACACTATTGGTAAGGACTTCTTGCCAATTTTTATTGATGACATGGATGGTATCATCGACATAGATACCTTCTTTTCGTTTTTCTAAATAATCTTGGAATAATGGTAGATAAGTATCCATAATTACTCCATCAAAATCAATATATTTTTTCATCCCAATTCCCCCAACAAATTTATTTATCTGACTTTATATCGCCAAGTTTTACTGAAACACGTTTAGATACTCCCGATTCCTGCATCGTTATACCATATAATGTATCGATATATTCCATGGTTCTTTTCTTGTGGGTAATGATAATAAATTGTGTTTTACCACGGTATTTATTTAAATATTCACCAAAATAGTCGACATTGGCTTCATCTAACGCTGCTTCAACCTCATCGAAAATGCAGAAAGGTACCGGTCTAACATTTAGAATTGCAAATAGCAAAGATATGGCAGTAAATGTTCTCTCGCCACCAGATAATGATTGGATACTTCGCAAATTCTTACCTGGAGGAGTTGCTTCAAGTTCGATACCGGTCTCTAAAATATTACTGGGATCTGTCATATAGATATCGGCATCTCCGCCATGAAACAATTCTTTGAATACTTTTTTAAATTCCAATCTGATTTCATTAAAGGTACCGGCAAATTTTTCTTTCATGATGTTATCCATATCTTTAATTATTTCTAATAAAGTATCTTCGGCTTTATTTAAATCTTCTTTCTGCTTAGTTAAAAATTCATAACGGGTATTAACTCTTTCATATTCTTCGATAGCTCCAAGATTGATTATTCCATAATCTTTAACTTTATTTTTTAGATTAGTAACTTCTTTTCTTATTTCTTCGGGATTATCTTCTAAAATATATTTTTCTTTGGCATCTTTATAAGTTATTTGATAATCTTCATTTAGACTATTTAAAATATTATCGATTTTTATTTCTAATTTACCATTTTTTATCTCGATATCACGAAGTTCTTTAGCCAATTTTTGGATATTTAGATTACTATTTTTACTTGTATCTTCAACTTCTAATAGATCGTTATTGGCAGTATCTCTACGAATATTTAATGAACTAATTTCCATTTTTAATTTATCGATATCATCTTTTATTTGATAATACTTGCTAACTAATTTATTTTCTTCATCATCTTCTTTATCGTTACTGATCGTTTCGATATCTTTTAATTCTTTGACGAGATTAGCAATTTCTTCTTCAAGATGATGTTTAATGTTTTCTTTATTATTTATCTCTTCATTTAGGGTATTATTATCTAATCTACCCTGATATATTTTTTCTTCATAAGTACCTACTCTATTGTTGCATTCATCGATTTGACTAAGTAGATCGTTATTATCGTTAATTATTTTGATAAGTTTGTCGTTGTATTCATTTAATTCATATTTTTGTCTAACCAAATCGTTATTCTTTAATTTTTCACCACCGGTAATACTTCCTCCGACATTGACTACTTGGCCATCTAAAGTGACAATTTTATATTTATTGTTTATCAGTTTACTTATTTTATTGGCATTATTGATATCATCACAGAGAATAACATTACCTAGTTGATTCAAGATAATATTTTCATATTTATCATCGTATTTAATTATTTTATCTAGCGTATTGATATAACCGGGAGCAAGTTCTAATTTTTTTAAGGTATCAAGATCGATCGTTCTAGCTTTTATGACATCAAGAGGAAAGAAAGTTGCTCTTCCTAGTTTATTGTGTTTGAGATATTCGACCATTCTGGCAGCTATTTTCGTATCATCGACGACGAGATAATTACTTGCTGCACCAAGTGATGTTGAGATAGCTAGGGCATATTCATCGGCAACTTCAATTAACTTTCCAATAACTCCATGAATACCACTAAATAATGGATTATGAATAATGGCTTTGATGCCACCTGGGAGATTGTTACCATTATTGATACTTTCTTCTAGAAAACTAATTTTATATTTTAAATCGGTAATTAGGCGATTATTTTCTTGAATTTGATTATTATATTTATTTAAATTATTTTTAATTTCATTATATTTACTATTATTACTAATAATATCAGTTTCGCGAATACTAATTTTTTCTTTTATTAGTTCTATTTCATTATTTAGATTACTTAATTCATTATTTTTTACTAGGATATCTTCTTTAAGTTTATTTATTTTATCTAAATTATCATCCTTGGTAAGATATTTCTTTCTTTCTCTCAATAATTTAATATCGCTATCGGTTTGTTCTAATTCTTTGGTATATTCCAATAATTTATTATTATTATCACTAATTAAGGTATTGAGATTGGTTATTTCATTTTTATACTTGATGATTGAAACATCGTAACTAGCACTATTATTATTTAACATTGATATCTCATCATTGAGATTAGTTATTTTAATTTTGTTATTTTCAAATTCGTTTGAAAATTTATCACAATCATAAATCATAAGTGAAATATCGTAGTTTGTAAGTTTGTCTTTGTATTCCAAATATTCTTTGGCAAGTTTACTTTGTTCTTTTAATGGTTCAAGGTTAGTTTCTAGTTCTTTGATAATATCGGTTACTCTATTTATGTTGGTATTGGTGCGATCTAATTTACGGATGGCTTCTTCTTTACGCTTTTTATATTTTAGTACTCCCGCAGCTTCTTCAAAGATGACTCTACGATCATATGGTTTAGTAGATAGTATTTCATCGATTTTACCCTGACCAATAATATTAAAACTTTCTTTGGCCGCCCCACTATCGGTAAGTAATTCAGTTATGTCTTTTAGACGACATTTTTCGCCGTTTAAGTAATATTCGTTTTCACCGGTACGGTACAAAACACGTTTTACGGATACTTCATTAAAATTAAGGGGTAGGTGGCGGTCAGTATTATCGAAGATGATATTTACCATGGCACTATTTAATGGTTTTCTGCTTTTGGAACCGGAAAAAATAACCGAAGTGGAATCGGTTGCCCTTAATTGTTTATTGGATCCTTCACCCAAAACCCATCTGACGGCATCGACAACATTACTTTTACCTGAGCCATTTGGTCCAACAATACCATTGATATCTTTGGTAAATTCAAAATCCATTTTATCGGCAAAAGATTTAAAACCATATGTTTCGATCTCTTTTAAGTACATAACAACACCTACTTTTTACTATTAAAATTGTACCAAAAAATATGATAATTGTAAAGTATATTTAAGCAAAATAAAGGCTCTTCTTAATTGAGAAGAACCTATTTACCAACCGCCATCACACTCTTGGCTATCATCTCTATCCGCATACGTAGTTGTTCCATTGGTACCATAACAATTAGCGGATATATTTTTGCAGGCACTAGAAGATGAACTACCAGTTGAATCGTTGTATTTACCACCGCCACAGGCAGTTCTGCCACCAGTACTACCATAATTTATATTGGTTGTACCTGGACAGTAGTAACCTTTAGTGCAGGTTACAGGTGCAGCTTTAGCCGTAGCTACATATTTGCCTGATAAATTGGCTTTAGGAATATAACATGAACTAGCGGCACTAGAGCCGGCATTACTCGTCGTATAACTACCACTATCTAAACTGCTACAGGTAATTTTTCCATGTTCTTTTCCATCGTATGTTCCACTAGAGCCTTCACAGTAACTATTAGCTGGACAGGTTACACATGATGTACTATTTTCCGGTAGATATGTTCCAGCCGAGCATTTATAGATATTATTAAAAGTAATCGTAGGATTAAGTTCTACTCCAGAACTCCAGTTTCCGGCATTATCTTTGACAGCATTATTCGCTATTTTTATCACTATTTTACCATTTTTCGTATTATTATTGATAACTAAATTATATACATCACTTCCTGTGTGCGTAAGTGATATATCATTTATTTTATTACTTCCTACATATACTTCAACGTCATCTTTAGTAAAGCTATCAATGTTTACTCCCGATAGACTATCTATTACTTTGCAATCACATTTCCGCTTTAGAAATTGACATTGGGAGGAAGTATATAATATAATGGTCTTGGTGATACTTATGTATACGATTAAAAATAATATTACTGATGAATTGGTGGTTAAGAATTCAAAATTTATCACCATTTTACATAAAATTACGACTGCGGATGAGGTAAATAAGGTCATTAGTGAAGTAAAAGAAGCATATCCGAATGCGACACACTACTGCTATGGCTACATTACCGAGGATAGTCAGAAATGTAGCGATGATGGTGAGCCTTCGGGAACGGCTGGGATACCGATTTTAAAAGTTTTAGAGAGTAATCAACTTACCAATCTGCTATGTATCGTCGTAAGATATTTTGGCGGTATCAAACTAGGAGCCAATGGTCTTATTCGGGCATATGCCAAAAGTGTTAGCAATGCTATTAAAGAGGCTACGTTAACCGAATTAAAAGATGGTGTCAATATCGAAATAGCTTTTCCCTATTCTCGGATAAAAGAAGTCGATTATTTACTAAAAGAAAGCAAAATTAACGATAAAACTTTTGCCAATGAGATTGTCTATAATATTGATATTGAAAATAGTTTTATCGAGGTAATTAAAAACAATCATCTCAATTATCACATTATAAAAAATATTAAAATAGAAAAATGAGTATTTCGGGTACTCATTTTATAATATCTCTTTGATTTTATTAAATAATTCTTCATTGATGTCATCGATCGTTCTAATTTCTTTATTCTTGACACAATCGATAATATCGTAATTGTAGATGGCGGACAACTCGAGATAGGCTTTTTCGCCCATTTTTAAGTACTTTTCGTTCTTTTCAGTTTCATCAGCAACTTCTTTTCTATGCTGCTTCAAAATACAAGCATATTCGTATGGTAGATATAACAAAATGGTCTTATCGGGACGTGGTAATTCATTTATCTCGTATTCTAATAGTTCGATTTTTTTATATATTTTTAACCTATCGGCTCTTTTTTCTAACAGTCCTCCACGATGGGCCATATTGGAAGCGACATATCGATCGATGATAACGATGTAGCCTTCATCTAAAAGTTGATTTATCTTCGGTAGATTATATCTTCGGTCAGCGGCATACAAATCGATAGCGGTAAGGGAATCGACATTGCCACCACCCTCTTGAAAAAGGCCATGATCACTATTTAGGATATCTTTACACATATCGGGTTTTCCAAGTAGACAAGCGCCAATTATTTTACCAGTTGGACTATCGTACATAGGAAATGATATGCGTTTAACTTTCTTACCTATTTTTTCTAATTTTTCGACTAATAATTTCGTCTGGGTCTCTTTTCCGGAACAATCGGTTCCTTCGATGACGATTATTTTACCTTTTTCCATTTCTATCACCTAAAAATACTATATCATAAAATGATGATTATTTCATTACTTTTTATCTTCTAAATCGTAATTATCTAAAAAACTTTGATAACGGCCGTTCTGCTTTGTACCGATGACACAATTTAAATTGATATTATCCAAAGCGGTAAAGACATTGTTATCGATATTCGGATTGATTTTTTTAAGTTCCTTAATTAAATTTTTAATTTCTCTTCTTTTGCTGGCAGTTTCGTCAATTTCACTATTTTCAGTAAATTTACAAGCACAATTTAAGAAAAATAAGTTATTGTAATTCTTCCAGGCAATAATATCTTCTTCTTTTACGAGATACAACGGCCTAATTAGTTCCAATCCAGGAAAATTATCGCTGTGGAGTTTTGGCATCATCGTTTTGACTTCAGCACCGTAAAACATCGATAGAAGCGTCGTTTCGATGACATCGTTAAAGTGATGTCCTAAGGCAATTTTGTTACAGCCTAGTTCTTGGGCTTTGCTATACAAAAAGCCACGTCGCATTCTGGCACACATATAGCAAGGACTCTCGCCAGCAATGTTATCAGCAACCTCAAAGATGTCACTTTCGAATATTTCAATCGGTATATTTAGTAATTTAGCATTATCTTCGATTAGTTTACGATTTATCTGGTTATATCCCGGATCCATAACGACATATTTAACTGCAAAATTTCTTTTGCCATGACGGTATAGTTCCTGCATACATTTAGCCAGTAAAAAGGAATCTTTACCGCCACTGATACATACCATAATCTTATCATTATCTTTGATTAGTTCGTATTCATTTATGGCTTTGACAAATTTACTCCATATTACTTTACGATATTTCTTGATAATACTTCTCTCTATTTCTTGATATTTATCCATTGTTATCAACCTACTTCTAATTTATTTAGTAACTTCTTTTAATTTATCTAAAATCTTAACCATCGCATATGTATCTAACTCACAATATTTAAGTAATCTTTCTCGTGTATAGGTTAATTCATCTTTATCCATATTTTCCATCATTTTAAAACTATTCATCGCATCGGTACCATTTTGAATTAAATCGAGATTGTGATAATCCAATTCTGGATCGTTTGGAAATAAAGCGGGTAAAACTTTTTTTATCGAAGATGAAGCTCCCATACTTTTCGTGTAGTAGTATCTTTTGCTAAATGGATCTTCTAAATCTTTAAGATTATTATAGATATTCATAAGATGGTCTTTTAAATTGGGGTATATTTCGGCAAGTCTTTTAATTCGTGCTTTTTCAAAAGACATATTGTAAGCCAATACGGTAACATTTTTAGGGATATCATCAACTAACTGTAAGGCTAGTTTTCTTCTTGGATCGCCACCGGCTTCGGCTAAAAATTCTTTATGTAATAATGGGCCATTTTCTTTTTCAATATAGTGAAGGGAATACTGAAAAGGAATCTGTTCGTAGGGCTTAACTCTATCGTATAATGGAATGGCCATTTGATAGGTTTCAAAATCTAAAAAATATAGTGGATACGTTAGCGATGATAAAAACTCACTAATTTTTTCACGATCGATATAATCTGGCTTATCGGATAGGGCATATTCGATAATCTGTCTTTGTTTATCGTTAATTTTAGCCGTCAATAAATCTTCGAAAGTATGGTATCCCTGTTGATAATATTTAAGGCCTCGCAATCCTGGCGTGACACTGATATCGAATACATTCGGATGTGGTAAATGCCTTGAACAATATTCAAAAAATGGACAATTATATGGTTTAAAACATTTCGTATCCAGTTCTTCAGTTGGTTCAGTTGAATTGCCGAGATATTCATTTATTTCGATGAGATTCTTTTTAACTGTCGGTTGTAAGGAAATAACATCAGCGGTAATATCACTTTTGATAAACAATTTATTTAAATCGATTTCACCAATTCTTTCATATTCACTATTGATAATGACAATGCTACATTTAGTTACCTTTAGTCCTAAATTAGTTAAAACATAATATTGATAACTGGCATCATTTAAATAGACGTCTTTTAATTCGGTAGAACTTTTTACTTCGTATATTTCATAATTATCATTTTCTTTTTTTAGAATATCGACACTACAGAAATTATTTTGGTATTCAAAAGAGGCTTCAGTAATAATAACGTTCTTATATGATTCGATAGTACTATAGGTATCTTTAATCATCTGGGATAAATTATCGGTATATTCGATATTGATGTGACTACCAAATAAGTATCTGGCTACTTCATGGACCGCATTACCAGTTTCCATAATGCTTTCATTATCAGTTTTGGTCATAACTTCTGGTTTGTTTTTGGCTAGCCAAAGAATTTTTTTACATTGAATAGCATTACAATATTTAGATTTTGATAAATTCATAACTGATCAACTCACTTCATATACTTTAATTATAACATAAAACGGAATAATATTTTTTGATGTTATATTTTTTTAAAAAATTAGTGAATATTTTTCATTTGTGTGATATGATTATTTATGAAAGGAGTATTATTTATGAATTACGATTATAGTGGATATGATAGTTTTGGATCATCTGGTGTAGGAATGGGCCTTGGAGCAACAATTTGGTTAATCATTGCCTTCATTGCTGCCCTAGTAGGTTGCTTTCTAGTTTATTTCTTATTTGTAAGAAAAGATAATGAACTTAAAAATCCAAAATTAGAATGGTTAAGAAGTTTCTTAAGATTCGATAAGATGTTGATCGAACCAATTCTAAAAATTGCATATATTTTTGCAGCATTATTCATTACTTTAGGTTCTTTTGCTTTCTTTGCACTAGGCTTTGGTGGATTTATTGCTTGCATTTTATGCATTGTATTTGGTAATTTAGTAGCAAGAATTTGCTATGAAAGTATGCTAATTA
This sequence comes from uncultured Muribaculaceae bacterium, assembly GCA_964514935.1. Lineage (GTDB taxonomy): Bacteria > Bacillota_I > Bacilli_A > RF39 > UBA660 > RUG705. The sequence continues at coordinate 9,356 of CAZEVZ010000019.1, forward strand.
GAATAATGATTTGGAAAAACACTACGGAAATCAAGAAAGCAGTTAAAAAGTAAGAAAAATAATACTTAAAAAGACGACCAATAATCGTCTTTTATTGTCCTCAAAGTGCAGCAAAGATATTTTTGATAAATATTAAACAGATTTATGTTTCTTTATAAAATTAAAAACCGAATATTGAGTTCATATTCAGTTATTATTTATTAAATGGCGTCCCCGATTGGAATTGAACCAACGACCTATCGCTTAGGAGGCGATCGCTCTATCCTACTGAGCTACGAGGACACAAGTTAATTATATCATAAAAAAGAAATATAATCTAAACAAATTATATTTCATGATTATTGACTAATTTCTTAATTTTTTCTTTTACTTTTGGATCGTATAGGACGATGATATCATTTGATAAGGTATTTTCCATGTTTCGATTATCCATGTTAATTAGTGCATTGGTCAGTTCAATAATTCGATCATATATGCTGTCAACTTCTTCATTATCTAGTTTATTACTGATGAAATTCATATGATAAGTACGATATTTTTCATTGATTAAGAGACCCATTAGATATAGAATTTGATATAGTTCTAATAATAAATCTCTTTTGATATATTCATTGATGACGATACTAGAAAAATCGTAATTGATGGAATATTTAAGCATATTGCTGAGGATACTTTTATCTAGATAATTGAAGATATTACCAATAGTTAAACCAAAACGAATCGATATTTCTTGAAACATGCGATACATTTCTAAATTGCTTGATATCTTATGACCACTGATGGGATATTCTTCATTTTCAAGGCCGGGTCTATAACCTGGTCGTATGCGATTAGTCATGTGGTAAGTTATCTTTTCGGCTAATTCTTGTGCCAAGGTATCTTCTAACAACACCCACCCATTATTGACAATCATTTCTGTCGTCGTAATGTTTTTATCTAAATATCGACGATAAAACTGGGAAAATTGAATGGTCTTTTTATTTTTAAAAGATAAGATACTATGGGTTAAACCTTGATATAAATATAGTTTTCTTCTTTCTTTAGCCGATAGACGGGCATCACTAGCAATATCGACATTAAGTAATAATTTTATACCTTTATTTAATACAGGTGGGATATTGCTATTATCATTATTTTTATTATCGATATATAGTGAATCGTAAAATTCAATTACTTCGATATCTTTAATTCTATTTAGAATTGCTTCAACATTATATTGTTTAATTTTAAAATAATATAAAAAATCTTCAATATCGTTGACAAATTCTTGAGCATAGATATTACTATAACCATTATCTTCTAGATAATAAAAGGTATTATAATAGACTTTTTTTAAATAATCGATAACATCGGGATAGTTATCCCAATTATATATAAATTCCATAGTATCACCTATTTATCTAACATATTGAGTAAATTGATTTTAAAAATATCTTTTTGGGCATGAGATTTTGAAACCATTACTCCTTTATAAGTCGTTAGTTCTTTTTGGTGTCCTTCAATTAAAATATCATCTGGGGTACTTAAGTCATCTAACATGATTATTTTTTCTTTCTGATAGACTGTATAGTGTAAGGTTATATCACCATGAACTTTATTAAACATGACATCGGTTGGTAATTTTAATTCATAACTAGCCGTGTTTTCTTTATCGTTATGGGAAGAAATTACACCAATAAAATTACCTTCTTTGATACTTGGATAAAAATCGAATAATAATTTTTTATATGCCAACATATTATATTTTTTTACAGCACGTTCTTTTTTACGATAATCGTTTTCATTTAGGTACTCGATAACATAGTTATTATTCATTGCCATCCCCTCCATAAGTGTTTAATTATGTTAACATATGTTTTCTTATTTGTCAAGCCATTTTTAGGGAAAATGCAAACATGATTTCGCATAGAAAAAAGAGAACGAGTCTCTTTTCTATTCAACCGTTACTGATTTTGCTAAATTTTTAGGATTATCAATATCACATTTATTTAGTTTAGCTGTGTAGTATGCGATAAGTTGTAAAGGAATTACGGTTATCAATGGTTTTAAAATTGGTAATGTTTCAGGCAAGAGGATTACGTCATCGTAAAAATCACCTTCGAGATAAAGATTTTTAGAAGTAATATAAATGACATATGCTCCGCGGGCTTTGACTTCTTTTAAATTACTTATCGTCTTACTGGCTATCGTTTCATCGGTAACGATACCTACGACTGGAGTGCCAGATTCGATTAAAGAAATCGTTCCATGTTTAAGTTCACCAGCGGGATAGGCTTCACTGTGAATATACGATATTTCTTTTAGTTTTAATGAGCCTTCCATACATAAAGCATAATCGATTCCTCGACCGATATAGAAGATATCTTTTTCATTATAGATTACTTGAGCAATTTCTTTGAATTTATCTTCATTAGCGATAACTTCTTGGATCAATACCGGTATTTTTTTAAGATTATCATAAAATTCATCAATTTGTTTTTGAGCTTTAGATAACTTACAGGCCAACATAGCCAAAACTTCGACTTGTGAAACATAGGCTTTGGTGGTGGCAACGGCGATTTCTCTACCGGCTTCGGTATAGATAACATCGTCTACTTCTCTAGCAATCGAACTTTCTTTGACGTTGATAATACCGACCACTCTGACATGGTGTTTTCGGGCTATTTTAACGGCTTCCAACGTATCAGCTGTCTCACCTGATTGGGAAATAGCAATAACTACCGTATGCTCGTCTAAAAATTGTTTTTGATATCTAAATTCACTGGCCATTTCGACTGAAACCGGAATATTGCCATAGTTTTCAATCAAGTATTTACCTACTAACCCGGCATGCATCGCACTACCACAGGCGACGATAACAATCTGTTTATAATGACTAAGGTCAGGTATTGTCCTAATATCAGCCGTCTTCTTTACGACTTCTGCCTCTTCATAGATTTCTTTCAGCATATAGTGTTCATGATTATTTTTACTTATGACTTCATCTCCAAAATTATAAGTCTTTACTGCGTAATCGACGACCATATTTTTATCGTTAAAAATTATTACTTTGTCAGATTGTAATTTTGCATAATCACCATCATTTAAAACGATATATTTGTCGGTATAGTTTGAAATGGCAAAAATATCTGAAGCAAGATAATTTTCATCAGCGCCTAAACCGATTATTAGCGGACTATTTTTCTTAATGGCATACAACGTATCGGGTTCTTTACGACATATTATACCAATAGCGTAAGAACCATCAACTTTTGTTTTAAATCTTTGAATAGCCTTTAGCACATCATTGGTACTTTTATATAAATCATATAATAAAATGGCGGCTACTTCAGTGTCCGTATCGGTCTTAAACTTATATCCTTTAGCTTCGAGATGTTTCTTTAGTTCTAAATAGTTTTCAATTATGCCATTATGGACAATGGTGATATCTTTATAATTATGCGGATGGGAATTATTTTTAGTCGGTCTACCATGGGTTGCCCATCGCGTATGGCCAATACCGATATTCGTTTTAATATCTAAATCGACCGTGGCTTTTAGTTGTCTAATTCTACCAACTTCTTTTTTGATAATCAACTTATTGTTTTCAAAATAGGCAATTCCGGCAGAATCGTAGCCACGATATTCAAGGTGTTCCAAGCCAGCAAACAGGACTTCGATCGCCCTTTGCTTACTTCCTATGTATCCTACTAATCCACACATATTGTTCTCCTTATAAATACTATGCCGATATATCCTCTGTTATAATTTTGATTTTATTTTTTAAATATATCTTACGAATGCAATCCGTGGTAGTACCCGCCGAATTTTCGATAACTACCAACCTCGTCACCAATTTAATGGTCTGGCGCTCATTATTACGTCTACCTCCATTACATAATAACTACTTTAATTATAACACTTGAAAGTTAAGATGTAAATGTGGGGAAAAATCTCTTAAAAAATGCGAAAAAAATCTGTCGTTTTTAACAATTATATGATATAATCATTATGATAGGAGCGCTATGTATGGATAAGTTAAACATTAGGAATGGTATTTTAGCATATCAGATGGAAAACTATTCAATTTATGAGATGTATACCGATGAAGCTGATCAATACTACTTGTGTATTGCTAAAAACCAAACTAATAATTATAAAGTGGTCATCGATTTTCCAGAAGTTTATTTTAATGACTTGTTAAAAGAAGATAAATTGACGGAAATAAGAAATACTTGCGATAAATTATATGAAAACAATTACCAATATATCTATATTCTTCCTAATGTAACAACCCAAGAATTAAAGGAAGCAAAAACGGAAAACGATAATCATGCCTATCAAGTTTTACTTCGAAAATTACAAAAATATACTTACGATGTATTTAAATCGCTTACTAGTAATATGGGAAAGATAATAATCGATAAGAAAATTAACATTATCGTAGGTTCTGATGATGATAAAAAATTTATCGATTTTCTAGATATCAATTTAAATGGTTATTTTGCTCCGATGTATCTAGAACATGAAAAAGTAAAAATTGAAGAAAATAACGATGTACCAATCGAGTATATTAGTAATAATGAAAATACGGTAACCGTAAAGAATGAAGAAAAAACAAGAAAATTGACGCCTGCTAATAAACAGGGATTTCTAACGGTAACATCGATGGCGATGATTATTACAATTGCCGCAGTTGCAGGGGTGGCTGTCGCCTACCTCCTAGTAAAATAATGACCTTTACAAATAATTTAGGTTAGTGTATAATTAAAAAAGAATAAGAAGATGGGATGAGTGATAAGATGCAAAGCAATATTGATTTTGCTAATCTTCCGGTTGTTGATGCCGTCAATAAAATTTTAGTTGACTCTGCTAGAGCTGGTGCTAGTGATATTCACTTTGACCACTCTGATAATTATTTAAAAGTTAGAATTAGGATCGATGGTATTTTAAATGACTATGTCGATATTCCTAACAACATTAAAAATAATGTCATTACGAGAATAAAAATTTTATCTGGAATGAATATAACGGAGACCAGATTGCCACAAGATGGAGCAATTAAGACCAATTTAGAAGGAATTGACCTTGATATGAGAGTTTCCTCCCTACCAACCAAAAAGGGAGAAAAAATAGTTGTTCGTATCTTGGATTATTCACGAAGTTTACAGGGAATTGAATACCTATTCTTCTCTGAAGATAACTATAAAAAAGTATTAAAAATGTTGGCTGATCCGAATGGAATCATCTTGATTACCGGGGCAACTGGTAGTGGTAAATCAACTACCGTATACTCATTCTTACAAAAATTAAATGTCAAAGGAACCAACTTGATTACCGTTGAGGATCCCGTTGAAATGGATATTGAGGGAATCAATCAGGTTCAAGTAAATAGCGAGATTGGTTTGGACTTTGCGACGGTTTTGAGAAGTATCTTGAGACAGGACCCCAATGTTATCATGATTGGTGAGATTCGTGACTCGGAAACGGCTCAAATTGCGGTTCGTGCTTCGATTACCGGACACTTAGTATTGTCTACGCTACATACGAATAACTCGTTGACTACTATTGAAAGATTACTCGATATGGAAGTTGAAAGATATTTGTTGGCTTCGGCCCTATCGGGAATTGTCAGTCAAAAACTGGCTAGAAAATTATGTGATAAATGTAAGATAGTCAGAGACACAACATCTTATGAGAAGGAAATGTTCAAAAGATTCGTAAATATGGATGTAAATCAGATATATGCCCCAGTGGGTTGTCCTGAATGTTCGGGAGGTTATAAAGGAAGAATTGCGGTTCAAGAAGTATTGTTGATATCACCGGAAATTAGAGATGCGATCAATGCGCGAGTTACTAAAGCAGAGCTGCGTGATTTGGTGTATAGTTCAGATGTTATTACATTGCTTCAAGATGGCTTATATAAGGTACTTGCTGGTTTTACTTCAATTGAAGAAATCATCAAATTGACCGAAGCTGATGATGAAGTAAATGCTGAAGCAAAATATAAACAGCTTCGTGAAGAGGATACTAAAAACAATTAGTGTCTTTTTTTTAGGCTATTTTAAGTAACCAAAATTACCCTTTTCCATAAACTATACTAGATACGAAAAGGAGGTATCATTATGTACTATTATGGAGGATATTCTGGAGCAAATAGCGGATGTGGATGTAATAACGCAGCATATTCTTCTGGATACGCTTATCCAATGTATGGTTATGGATACACAGGAGGATATGGTTCTGGAGCAGCCATTGTTTTAGTATTGTTCATTTTATTAGTAATAATACTTGGTTCTAGACCATTTGGTAATCAATAATTAAGGGGTTAAATCCCTTTTTTCTTTACAAATACATTTGCTTGTGTTAAAATACTACTGAAAGAAGGGATAATTATGATTAAGACTTCTGATATTCTAGATGAAAAAGATAAACATCTCAGGGCAAAAAACAAAGAAGTAACATTTCCACTTGATGATGAAAGAAAAAAACTAATCGATGATATGTTGGAGCATCTATATTATTCACAAATAGAAAAATATGCCAAAAAGTACAATTTACGACCTGGTATGGGATTAGCAGCTCCACAACTTGGTATCAATGAAAGATTTTTTGTCATTTGTCATGAAGAAACCGAAAACAATTTCAAAGATTATGTCATTATCAATCCTGAAATGATTTCACATTCAGAAGAACTAATCTATGCGGCTGAAGGTGAAGGCTGCTTAAGTGTCAATCGTGAAGTCGATGGAATTGTCCCAAGATATGCTAGAGCAACCTTTACGGGTTACGATACCGAAGGTAATCCCATTAAAATAAGAGTACGTGAAGAATTAGCCATTGCCTTTCAACACGAATTAGACCATTTAAATGGTATTATGTTTTTCGATCATATTGATCCTAAAGATCCATATAAAAACAAAGACTATATGCGTGAGATATAGTCTTTTTCTATGCGGTTCTTTTCCACATATAGACGGTGATGTAAGGTTGAAGATTGTTGTGAGGTTGATTTCCACCGGTATAAGAAGTAGCTGATGAACTATACCAATCACTTGGCCCCCAGTATGGACCACCACCTAATCCACCCGAATATTCATTACCTCTGCCACCATATGTTAAGTAACTTCCAGCATAATCTGGATTATGATTATGACTAGGCATTTCATCCACTGTCAATGTATGCGTCTTTTCTCCACCAGTTTCTTCTACTATATCAAATTCGGTTTGCGATGTATCTACCCCTACGATTGTCTTGCCTGTACCAAAGGCTACCCAGGTTCCACCGAATATGGTACTGGGGTTAATGTTGCTTACACCAATGTATATACTTCCTACGGGGTATATTTTAGTTTCTAAAGCTGATAATCTAGTTATTACATCTGTATAATCAGTGGCGGCACTATAGACTTCATCTAGCGCACCCTGAACATTGGTCGAGTTTAGTCCACTAATCGTATTATCATAACCAACAATATTAGATTGATACATAGTCGTGGCCGCATAAGTTGCTCCACTAATGATAAATATATCTAATAACAAAATTAACATAAGCTTGGCAT
>CAZEVZ010000020.1:0-16720 GCA_964514935.1 uncultured Muribaculaceae bacterium
GAAGAAAATTTGACACAAAATTTTTTTCTAAAAAATTACCACCATTTTTATTGCATAATACCTTATTTTATGGTATTATTTTAATAGAAATGATAGTCCTCAAGTAAAATACTTAAGGACTTTGCAACCTATAGTTGACAAACTTTTTTTGATAATAAAAGAACTTCATTTTTTTATTTGAAGTTCCTTATTTTTTAATATTTATTCAAATAAAGAATATTGACCAGTTATTTGATGATCTTTTTTTAATACTTTTTTCTTACTATTGGTTATTTCAGTAAAACTAATTTGTTCTGCTACTTGTTCGCTGGCATATTTTTTATCGTAATGATTGACAAAGGCAATAATCGAATGTAAGTTACGATAAGTAATTTGATTACTATATTCGACGATACCGGAAGAATTTTGATTGTATTTATATATTAGTAATTTTGTCATACGGACTAATGAATTATCATGATTTTCATCTAATTGATTAAAATAATTAGATTTTTTGCCGATACGGATACTATCCATAGCAAATTCTCTTACTTCTGGAGCAGTTGATAGACATTCGTGGAATTTTATGTAATTATTGGCAAAGGCATTGACAAAGCGAAAATCATTATCTGTTAATTTGTCATTGATTTTTCTTATGATTAGTTGTGGGTCCATGATATATTCCATATCTTTTTGATACAGAAAATCATACATTACTTTATAATATTTGTTATTTCTTAATAATCTTATCGATAGTGGACTACTTGAATATCTATGTTCTAGTAGTTTTTCTTTGAATAAAGCTTTTCTTAATTCGTGTTCATCATTAAACATCATGGTAAATAAATCTACTTCTTCGAGACTCATTCCCATTCCTTTAAAGTTTGATGTTCGCATAAAGTATTTTGATTTGGTAATATCTAGCGGTGTATATTCCCCTTTTTTCTTTTGAACTGTCAAGTAATAAGCCATTGTATCCCCTCTTTCATAGTTATGTATCATAACACAGTTGTTTATTTTTGTAAAGAAATAGTTATCTATACATAACTAGGGCCGAAAAGCAATATATTTGTTCTTCGCCAGCAACTGCTGCAGCAACGGAAAATTTGATATCAATAATATCGGGGGCTTGTTCTTCCATAAATTTATTGATACTTTCTTCCAAATCTTTTTCATGTGACTCATCAAATAATTTTACTTTCATATCATCACCAATTTAATTGTATAAGAAAAAGAAGAATTATTTTGTCAATTCTTCTTCGATTCGCATAAGTTGGTTGTATTTGCATATTCGGTCAGTTCTAGACATCGAACCAGTTTTAATTTGACCGAGATTAAGGCCCACCGCTAGATCGGCAATGGTCGTATCTTCGGTTTCTCCACTACGATGTGATATGATTGTTTTATAACCGTTATGTTTTGCTAATTCGATTGTTTCTAGGGTTTCAGTAATGGTGCCTATTTGATTTACTTTTAATAAAATGGCATTACCGGCATGCATCTCAATACCTTTTTCTAAACATTTTTTATTGGTAACAAATAGATCATCGCCCACTAGTTGAATACGATTTCCTAATTTTTCGGTGATTTTTTTGAATCCTTCCCAATCATTTTCATCAACGGGATCCTCGATTGAGATAATCGGATATTTATTTACTAATTCTTCGTAGAAGGCGATTAGTTCATCGGTGGTTAGGCTTCGGTTTTCACCAATAAGTTCGTACTTTCCATTTTTATAAAATTCTGATGCGGCTACATCGATAGCTAAATTGACGTCTTTGCCGGGAATATAACCTGCTCTTTTGATGGCTTCAATGATGAGTTCAAATCCTTCACTGTTGGATTTTAAATTGGGGGCGAATCCTCCTTCATCACCAACACCGGTGGCTAGGCCTTTTTCATTTAAAACTTTTTTTAGATGGTGAAAGACTTCGGCTCCTACTCTAATTCTTTCATGTATCGTATCTCTTTCGGGAATAATCATAAATTCTTGGAAATCTAAAAGGTTATCGGCATGTGCGCCACCGTTAATAATATTCATCATTGGTTTTGGTAACGCCCTACCATTACCAATATAACGATATAGAGGCATATTTTCATTTATCGCACTGGCTTTTAATGCAGCCATCGATATACCTAGGATAGCGTTGGCCCCGTATTTTGATTTAGTTTCGGTACCATCAAATTTAATCATAGCATAGTCGAGTTCTTTTTGATTGGCGGCATCCATCCCGATAACTAAATCTTTGAGTGGGCCATTGACATTGGCTACCGCTTTTAAAGTTCCTTTACCAAGGTATCTTGCACTGTCGCCATCACGAAGTTCTAGGGCTTCTCTTTCTCCAGTAGATGCACCACTTGGTACGGCGGCTCTACCGATGATACCATTTTCCAATATAACATCTACTTCGACAGTTGGATTACCACGGGAATCCAATATTTCTCTTCCAATAACATCTTTAATCTTCATTGTTTATTCCTCTTTTCTCTTTATTATTATTTTATTGACACTTTTATTATAAATAAAATTTATATTACTAAAAAATATACCCGATTGTTTAGAAAGCTTAGTTATTGCTCCATTGATGATAATTGTTTGACCGTTCTTGACTATTTTACCTTTGGCAATTCTAGGAAATAAGCGATTGTTGGGGCCGACAAAACCAAGATTACCTCTAAAAATAAAATATAACCATTTTGGTACTAATCCATTATGCATATGACCACAAAGAATTAAATCGTATTCATGTAGTTTTGATAATACGCGGTCATCTGATAATCGTATTGGTGAATGAATTAGAGCTACTTTAGGTAAATCTTTAGGTAGATTTTTAATAATTTCTGGATGATTATCAAAATTTTCTAGAAGAATGTCCACGGATTCTGTACCAGTAATATTGTAATAATAGTCATTACTTGGAGTAAAACCGGTAACATAGATAAATTCATCTTGATAACTGGTATTATTTAAGACATATATATTGTCTAGTTTATTTAAGTCTTTAAAGAATTGAAAACTTTCATTAGTCATGACATCGTGATTGCCTATCGAAATAAATATTTTTACCTTTTTGGCCGTCGATGTTAGGAAAGATATTAACTCTTCAATTTTCTTTTTATCACTAGTAATACTTGGTTTATCGAGTGTATCACCGGTAATCATCAGATAATCGGGTTCCATATTTAAGATATATGCTTGTAATTTATCTAGCATTATGGGCTTGATTTTACTGCTAAAATGAATATCAGAGATATGCACAATGACGATTTCTTTCTTCGCTTTACTATTATATAAGGTGTCGGTTGTTGTAACAAATTTATTCATTTTGACACTACCTTTCTTATTTAATTATATTAAATTTATGATTAAATATCAAGATGAAAAAAAGATGAAAAAAAGAAATTAGCAATTCACGTGGCGGTTGTGAATCAACTAATTTCATATTTATTATATTACTTGTTTGAAGAGATGTCAATCATGAGTAATTATATTTTGTGAATAGTCAATGTGTCATCGTTTAAGATTCTTTTAGTGTTTTCGATAATCGTATTATCAATTTTACTAAAATATATTTCTAAACGCTTCTCTTGGCCATTATTTAGGGTTACTAGGTCGGCCATATCCAAAAGATCGATCTTTTTAACGAGGTCTTTAATTTGTTTTTTGATAATTGGATAGTGAGTGCATCCTAATACGAGGACATCTATCTTGTTTAGATAGGGATTTAGATATTCCACTAGTACATTCTCGATATTCGCTAGTTCATTATTTTCAATTAGTGGTACTAATTTTGGGGTAGCAATTTCGTAAACTTGTTTAGGTATGCTATCTCTAAAAATATGGGAATTGATGGTTGCTTGGGTAGCAATGACACCAATATTATTGTAGTTTTTGGTATTTAGATACGTTATGGTTGGTTCTAAAATGCTATAGATAGGGATGTGATAAGATGCTTTTAATTCTTTGAGACAGTTTGACGATACGGTACCACAGGCAACAATAATGATATCGACGTGTTTATTTAGTAAAAAATCGATATTGTTTTTAGCAACTTTTAGGAGCTCTTCTTTGCTTTTGTTTCCATAGGGAACATTTAGGGTATCACCATAATAGATATATTCATTAAGGGGATATTTATTTAATAAGGTTTTTAAGACAGTAAGGCCCCCTACTCCTGAATCAAATAGACCAATACGCATAATATACCTCCCTTTGCATTACTCTAATCATTGCACATTTTGATAAAATAGTCAAATATTTTTCTTGAATTAAGATCATAGGTATACATATTTTCGGGATGCCACTCTAAACCAATGAAGAATTTTTGCTTACTATCTTCGATGGCTTCAATCACATGGTCGTTAGAAAGGGCACTGATATTTAAATTGGGGTTATCGACGGCTGATTTATGTCTAGAATTGACCAATATTTTGGTAGTACCAATAATTTTATACAGGAGACTCTCTTTATCTATGGTTACTTCATGATAATCATTATTTAGGTGGTTAGATACGGATTTTTCTTTGGCATTAAAGGCAATGGCCATTTCTTGCATACCTAGACAGATACCTAAAAGAGGAATATTTCTTTCATGTAGTAGTTTGATAATTTGTAAATTTTCATCATCGACAGTATCGCCTCCCTCGAGGATAAAACCTTGACAGATATCTAGATAGGGCATTATGTTGTCATTGGGGATTCCTAAAGGTATTCCGCCACTTTTAATAATAGCGTATTCGATGTCATCATATAGATATTTAATTTTATGACCCTTGGGGGAAATACTGCTACGCATGATTATACCGATAAGCGGTTTCATTTTATCACCTAAAGTATTATATGAAAGTTCTGGATTTTTGTATATATGGAAAAAGAACTATGACTAGTTCTTTAAGTGCATATTTTATTAGAAATCTTGTCTATCCCTGATAAATGGAGGAATATCTAGATCGTTGTCGTTATATTCTTCGTCTTCATCTTTATACATTTCTTCTCTATTGGTAGAATTGAAACTATGGTATAGTGGTTCGCTTGGTTGTTCGAAGCCAGTAGCGATAACCGTAACGATGACCTCGTCAGTCAAGTTTTCATTGATAACTGCACCAAAGATAGTATTGATGTCAGTATTGGCGGCCGTTCTAATTACTTCAGCCGCTTCTTCCACTTCGAATAGTGTAAGTGATGAACCACCAGTTACATTGATAATGGCATCGGTAGCACCATTGATTGAAGTTTCTAATAGGGGTGAAGATACGGCTTGTTTAGCGGCTTCGACCGCTCTATTTTCGCCGGAACCCACACCGATACCGATTAAGGCATTACCACGATCTTTCATAACGGCTTTGACATCGGCAAAATCCAAGTTTACTAATCCAGTAATGGCAATCAAATCTGATATTGACTGAACACCACGATGTAGGACATTGTCGACTTCTCTAAACGCTTCAAGCATCGGAGTCGATTTGTCAATCAATTCCCTAAGTCGATCATTAGGAATAACAATCAAAGTGTCAACATGTTTTTTTAGTTCATCCAAACCAGCAATGGCTTGTTCCATTCTTTTCTTTCCTTCGAAACTGAATGGTTTGGTTACAATACCAACGGTAAGGGCACCTAATTCTTGAGCAATTTCAGCAATGATTGGTGAAGCTCCAGTACCGGTTCCACCACCCATACCACAAGTTACGAAGACCATATCGGCACCTTTTAAGGCTTCTTCGATATCTTCTTTTGATTCTAGGGCAGCTTCTTTACCAATAGCTGGATTGGCTCCAGCACCTAAACCATCGGTTAGATCACTTCCTAATTGTAATTTTGTTGGGGCTAATGAATCATTTAATACTTGTAAATCAGTATTGGCAACGATAAAGTCGACACCTTTAAGTCCAGAGTCGATCATTCGATTGACGGCATTACAACCACCGCCACCGATTCCAATAACTTTAATTTTTGCCAATTGATTCATTTCTAATCCAAACATATTATTCATATTTTTCCTCCCTATTTCTAATAATGCCTTTAAATATCTTAGGAATCCCCGCTTTTTCTTTTTTACGATTATCATTAGGGTTTAACAATAATTCTTGATCTTTGGTACTTATCATCGAATAAGTTTTACCTCTAACGACCATTTTATCATGAAAACTTTTTATCATGCCCATGGCAGATGTATATTTATTATCTCTGATACCTATCTCATCCATTAAGTATATTATAACATCTTTTCCTAAAATTTCATATACTAAATTTTTAAAAGATTTGATTTCAGTAAGTCCTCCAGTAATTATGATATAGTCGATATCCTTTTTAGTCAAGAGGGTTATTTGTTTTTTTGCTAATTTTAATATTTCGGCCATTCTACTTTGAACTACTTCGGTAACTTCTAATTGATTAAGTTTGATTACTTTGCCGATATTATTGGTAAGTTCATATGTATCGTTTAGATTGGTAAATCTTTTATTACAAAGAGCAAATTTTTCTTTTATCTTTCTAGCATCGACAATATTGGTACCAAAGACATAGGCAATATCATTTTCAATGTTGATGCCTCCGAGTTGAATCGTTTCAGTATTCATTATTTTACCATTATTGATAATTGAGACGTTGGTTGTTTCGTGTCCTAAATTGATAATAGCGCCTAAACGAGCATCAGTTTTTTTATTTCTAACTTGATAGTAATCAGCAAGTCCAGATATTGTAATATCGATAACTTCTAGTCCAGCAGCATCTAAAACACTGATTACGGAATAGATATTCTTTTTGGGAACGGTTATCATTATGCCTTTTATTTCTAGTACCTTACATTCGCTACCTACAAGTTTATCATCTGAAGATTGACCATCGACGATAAATTCGAGTGGAACAACGGTTACCAGTTCATAATCTTTATCGATTTTATTATAGACAGAATCTTTAATGACACCGTTGATATGTTTTGTTTCGATAATACCATCGACGTTCAATTTTCCGGTAACATACATAAATTTAACATTATAATCAGGGACATTGGTGATGACTTTTTTTATTTCAAAACCTAACTCGTCGTTAATTTCTTTTATTCCATCGCGAATGGCACTGACCGCTAAATTGGAATCAACGATAAGTCCTTTTCTGATACCTTTGGATTTAATCGTCGTGGCGGCCAAAACATTGATTTTATTTTCATAGGCTTCACCAACAACAATTTTAAAGGTATCTGAACCAATATCGATACTCGTATATACCTCTCTCATGTTACCTACTCTCCTAAAATGATACATATTCATTATACTAAAAAAATGTATCAAAATCAACTACATGTGAACAAATAAACTTAAAAACTGCTATTTTGCATAGCAGTTTATCTTCTTTTAGAGTGGGTATCTTCGTAAAAATCTTCTTCAGTAAATTTTTCGATTTTTACTTCGGTTTTCGTTTTTTCTTTTTCGGGTTTATATGCATAATCTTTGGGTGGGTCTTTTACCGCTTGGGGTATGTTTACGTTATTATTTGTGGCTTTCATTTGGTCGTTATAGACGGTGATTTGATGGCGACATCTTTTGATTTCCTCGTTGGCTTCACCGATTGCTTTGAAGGAACCGACGTTGGCAAGTACACCAGTAGCTACAGCTAGCATCAATACTTTGGCTAGACTACCAAATATTAAACCGATGACCAGGCCGCCACCCAATATGGTAAAGGCGGTAACCAACATAAACATTATGCTTTTAGTTTTTTTTATTTCCTGATTATTGAGGTAATACTCCAATTCTTTAATTTTTGATTTCAATTCTTCACTATTCATATCTTTCACCTATTTTAATATTATCATAAATCATGTTAAATATCAATTGTTAGTTTTTATTCCCTAGATAAATCGTTAAGTTCACTACCTAGGGCCATCGCATCGATTGTCTTTTTTACCAAAATATCCATTTTTGAATTTGCCGAATAATCGGATTTAGCAATGTAGTTTATTCGGCCGTCGTTATATAGTCCTTCGGCTATTTTTTTCGTCTTATCGCTATAGACGGCGATACTTATTCCTCCCCCGTCTTTGGTCAATTTCATGCAGGGAACATCAGTTAAGCCATCACCAATATAAATCATATTTGTACTAGGGATTCTTTTGGCTTTTTCATCCATTTTTTTATTGATATTGTAATCGTCTGATGTATCGAGGACACCTTTGTTAATACGTTTTAAAAACTGTGTTTTGTTGGTATAATTGATAGCTACTTTGGGCCATACTGCTTTTCCTGTTTCATCGTAATAGAATTCACTGGCATATATTTGTTTAAAGTATTTGCCAATCATCGAACCTTCGATAATTTCTTTGACTCCCGAAGATATGATATAATGCTCGATGGTCATTCCTCTTGCTTTGCCATATTCGTTAATTCTGGTAAACCACTCTTCGACTCCGGGAAAAAGTTCAATATCGTTTCCCATTTTGTTTAAATATTCACGCGTAACAACTCTACCGATATCACTACTTTTTTTAATCATCAAATACATATATGTAAGCACGGCATCCATTTTATCTACTTCACGTAATTTATTTGCCGAGGCCCAAAATTCACCAACATCCATTTTTAAATTGGGAATAAAGGTATATTCTTGCATGTCTTTTGTACATAATGTTTTATCAAAATCATACATAATGGCAATTATTTTATTATTCACTACACACCTCCATTAAATAATTATCGATAACTGAATATAAATATGTTTTAACTACCTTATCGGTGATACTTTCAAGATAATTCTTATAACCTTTTATTTGTTTTAGGTATTCTTTATCAGTAATACTATTGAGTTTATAATCGATAAGATATATCGTATGGTCATATTCGATCATCAAGTCAATTATACCATGATATTGAGTATCGTTCAAATTATATTTAAATTCGTATTCGTGATAGGTATTTAGATAATTATTAGGCACTAAATCGCGTAAATTTTTGACATATATATTGTCTGGATTATCAAAGTTACTGTATTCAAGTATTTGATGTATTTTAGTACCTAGTTTCATATTTTTAATCATATCTTCATCGAGTAAAGCAAAATTTTCTTTACTAAAGTGGTGACTATTCAATTCTTGATATTCAAGTTTTACATACTTTTTTTCGATCACAAGATTATTTGTTCCTTTGGTAATATTATTTAAACTAATCTTGTTATATTCACGGGTATAATTTGCTTGTTTCTCTACGGTATATTTACTGATTATAGCTAGCGAATTTAGAATATCCAGAAATGAACGATATTTTATTCTGACATCGTAAGGGACAAAATGATGAAATTTATCATTATTTTTAGCTAGTGGAGCCAGAATGATTATTTTTTCTCTACATCTAGTTAGAGCAACGTAAAATAGTCGAATTTTTTCACTTATTTCTTCTTGATAATAATTATCTACGTATAAGTCATTCAAGATGGTATTAGCTAGTTCTTCACCATGCATATAGGGCATAATTATGCCGTATTTTTCACTAATAATATTTTTGCTTTTGACTTCACCAATCGTAAATTTATTATACATACCGGTGAAATAACATATGCTAAATTCCAATCCTTTCGATTTATGAATATTCATAATTTTAACAGCGTTTTCACTCGATGTATTGGTGTTATACGTTATTGGAATATTTTGCTCTAGGGTATCATCTAGGTAATCGATAAAATCACCGATGGTATATCCGAGCGAACTTAAATTGTTACTTAAATCGATGAGATTATCGATGATGACAATATTTTTTTCAATTTCTGGCAATTTAGTTAAATGGTCGTATACCTGGTACTTATCAATTATATCGGTAATTATTTCGGTTAGGGGTTTACCTAGATCGATTGCTTTGGCTAACATGATAATTTCGTCGGCATATTGTTTTGATTTTAGCTGGTGATATATTGTATTATCGTCGTATTCACAGATGAATGAACGGGCTATCGAAGTATAGACGTATCTAAATTTATCATCGATGATATTGTTTCCAATATGCCATACCAAATCGATAAGATTTTTTATTACGAGAGTCAAGGTGCTATCAGTAAGTTGTTCATTCATATAGATGACCGATGGGATTTTGTGATATTCGAGAATTTTTTTATAGGTTGTCAAATACTTATTTCTATCGGTAATAATGCAGATATCTGCGTATTTAAGCGGGCGTAATTTTTTAGTTTTTTTATCAAATACTTGATAGTTATGACTAATTTTATCGATGATATCTTCGCTGATAATGAACAATTCTTTTTCTTCTTTGGTAAATTTATCTTCTTTATTTACTTCATAGTTATATATAGCTAAATTATTATCGACGTGGTTATCTTCGCTATCGTAATCAGTATTACCATATATCATATTATGTTCTTCTAAATAATTGGCATTACCTAGGACGTCATCCATAATTAAATTGAATATTTTATTGATGCCATCGAGTACTTCTTTACGACTACGGAAATTCTTATTTAAATCGATTTTATAACCATCTTGATGGTTGGTATAGGCAGCATATTTTTTTTGAAATATTTGTGGTTTGGCATTGCGAAAGCGATATATAGATTGCTTAATATCACCGACCATATAGAGATTATTATTAGCAATATAATTTAAAAAGGTCTCTTGGATGTTTGAGGTATCTTGATATTCATCGACCATTATTTCGTTGAAATAGGCTTTTAATTCCGTTCTGACAGCGGGATTATTTTTGACAATATCGATGGCCATAAGCGCAATATCATTAAATTCGTAGACATTGTATTTGTCTTTGTAATTTGCTACTTTAAGGTCTAATTCTTTGATGATATCAATGATTACTTTGACGTAATCCTGGGTATTTAAGAGAGCTGCTTTTATTTCTGTTTCATCGTGAAAACGGAGTAATTTCTTTAATTCATCTGTCTTTTCTACCAAAGCTTCTTTTATTTTTATTCCCTCGTCGCTCATTTTCGAAAAACGTGGTTTATCTTTGGCTAGAAATAACTGGTATTCTTGATAATTATCCCCATTTGTCAGCGGATTTAACCAAATTGTTAGTTTACCTATTATCTCATCACTGACAAAATTTTTTAGTTCATCATTTAACTTGATGACTTCAATTATTTTGTGCTTGATGAGTTTTAGGTATTCACCAAGCATGTCAGCAATGTGTTTTTCACTGTAGAACTTTGTAAAATAATTATTTATGTACTCTTCTCTATCTACCAGTAAATCGAATTTATTAGAGACTTCGATAATAAATTCTTTGATAGCGACATCATCTTTTTGACAAAAATCAGTTATCAATCTATCGAAAAGGACTTCTCCATAGTGATTTTCAAATATATCAGTCAGTACTTTCTTTTTATAGATGGTTATGATTCCGCTATCGATAATTTTTAAATTATCGGAAACATTTAAGAGATAATTATATTTTTTGACTAGGGCTAGTGCATAACTATCAAAAGTGGTTATAAAAGTTGAATCCAAACGGGCTAACTGGTCAGTTAATTTATTTTGAATTATCATTTCTCTGATTCTACTTTTCGTTTCATTGGCAGCTTCATTTGTAAATGTTAGAACTAAGAGATGATCGATGGGAACACCCTGTTTTAATTTTCGAATTACTCTTTCGGTGAGGACGGCAGTTTTGCCTGAACCAGCTCCAGCCGAAACGATGATATTCATTCCCTCTTTATCGATGGCTAATTGTTGTTCTTCGGTAAAGGCCATTATTCTTCACCTCCCATTATTTCTACTTCATCGGTATAATCTTTGAAACAGATATCTTTAAATTTACAATATTCACAACCGATATTTACGCCATTGACCGTTTTGGGATTGATTGGAAAGTCATTGTGGCGTATTTTGGCACCGGTAGTTTCGATGTTTTTCTTGGTCAACGAAATTATTTCACCAATCTCTTCGTCAGTTAATAATTTGCTATACCTTGAGAAAGAACCATCTTTATTGGTTTTTAAACCTTTGATTATCCGTGAATTGTCATACTGCTTATCCATAATCTTTAAGGTATCAATTTGGCTATTCGAATACCCCACTAAACGATAATCTTTTTCTTTTAAATTGAATTTTTGTAGGTAGAAACCACAATATTTGATATTGTCAAATGGAAGATGTGTCGATAAATATAGATATATCGGTAGTTGAATGTCGATACCATATTTTAAATAATCGAGAGTAATATGATCATTTCCGGTCTTATAATCGATCAAACTGACATAGGTCTGATGATGCTTTTGACAATATAATACTTTATCGATGACGCCATTAAAATGAAAATTATCACCATAATCAATATCGATTTTTTGTTCATATAGAGCATTATCAAATGATGAATATTCTTTTTCTAAAAGTATTTGTTTTAGCAGGTCTTTTAAATTTTGACGATACTTTTCTAAAAAGAAGCTTTCTTTTCTAGTAAATGTTTTACCTTTTAGATATTCTTCGCTGTATTTATCGGGATCGTAATCATTATTTTTAAGGCATTTTTCTAGGACATAATGGATCATTTTGCCGATAAAGATACTGAAATTTTCTTCGAAGATATTCAATTTCAAGACTTCACTCAAGTAATATCTGAAAGCACATTTATTATAGGTATTTAAATATGTATATGATAAGGACAATTCTCTTTTATCACTGATAATACCTTTATATTTATGATTATAACTGTTATATCTGATTTCATAGTTATTGTTTAGAATATCTAAATTGTCATCTTGACTGCCATATTTAAAGTAATTGTCATAAGATTTTACTAAATTTAATCTATCGGCTAATTCGCTATAACTGATTAAGGGATTTTCTTTGGGGGTTATTACTTCGTATTCACAGCATAGAGTCGATGGATAGTAACTACTTTTGAAATCTTTTAATTTGTAGGTAATGACAAGATTTTTGATGTTGCCGATGATGTTTTTTGTCTTTGCTTTAAGATATTTATTCTTCTCGGTCGAGGTCCAAATACCTAAAATGGGACATAAGTTATCGCTAATTAGGGCCGTATCCATCTGATTTACAGGAATTATTCCTTCATTGAAGTTTAGCATAAAGATATATTCATCAGGTTTGGTCAAATAGTTTAAATAGTCGACAATATCGATTCCATTATTGTAATTCCTATGGGTAATAAAACTATTTTCGATTCGATTTATAAGGAGATTTTTGTCGCCGTATCGGTGATACTTATTGATTACTTTTACCAGTTCTTGATAAATATTACTGCCATCATCGATGGTTTTTAAGGCACTTAAAAGATCATCATTTTCGCTATATAATTTAATAAATTTTTTGACTATTTTGTAACTTGTTAGATTGCTTTTATAGGGAATATTTACTTTTAGATGATAGTAACTGAAAATTCTTGTCAATGAATTATAGTATTCGGCATTGACATTGGTAAGTTTGATTTTCTGGGGTTTTATACCATCATCAATTAGTTTAGCGATGCATTTAGCAACATAATTTACTTCAGATTCCATGGTTTCAAAGCTGTATACTTGATGTTTATATTCTTTATTTTCGGGTTTTATTTCGCGATAATTGAAATCTTTCAAGGTCTTTTTTAGAAAATCATCCAGATAGATATCGTAGAGAATTATTTTTACTCTTTTTAGATAATGATGAAAATACTCGTTATATGATAATAAGTTCTGTTCATCCAATTCATTTTTTAATTCTTTTAAAAAGACTAATTTTTCGTTGGTATATTTTTTATCTTCAAGGTAATATAAGTTAGTTAGATACTCTAACGCAACATCGTATTTTAAATGATATTTCTGAATAATATATACGATAGCTTCATCGTCATAAGAGAAGTAATATTGGGCTAAAAAATCATTTAAATTCATAAATTTGATTGGTTTTAGCAGCTTTTCTTCAAAATACAACTCTTTAATATTACTATCACTAATTATCAATGTTTCTTCGTTTATTTCTTTTATAAAATCCATTTTATTACCTCTAATTTAATATAACATAATAATAGTTTCAAATCAATAAATATAAAGAAAAAAGATATCTTCTCGATACCTCTTTAGGCACTTTTAGTTTTGATATTTTTCATTCTTTTATGAATATCATTTTTATAGAAATTGTAGGTTGTTCTGATAACTATGGCTACTGGTAGAGATAGGACGATTCCCCAGAAGCCAGCAATCATACCGCCAGCTGATACGGCAAAGATGACGAGTAATGGATGAAGGGAGTTGGTTTTGCCATATACTTTAGGTCCAATGACATTGCCATCCATAATCGGACAGATAATGCAGATAATCATGGTAAGCAGAAACATTTGTGGGCTGATTACCGAAGAGACCAATAAGGAGATTACGGCTACGAGGAAGCCGCCAAACCATGGAATAATGGCCGAAACGCCAGATAAGATACCTAAAATTAGATAGTTGGGATGACCGATTATCAAGAATGCTAAAGTATATTCGATACCTTGTATTAGGATATTCAATCCCATCCCACTGATATATTTGGTCAATTCTTTATCTAATCTAGATAGATATTCGATAGTTCTTTTGCTTCTTTCTTTGAAATATTCTTTGGTCGTTTTTCTTACTTTATCCATATCGATTAGGAAATAGATGGCTGCACAGATGACGACGATTGCAGTTGACATGACGCCGACAGAGGCACCGACGAACGAGATGGCTCCGTTTGAGATACGACTACCGAGACTGCTGATAATATTAGAACTAAAATCAGTAAGCGAAGTTTGTAAACTACCAAAATTGATTTCATATTTCGTCGATAAATCGGAAAGTAAGACCGAAATATTACTTAAAAATAGCAGTATTTGCTCGTATAGAAGCGGTACGGTTAATAAGATGATTATCAAAATAGAACCGATGCCTAATATACATACGGCGAGGATGGCTAACCATTTGGGACTACCAGCATCGATCAGTTTCTTTACTAGTGGGTAGATGACGTATGCAATAGCAAATGCTAATAAGAAGGGAGCAATAATTTTAAAGAGATTGGTAACGATACCCAACCATAATCCTTTAATGGAATATAATAGACAGATAATGGCAATGACAATCAATATGTTTAATAATTTAAAATTTACTTTGTCTTTCATAAAAAATCACACCTTTGTTATAATTATATCACTTTTTGGTAATTTTTAAACAAAGAAAAAAAGATATGATTATCTTTCGTTGACATGGATTAAATTGTCATCTATCTCCTCTAATGCACGACCAATTGTCTTTAATGATTTATATTCCTCTACCGGTTTTTGATAAAAATCAGTTTTAATCATTTGTTTACTCCTGCCGGCAGCAATATAAACTAAAGCATATTTTGAATTGACAATGGTCAGTAGTTTATCGATTGATGGATAAATCATAATATCACACTCCCTTATCTTATATATTAAGGATATAATAAATATTTGATAATAGCAATAGAGTTGACAATAATTAGACATTTATTTTTTGAATATTTTATGATATATTTAAAATGGTGGTTGTATGAAGAAAATAAAGAAAAGGAAATTTAGTTTGAAAAAGACATTAAAACTATTAGTTCCTTTATTTATAATTATTATTATATTAGTAAATGCTAGGAATATTGTCACTTTTTGGCAAAGTAAAATTACTGGCTATGAATTTGAGACAATTAGGACATTTTATGAGTTGGATATTTACGATGATGTTAAGAAACATACTCATTCGGAGACGTTAGAACATATTATAACAACCGAATATTATAATCCAAAATATTTAGATAGCTATTTAGATATTGACTATTATGATAGGGATAATTATTTTATTCGGATAAATAGGCTTTTAGATAATGGCTATAATACTGATGAAATCAATGAAATATACCGAGATTTAAATGATGAAAGTATCGAAATACTTACTAATTATGATTATTTAGAAGATATTTGCAATATTTTAAATTTAGCTTATTTTGATGAAGATAAATTAAAAAGATATTTGGAATATATTAAGGATAAAGATTTAGGTTATGAGGATTTGGTAACTTATGTCAATGCTAATTTAGATAATAAGTATTATACCAATGTCGTCAATGTGGAGAATGCTAATGATATCGATGTTCTAGTTAATAAATATCATAAATTGGCTAACGATTATGTTCCTAATGATTTGGAAGCTATTAGTTCAAAATATAATTTGGGTTATAATAATAAACTACGAAAAGAAGCAAGGGTTGCCTTTGAAAAGATGTGTGATGCGGCTTTGAAAGATGGAATTACCATTTATTCAGGATCGGCTTATCGTTCTTATGATTATCAACTTGGTTTATACAATCGTTATGTTGCTAATAATGGCTTCGATGAGGCAGAAACTTTTTCGGCTAGAGCTGGTTATTCGGAACATCAAACGGGATTGGCTACCGATATTATGAATGCCCAGATGGATTATATTAGTAAAAATGATAAGGAATATGATTGGTTGATCAATAATTCATATAAATCTGGGTTTATCCTTCGATATCCCGATGGGAAAGATAAAATTACCGGCTATATGTATGAAGAATGGCACTTCCGTTATTTGGGAGTCGATTTAGCTACCAAAGTATATGAGTCTGGGCTTACATACGATGAGTATGTTGCAAGAAAAAAGTAGTTGACAAATTGCTTTCATTATTATAGAATTATGTATGAAAGTGTTTTGGAGTAGTACTCAAGAGGCTGAAGAGGCGTCCCTGCTAAGGATGTAGACCGGGTTAACTGGTGCGAGAGTTCAAATCTCTCCTACTCCGCCATT
>CAZEVZ010000021.1:0-16380 GCA_964514935.1 uncultured Muribaculaceae bacterium
GGTTGTGTTATTCCTGTTCTAATTCAAAGAAATACCACTATTCCAACTAGTAATCGCCTAGTATTCTCAACTGCTTCTGACAATCAACCCGCTGTCGATATTCACGTTTTACAAGGTGAAAGAAGTATGGCTGGAGATAACAAGACTCTTGGTAATTTCCAACTTACCAATATTCCACCAGCACCTAGAGGAGTGCCTCAAATCGAAGTTACTTTCGATATTGATGCCAATGGTATCGTCAATGTCAAAGCCAAGGATTTAGGCACCAATAAAGAACAATCAATTACTATTACTGCTACGAATACCTTAACTGATGAAGAAATTGATAAAATGATGAAAGAAGCTGAAGCACATAAAGAAGAAGACAGTAAAAAGAAAGAAGTAGCCGATACTAGAAATGATGCTGAACAAGTAATCTTTATGACCGAAAAAGCCCTAAAAGATTTAGGTGATAAAGTCAGTGATAAAGATAAAAAAGAAGCAGAAGAACTAATTGAAAAAACTAAAAAAGCCCTTGAAGGTGAAGATGTCGATAAAATAAAAGATGCTAAAGATGAATTGCTAAAGAAAGCCAACGAATTAGCAACCAAAGTATATGAAGAGGCTGCTAAACAAAACCAAAAAGAAGAAACAACATCAGAAACGTCAGATGATGAAAAAAAGAATGATGATGATGTTGTCGATGCTGAATACGAAGAAAAATAGTAATCAAGTTCTAGTTATCTAGAACTTCTTACTTGTATAAAGGAGGTATCATGAATAAAAGAGATTATTATGAAGTCCTAGGTGTCGATAAAAATGCCTCTGATACGGATATCAAAAGTGCTTTCCGAAAGTTGGCTAAAAAATATCATCCCGATGTTTCCAAAGAAGCCGATGCGGCTGAAAAATTTAAAGAAGCCCAAGAAGCGTATGCTGTCCTATCGGATCCCGAAAAACGAAAAAAATATGATCAGTTTGGCCATAGTGCCTTTAATAATAATGGTGCTGGAGGCTTCTCTGGTTTCGAAGGTTTCGATTTTGGCAATGTCGCTGACATATTTGATGATCTATTCGAAGGCATGGGCTTTAGCAGTGGGAGAAGTCGAGCGAGAAATGCCAATGCCCCAAGAAAAGGTGCCGATATCCTTCATCGCATGGTCATCGATTTTGAAGAAGCCGTATACGGAACTGAAAAGGACATTAAAATCGATTTTGAAGAAGCCTGTGATGAATGCCATGGTAAGGGTGGCTTTGATGCTAAAACGTGTACCGAATGTCACGGTAGTGGGACAATTACTGCAGAACAAAAAACCATTTTTGGCAGTTTCTTGTCAAAGACGACTTGCCCTTATTGCCATGGTAATGGCACGACTTATGAACGTACATGTACCGAATGTCATGGTAAAGGAATCGTAACCAACCGCAAAACTATAACCGTAAAAGTTCCTGCGGGTATCGACTCCGGAAATCGTCTTCGTATCGCTGGAAAAGGTGGAGCCGGTTCAAATGGCGGACCAAATGGCGATTTATACATCGAATTTAGAGTCAGAGATCACGAATATTATCAAAGAAATGATGATGACATATATATTGAGTTACCACTTACAGTCACCGAAGCCACTTTAGGAGCTAAAAAAGAAGTTCCAACATTGTATGGCAAAGTTGATTTGACAATCCCTGCTGGTACCCAAAGTGACGAAAAGATGCGCTTGCGTGGTAAAGGTATCGAGAATGTAAATAGTAAAAGAAAAGGCGATATGTACGTCATAACCAAAGTTATTATCCCTGAAAAGTTGACCAGGGAACAAAAGAAACTGTTTGAAGAATTAAATAATACTGATTTAGAAAACAATAAATATTTTAAAACATATAAAAATTGCATCAAATAAGATGCTTTTTTTTCTTTATTTTGCTATAATATAGATAATTAAAGGTGATATTATGCAACGGTATTTTGCTAAAAATAAACTTGAAGATAAATTGATTTTATACGACAGTGATCTTCACCACATCAAGAACGTCATGCGTGGCAGTGTTGGTGACCAAATCGAAGTAATATATGAAGACGTTGTCCATATTTGTCAAATTAAAAATATCGCCCCCCTAGAACTTGAAATAGTCTTGACTAAAAATGAAGATAGAGAGATGAAAACAAAACTAACCATTGCCATATCATTAGTAAATGAGCAAAAAATGGATTTAATATTGCAAAAATTAACCGAATTGGGCGTATCGACAATTATCCCTTTAAAAACTGAAAGAAGTATCGTCAGATTAGATGATCAAAAAGAAGTCAAAAAACTTGCTCGATGGCAAACTATCTGTAAAGAAGCCTGTGAACAATCCAAAAGAACAAGAATACCTAAAATTGAAAAAGTTACCAGTATAAAGGAGTTAGTCAACATAAATAATACTTTAAAATTAGTCTGTTCCCTTGATAAAAATAGTAAGCCACTACATGATTATCTAAAAAATGACATCGGTGAAGTTTTATTCGTAATCGGTCCTGAAGGCGGTTTTACCGAGAAAGAAGAAAGTTTTTTACTAAATAATAATTTCTTACCTACCAGTTTAGGCAAAAGAGTAATGCGGGTTGAAACAGCGGCAATTTATACTGCCAGTATAATAAATTATATATGTGAAGGATGATATTATGGATTATATTTTAGAATTTTATAATGGTTTAGATACCATCAACTTAATTATTTTTTGGGGAGTAATAATTGTAATTTTATTGTTATTATTTTTCTCTATAATTATGGTCAATAAAAATAGAAGATTGGAAAGAATTATCGAAGCCAAAGGGGTCGACTTGGATGGCAGCAACGATTATGATGATTTAGCCATTAAGAAAACATCTGAAGTCCCTATCGTCGTTGAAAAAACCAATCTCCCTGAAGAAAAAAAAGATGTAGTAAGAGAAATTCCAGTGAATAACTCAATTACAATAGAAAATCACATTGAAAAAGAAGCTCCAATAGTAATCAATACCCCAGATATACCAATCAAAGAAGAAAAGTTTGTCGCTGAAGAACACGTTATGGAATATAATCAAGACTTCTTTGAAATTCCTACATTAAAAAAACAAAACGATAATAGAGAAATAACCATTGAGACGCCCCATCAAACCGTAGGGCCTAAAGAAACTAAAGTAGAAAAACCCATCGTATCTGATGTTCCTAAAACGGCATACCAAAAGAATATCTTAAAAGAGGTATATCCTACCCAAACATCGCCAATTGGCACGGTCAAGCAGGCAATAAAGATTGATAATAAACCCGAAAAAACCGAAGGAATCGCTTCCATTTTAACCAGCGAAAAGACTCTGAATGTTGAAGTAACAAACAACATAACTGTACCTAGGAAAGTAACGAATGATACTCAAATTGCCAAAGATTCAACCAGGTATCAAACATCGGTCTATTCAGATAATTATAAGAAAGGCAATTACCTCGAAGAATTATCTAAAAAAATGTCCCAAAGCAATATCGATCGTACTTCTTATGAATTAAAACAAGAAGAAGATGCTATCATCAGTTATCAAGAACTAATGCAAAAAAAAGATCGTATCCATATAATCGATGAAGAAGATGCTGTTATAAGTATCGAAGAATTAAAACAAAGAAAACTTGAAGAAGATAAATTATATAATCTAACCGAAAAAGAACCTAATGATGATTTTATCAATGAATTAAAAAATTTTAGAAGTGATTTATAAGTCACTTTTTTTCATCCAAAAATGATGATTTTATTTGACTATTTTTCATATTTTTAGTATATTTATAATAGGTGATAATATGGACAGTAACAATACAAATAATGTCGATACTAGAGATGTAACAACTGACCAAAAAAATAAAAAAATAGATAATCGCATACTGACACCAAAAGAAAAAATAAACAATATAGATGAAAGATTAGATAATGCCAAAAAACGAATTAAGAACCTATCAGAAATGCAAGAAAATGTCGAAGCAATCACCAAAAGTATAAATAAATGCATCGACCTCTTGTCAAAATCGGTAAAAGGCCCACAAGTTAATAATAAATTTAATGATATGCGAGATTCAAACAAATTGTTCTTGGTTAAAACTTCCGCCAGTATTGAAGAAGAAACAATATCGGCTAGAAAAGATATCAATGAACTTTATAAAGAAAAAGATAGGATTTTAAAAGAAAATAAAGACTATTACAATAGAGAAGAACAATCTTCAAGTGAAGAACCAGAAAACAAAAATAAAACACATTTTTTTGACAACCAAGAAAATATATTTATCGATAATAATATTCCCCAGGAATAAATTTTAAAAAAAGAATAATAGAGGTGGAAATATATGCAAATAATCGTTATAAAAAAAGAAAAACTATATAAGTATCCTTTTCCTAATGCCTATATTCAAACATTTTGGATACAAGATAAAGACGAGTATGATAATACTAGAGAACTGATAATGATTGAAAAAGATGGTAATTCATGGCAATTAGTCAGCAATGAAAAATGCAAAATAGTTGATAATAATACTGAAGTACCAAAATCGACAATCACCCTAAATAAGTTTTATTTACTCAAAATATATAACAAAAGTACTATAACCAATGCTTTAATATATGTTTGTAATGAAAATGACGCCTCTTATACTTCGTACCAAATTACCGCTGATGGTGAATACACCATTGGTTCTTCTACTAGTCAAAATATAATTTTGTCAGGCCAAAACATTAGTGAAGAACATGCCTCTTTAGTTAAACAAGGAAATCACTTTATTATTAAATCGAAAGATAATAATACCGGGGTATATGTCAATAACTATAAGGTAGAAAATAAAAAATTAGAAAATGGCGATATCGTATTTATAATGGGGTATAAAATAATTGTTTTAAATGATTATATTATTGCCAATGGCTTTATTAATGGTATTGCTATCAATTCTTCAAACATCGTAAAACGTGATTTACCATCATTTAATAGTAACTTAATTAAAACAATCGATGATGATAATGCCGAACTTTATAATGAAAATGATTACTTTTCTCGTTCGCCAAGATTTGTCACTTCACTAAATGATGAAGAAATGAAAATCGATAGCCCTCCAGGAAAAAGTGAACCAGATAACACACCGGTCATATATACGATTGGACCGATGATAACAATGGCTATGTCTTCGGTTATCAGTGCATCGACTTCGATTATGAATGCCCTAAATAACAATGCGACGTTCGCAGCTATTGCCCCAACTGCCTTTGTATCGGTTGCTATGTTGGCTTCAACCATTCTATGGCCAACCTTAATGCGTAATTATTCCAAGAAAAAACAAAAAGAGAACGAAGAGTTACGCCAACAAAAATATATCGAATATTTAGGCGAAAAACGAAATGCCATCGAGCAATATCGTATCAATCAATTTCAAGTTTTGACCGAAAACTTCCCTGAACCTAATAGTCTAGAAACAATTATTTTAAATAGAAAAAGAAACCTATGGGAACGCCAAGTTGAAGATAATGACTTTTTAAATGTCAGATTGGGTATTGGGACAATTCCCCTAAAATTAAAACTTGGTTATGCAAGCGAAGATTTTTCAATGTCTACCGATAATCTAAAAGAAGAATTGAAGAAAATAGGTGAAAGTGCTAGAGATATTCAAAATGCCCCTGTAACTATCAGTTTAACAGAAAGAAATAAATTGGTCTTGATTGGTGAAGAATACTATAAAGAATCGATGTTAAAAAGTATTATTTTACAATTGGCAACATATCACTCGTATAACGATTTAAAACTAGTTTTAATGATTGACGAAGATAAGAGCGGTATTTGGCAAGATATTAAAATATTACCTCATCTATGGAGTAATTCTAGAGATATCAGATTTTATGCTGATAATTTTGAAGATATGTCCAAAATATCATTCTACCTAGAACAAGTCTATATGGCTAGAAAATATACGGAAGATGCTGGAAAAAGGGCAGAAACTGGCTTGACATATCAAAATGTTTCACCATATTATCTAATTATTGTCGATAATATAAAGAAAACAAAGACCGTAGAAATAATTAGTAAAATATTAGAAGAATCCAACAATGTCGGCTTTGGTTTAATAATTCTTTCCGATGGTATCGCCAATCTTCCAGATGAATGTAATGATTTCTTAACCGCTGCTGGTGAAAGATCAGCCATCATTAAAAATGATTTAAACAAGAATAATCAACAGACTTTTGTAATGGATAATACCGACAACATCGATATGGCTCTAATGTGCGAAAAATTATCGAATATTCCAATAAAATTACCGATGGAATTAGATGAACAAAAGAATTCGATTAGTTTTCTAGAAATGTACAAAGTTGGAAAAGTAGAACAGTTAAATATTATGGATCGATGGTCTAAAAACAATCCTGTCAACAGTTTGAGCGTTCCTATTGGTATCCATGCTGATGGCGAATTATTTAAACTAGATTTACATGAAAAGTTCCACGGACCACATGGCCTAATTGCTGGTATGACTGGTAGTGGTAAATCAGAATTTATCATTACATATGTCCTATCGATGTGTTTAAACTTTAGTCCCGAAGAAGTTTCGTTCGTTTTGATAGACTATAAAGGCGGTGGCTTGACTGGTGCTTTCGAAAACAAAGCAACTGGTGTAAGATTACCACATCTAGCAGGGACGATAACTAACTTGGATACGGCTGAAATTAAAAGAAGTCTTGCTTCAATTGAAAGTGAGTTAAAACGCAGACAAGCATTATTCAACAAAGCAAAACTTGATTTAAATGAGAGTACACTCGATATCTATAAATACCAAAAATTATATCGTGATGGTAAAATAAAAGAACCCATTTCCCATCTGTTTATCATTTCAGATGAGTTTGCTGAATTAAAAAGTCAACAACCAGATTTTATGGATAAATTGATATCGACCGCCCGTATTGGACGTAGTTTGGGAGTACATTTGATCCTTGCCACCCAGAAACCAAGTGGTATTGTCGATGATCAAATATGGTCGAACTCTAAATTTAAAGTATGTTTAAAAGTTCAAGATAAAGCCGACAGTATGGATGTCATCAAATGTCCTGATGCAGCGGCATTAAAACAAGTTGGAAGATTTTATCTGCAAGTTGGTTATAACGATTATTTTGCCATGGGGCAATCTGGTTATTCCGGTGCAAAATACATTCCTAAAGATAAAATTACCAAAACAGTCGACAGAAGTATTTCCTTCATCGACAATATTGGTGATGTTGTCAAAAGCATCGAAACTTCGAAAACATCTGTGGTTAATACCACTTCATTAGGTGAAGAATTGCCCAATATTTTAAAATACATTTGCGAAAATGCCAAGGCACAAAATTTAGAAGCCAAAAAGCTATGGTTGGATAAAATTCCTGCTGAAATATATGTCAATAATTTGATGACGAAATATAATTTCAAACCTGAAAAATGGAATCTTATCCCTGTTATTGGTGAACTTGACGATCCAGGCAACCAACGTCAGCGCCTATTGACCATCGATTTCAACAATACGGGTAATACCTTAATTTATGGTATCGAGGGTAAAGAAATATTATTATCATCTATTATTTATAGTTTGATTATTTCTCATGGCCCAGAAGAAGTTAACTTTTATATCATCGATTTTGGAACAGAAATGTTTGGCATGTTCAAAAGTGCTCCACAAGTTGGTGATGTCGTCTATATTAGTGATGCCGAAAAGTTGACGAATTTATTTAATACGATAAATAGAGAATTGGAAAGAAGAAAGAAAATATTAGTAGATTACAATGGGGACTATAATCTATACATCAAAGCTGGCAAAACTGATCTTCCTAGATATATTATCGTCATTAACAATTATGAAGTATTCAACGAGACCTATGAAGATTATATCGACGTTGTTTCCGGACTTACCAGAGAAGGAGAGAGATATGGTATTGTCTTTGTCATTACGGCTACGGGTGTCAATGCAGTAAGAGGAAAGACATCTCAAAACTTCAGTAATCAATTATGCTTACAATTCAATGATGCTGGCGATTACACAAGCATCCTAGGCTCTACTCATGGCATGGTACCATCTGATATTTTAGGTAGAGGATTGGTCAAAGACCAAGGACAAATTTATGAATTTCAAACCGCTTATCCATGTAAGTGGGATGAAATCAATGCCTTTATTAAAAATGTATGCTTTAAATTAAATGAAGTTATCAAAAATCAAGCCAAGACAATTGCTATCTTACCAGATCATGTCAGACTTGATAATATTAGTACGAGTATCACCGATATTGCTCACGTCCCAGTTGGTATTGTCAAAAATACCCTACAAGTATCAACTTTTGACTTTTATAAAAACAAGATATCACTTGTTTCCTCACAAGATAGTTCTATTTTAGATAAGTTTGTATCTTCATTAGGTGAAGTAATTCAACTAATCAAAAATGTTGAATTGTTTATGGTCGACGCTAACGAAATAGTAATTGAACCAAGTAAATTCAAAAACTATTACAGTACTAATGCCAAAGAAATATTAAATAAATTAGAAGAAATAAGCAACAATAACAGTAAAATCAATGTTGTTGTTATAAATGGTTTTGAAACTTTAAAAAATGGCCTAAATACTACAGAATTTAATAAATTAAAAGGTATTCTTGCCAGCGTCAAAACAAACAATAATTTGCGAGTAATACTTGTAGATGCTGTAACCAAGATAAAATCACTAGAATACGAAGATTTCTATCGTGATAACGTTCAACCGATCAATGCCATCTGGATAGGTTCTGGCTTAACTGAACAATTTACTATCAAATCATCGACTTATAACAAAGAAACCAGAGCTCAAATACCAAATGACTTTGGTTATAACATAAATCGTGGTGTAAGTACTCAAATTAAAGTACTAGATTTCTATACGAAAGATTAGTTGACAAATAGTTGACAACAACCAAACAAAAACATTTACTTTGATTTAAAAAAATGCTATATTTATATTGTAGAGGTGAGTATATATGGATTTTAGAGTTTATATCACATTAGAAGTTCCCATTTTAGATACTAGCTATGAACTATTAGTTCCTATCGACAGAAGAATTCATGATTTAATTGAACTCTTAAGAGATAATATTAAAGAACTAAGAGAAAACTATTATCAAAATAAAATACCTAATATTTTTAACAAATCCAATGGTGAACTATACGATATGAACTTGATTATTAAAGATTCAGATATTAAAACCGGTACAAGACTAATACTAATATAAAGGAGGGAATTTATGGGAACATTTGGAATGAATACAGCAGATGTTCATACTGCTGGTGGAAACATTCAAAAACAAGCAGAAGAATTTGGTTACAATCACAAAAAAATAAGTGAAATAGTTGAAGGGATTATTGCCAGTGACTATACTTCATCTGATGCTGTAGCTATCGCTGAAAGTATTAGAAACTACGATCCACTTTTAAATCAAATTCAAGCTAAAATTGATGCACATGGAATATATGGCATCAATGCCAGCAGAACTACTTCAGCTGTAAATGAAGAAATATCTTCTAATATAGCTGGCAATTTATAATTATTATAATATAAAGGAGGGATAATATGCCAAATGAATTTATAACATATGAACAAGTTCTTTCAGGTGCAGAAGAATTAAGAAAATGTGCCAACATTATGGAAGAAATATTTAATAGTGTAACTGGTCAAATGAGAAATATGACTACCACGGAAACTTTCCAAGGTGTTGCTAGCAATGCTTTAAGTGCTGAATTTGATCAATTTAGAAGCGGATTTAGTGATTATGTAGCTAAAGTAAGAGAATTTGCTGATGCCTTCACTGCTGCTAGCGAAACATTACAATCAACTGAAGAACAACTTAAAAAGAATGTTGATAATATCTAAGAGCTTATAGCTCTTTTTTCATTGCATTTTACCCCTTCTTATTGTATAATCTTCTATAGAGGTGAAAGACATGATAGATATCAATTTAATAAGAAATAACCGTTCTTTAGTCGAAGAAAATTTAAAGAAGAAGTATCAAGAATCTAAATTGCTGTTATTAGATGAAATCGTAGATTTAGATAAGAAAGTAAGAGAATTAAAAGTAGAAGGGGACAACTTAAGAAAAACTAGAAATGCTACTTCTGATGAAATAGGTATTTTGTTTAAAGAAAAGAAAATCGAAGAGGCCAATCAAAAGAAAGAGGAAGTAAAAGAAATTAACGATAAATTGGGTTCTATTGAAGATGAAGAAAATGAGTTATCTAAAGCTTTGAAAGAAAAGATGATGGTAATACCTAATATTATTGCTGATGATGTGCCTATTGGTAAAGATGATTCAGAAAATGTCGAAGAAGCAAGATTTGGTGAACCATTAGTACCCGAATATGAAATACCATATCATAGTGATATTATGGCTTCATTTAATGGTATCGATAAAGATGCTGCTGGTCGAGTAAGTGGCAATGGTTTTTACTACCTAATGGGTGATATTGCTAGACTTCATTCAGCTGTTTTAGCATACGCGAGAGACTTTATGATTGATAAAGGCTTTACTTATTGCATTCCCCCATATATGATTCACAGTGATGCTGTCGATGGTGTTATGTCATTCCAAGAAAAAGCCAATATGATGTATAAAATTGAAGGAGAAGATCTTTATCTAATTGGAACATCAGAACATTCGATGATTGCTAAATTTAAAGACC
Source organism: uncultured Muribaculaceae bacterium (assembly GCA_964514935.1). GTDB lineage: Bacteria > Bacillota_I > Bacilli_A > RF39 > UBA660 > RUG705. The sequence goes on from CAZEVZ010000021.1 coordinate 10,673, forward strand.
AAATCCTAAACGAAAGTGATTTGCCAATTACCATGACTTCATATTCGCCTTGTTTTAGAAAAGAAGTAGGTGCTCATGGTATTGAAGAAAGAGGCGTATATCGTATTCACCAATTTGAAAAACAAGAAATGGTCGTTCTATGTAAAAAAGAAGATAGTGAAGCATGGTATGATAAAATGTGGAACTATTCAGTTGAACTATTTAGAACATTGGATATTCCAGTTAGAAAATTGGTATGCTGTTCAGGCGATTTAGCCGATTTAAAATATCGTTCTTGTGATATTGAAGCGTGGTCTCCAAGGCAGAAAAAATATTTTGAAGTATGCTCTTGTTCCAATTTAACAGATGCTCAAGCAAGAAGATTGGCAATTAGAGTAAAATTAGAAAACGGTGACAACTAATTCGTCCATACACTTAACAACACAGTTATTTCTCCACCTAGTATGTTGATTGCTTTCCTAGAAAATAATTATAACGAAGATGGCTCTGTCGATATTCCTAAAGTGTTAAGACCATATATGGGCGGCAAAGAAAAACTAATTCCCGTTAAAAGGTAGGTGCAAAATGAAAAATTTAAAAGTAGTTTTCATGGGAACTCCTACTTTTTCTGTTCCTATATTAGCCTCTCTAATCGAAAAAACCAACGTTTTATTGGTTGTCAGTCAACCTGATAGAGAGAAAGATCGCAAAGGTAATTTAATGCCGACACCGACCAAAGAATTGGCAAACAACAATCATATCGAAGTATTTCAACCGGTTAAAATAAAAGAAGAATATCAAAAAATAATCGATTTACATCCAGATATCATTATTACCTGTGCCTATGGTCAAATAATTCCTAAAGCCTTGCTCGATGCTCCTAAATATGGATGCATCAATGTCCATGGTTCATTACTTCCCAAGTTGCGTGGTGGGGCACCTATTCATCATGCCATTATCGATGGCCTAGACAGGACCGGCATAACTATTATGTACATGGATGAGCAAATGGATGCTGGCGATATTATCAGTCAAAAAGATATACCAATTTTAGATAGTGACAACCTAGATTCACTATATGAAAAAATGTCCTATTTAGGAAGAGACTTATTGATGGATACCTTATCAAGTATCATTGCCGGTACCAATAAACGAATTAAACAAGATCTATCTCAAGTAACCTATGGTTTAAATATCAGAAAAGAAGCAGAAAAGATCGATTTTAATAAACAGAGTAAAGCTATCCACAATTTAATCAGAGGTTTGAGTACTATTCCTGGAGCCTATTGCTTAATTGATAATAAAAGATTAAAAGTATATCAAAGCGAATTAACCGCGATAAGAAGCGCCAAAACTCCCGGTACCATAGAAAAAATAGATAAAACCGGCATTTACGTTAATACTCAAGATAACTTGATTAAACTAGTAGATATTAAATTAGAAGGCAAGAAAAGATGCCTAGTCAAAGACTTTATCAATGGTATAAAAATTGATGAATATATTGGTAAAATAGTTGAATAATTAATTATTAGAAAAATAATACAATTTCAAAATATAGAATAAAGAGGTGAGTTGAATGGAAAAAAAGGATAAGAAACATAATGGAGGCATAGTTGCCTTAATTATCTGCATTGTCTTAACTATCGCTATTATTGTTGGTTGCTTGTTCTTCAAAGATGAAATATTCAGTATTTTAAAATAAATAATTAAAAACATAAACATAAAAAAAGGTTTAACAAAACATAAAAAATGTGTTGACAAATGTCAAAAAATGAATTATAATATAATTGCTTAGATTGTAAGAATAGCCTGTCGCTATATCAATTATATGTGTTTGTCAGAGGACAACGCTATAGTTATATTGTTGTATGATGTATATTTTTTAAATATATTTCATCTGCATTATATTGTAGTAATATAATTATATAAGATATCTATTCTTAGCATGAATTCTTCCATTTGTGAGAAGTCTTATCTGCGCTAAGTATAAACAATTGTTATTGAGAGAGAAACTCAAAAGATAAGAAACTAAACTAAATACTGATAATATTTAGGAAAATATTATAGTTATTGTAATCGTAATATCATTATGTCTAAATAATCGTTTTGGTTATTTAGATATCGAGAAGTATTATAATTACATAATTATGATGTCGTAGTTTATTCAAAACTCGGATCAATTTGTTTTATCAGAACAATTGATTTTTGTTTGTTCGATTAAGTATAAGTGCAGTATCATTATATTGACACTTATTTTATTTTTATATATAATTTAACTAGGTGATCATATGAAAAAAACAATCGAAGACTACTCCTATAATGGTAAAAAAGTTCTTATCAGATGCGATTTAAATGTTCCTATTAAAAATGGGTTAATAACCGATGATACCCGTATCAAAGAGAGTTTAAAATCAATAAATTATCTCACTAGTAAGCATGCAAAAGTAATAATATTATCCCATTTAGGCAAAGTAAAAACCGAAGAAGACAAAAAAGCCAATTCATTATATCCCGTATATTTAAAACTAAAAGAATATTTAAATACCAAGGTATATTTTAGTGAAAAGACAAGAGGCCCGGTGCTTGAAAGTAAAATAGATAATCTAAAAGAAAGCGAAGTGCTTTTAATCGAAAATACTCGATATGAAGATATTCCCAACAAATTGGAAAGTAGTTGTGATGAAGAATTAAGTAAATATTGGGCTAGTTTAGGGGATATTTTTATCAATGATGCCTACGGTACATGCCATAGATCTCACGCTTCAAATGTTGGAATCGCCAGTTTATTACCAAATGCTATAGGCTTTCTCGTCAAAAAAGAAATTACTAAAATTGATGATATTCTAAATGAAGGTACACATCCATATACGATAGTTATGGGCGGGAAAAAAATTAGTGACAAAACACTTGTTATCGATAATCTAATTACCAAATGTGACTACTTGTTACTTGGTGGTGGTATGTGCTTTACCTTTTTAAAAGCATCAGGCTACAATGTAGGATTATCGATTGTCGATGACGATAATTTAACTTACTGTAAAAACTTGCTAGTCAAATATAAAAATAAAATTATTTTACCGACAGATATTATCACCAAAGAAAAAAAGATAGTAGATATTACTTCATTTAAAGAAAGTGATATTGGTTACGACATCGGTCCAAGAACGATAGCCACCTTTACTAATATCTTAAAAACATCTAAACGGGTTATAATCAATGGACCAATGGGCGTCTTTGAAGAGTCACCATTTGATAATGGTACGAGAAAAATATATCAAACATTAAAAGATAACAATATTAAAACCTTAATTGGTGGAGGAGATTCGGCTGCTTCAGTTAATTTGCTCGGATATACCGATGATTTCTACCATATATCGACAGGTGGTGGAGCAACCCTAGAATATCTCGCTGGAACACCACTAAAAGCCCTTGAAGTAATAAATGAGAAGTAAAAAACAAAATACTTCTCATTTTTATATAAAACGACAAAAGTCGACAAGCAGTAGTACTATAATGAAAATAAAAGAAAGAAGGAAAAAGGAAATGGAAAAAATTAAAGTTTTAATGATTGATGATAATCAAAGTTTAGTTGATATGGTTAAAGAATACTTCGATAATCACAATCGTATTGAAGTAGTACTAAGTTGTAAAGATGGTGAGGAAGGACTAAATACAATCATTGATAAAAGCGATCAATTTGACGTCGTTTTATTAGATTTAGTTATGCCTAACAAAGATGGTCTATATGTATTAGAGGAATTGAATAAAAGAGGTATTGAAAAGAATATTATTGTTGAAACCTCTTACAATGAACCTAAAGTAATTAGAAAAGTATCTGAATATGGAGTAAATTATTATATTTTAAAGCCCTTTGATTTAACAGATTTAGAAAATCATATTTTAGAAATATTTAACGATATGAATAGTAAATCGATAAATTTATATCATAGTAATCTACAGATATCAATAACCAAAATGTTACATGAATTAGGTATGCCATCGCACATCAAAGGTTATCAATATATTCGTGAAGGTATCAGTATGATCTATAATGATCCGTCTTTAATCGGTGGTATTACTAAAGAATTATACCCAGAATTAGCAACCAAATTTGATACGACCGTTTCACGAGTTGAAAGGGCCATTAGACATGCCATTGAAGTCAGTTGGAATAGAGGTAATTGGGACTATATGGAAGAACTATTTGGTCATAGTGTCGATATTGATAAGGCCAAGCCCACGAATAGTGAATTCATAGTAACTGTCGCAGATAAATTGCGTTTGGAAATAGCTAAACAGCCTGTATAATGATTGTCAAATTATGTAAACAGCAGCCCGTTAATTGAAAAAAGTAATTTATATGGTATACTTTACCAAAGAGGTGAAATTATGAAAGATGTCTTTGATAAAACTGAAGGAAAGCTATATGAAGAGTTAAAAGAATTATCATTTCAAATGATGTTGAATGAAACAAACAAATTGCAAATAGAGAATAATTGCCATCTTGAGGTTGTCAATGCTCACAAATATTCTCATTATACGGCTCAAGAAAGAATAGAAAAGAAAGAAAAAGATTTATTACTTGCAGATAAAGAAGGCTTTGCTTTATCTTTGGCATTTGATGAATTATTATTAAGTAATGGCTATAAATTCAATGCTTTTAAAAGTGGACCTAATGCTGTAAAAATTTGAGCCGAAAACTTTTTAAATAAATATGAATTGTCATATCCACTATCATGGGAATTTGCATACGAAGATGATAATGGTTTGCATTACAGATATCATAAATTAGATGAAATTGAAGACAATCATCAAAAATTCTTAACTCAAGTTGATAAATTAAACATTACTGAATATGAAAAGAAAAGAATTTTGGCCGTAGCAAATTACTATAAGCAAACTAGAAAACTTTTGACTAAATATATCAATGACGAAAATTTAAACGAAGAAGCAGAAAAAGGACATACCAGATAGTATATCCTTTTTTATATACGATAAAAAAAGTAGAGTCTACTAAACTCTACTATAGAATTCAACTATTAAAGCTTCATTGATTTCAGCATTAAGTTCATTTCTTTGTGGATATCTAACATAAGTTGCTTCTTTCTTCTTTTCATTATAATTGATGAAGTCAACTCTTCCCTTAACATTAGCTAAAGCAATTTCAATACCCTTGTGATCAGCTGAATTTTCTTTAATTCCTACAACATCACCAGGTTTTACTCTATATGAAGGGATATCAACTTTCTTACCATTGACAACGATGTGTCCATGATTAACAAGTTGTCTAGCACCTCTTCTAGTGTTAGCAAAACCGATTCTGTAAACTATATTATCCAATCTACTTTCAAGTAAGATGAATAAGTTTTCACCATGAACACCTTTCATCTTGGCAGATTCTTCAACTAATCTTTCAAATTGCTTTTCAGATAGACCATACATAAATCTTACCTTTTGCTTTTCTTGTAATTGGATTGCATAGTTTGAAGGTTTTCTTTTTCTATCTTTGCCATGTTGTCCAGGACCATAAGGTCTCTTTAAATCTTTCCCATTTTCTAAAATAGAAAAACTAACTCTTCTAGCTTGCTTGTTATTTGGGCCGGTATATCTTGCCATTTTTCATTCCTCCTTTTCTTTATTTTGGAGATACTTAACTATCTATAGGGTGTTTTAATTGACTTTCGCTTACGCAGCAGAAGGTAAGTTACTAATACATAACACATCATAAA
>CAZEVZ010000022.1:0-15462 GCA_964514935.1 uncultured Muribaculaceae bacterium
TTTCTTCTTCAAGTGTAAGCAAACTAATTTTACCAATTTCCTTAAGATACATTCTGACTGGGTCGTTGATAGTCAATTCTTTAGCCAAATCACTATCTTGTAAAATATTTTCGATACCGCCATCGGCTTCACCAGAATCATCACCAGCCAATTCTTCATCGGTAACAACTTGAATGTTGGCTTCCATCAAACTATTATATAGATCATCTAATGAATCACTATCTAAATCTAATCCCTTTAGAGCGGTTGCTAATTGTTCATATGTAATATATCCCGCTTCTTCACCTTTGGCAATCAATTCTTTCTTACGTTCTTCATACGTTTTTATTTCTTCAATCATTATTTCACTCCTTTTAATGATAAAATTTCGCTTAAAATACTTGCTTGTTTTAACGGATCTTTTTCTTCAGCTAATTTTTGTTTTAATTCATTTTCTTTCCTTTTGATTGGATAATTATTAACTACTTTAATATAATCTTCAATTTCTTCATGATTATACGATGTATTTACATCTAAATTAACTATTTCATTGAATAGTTTTAATTCTTCTTCATTACTAGCAATATAACTAATAAAATCAGCAATATTAAAGGTATCATACTTATGATAAAAATAGATTATTTCGTTGGCTAATGCTCTAATATTATTGTCGGGGAAAAAAGTTACTTTCTTTTCCACTTCTTTTATTATTTCCTCATCTTTTAACATATAGAAAATTAAGTTTCTTGAAGCAATAGTCTGTTGACTCAATCTAATCCTTGGTGATTTATTAACTGTAATTTCTTTAGGTTTTTGCTTATTCTTTAATTCTTGATATTTATTTTTTAAAGTATCGTATGTCACTTGATATTCGTCCGATAGTTTTTTGATTGTCAAATCGATAAGTATCGAATCTTCAATTTGTAATAAATCATTTAGGGATTCATTGATATATTTGGTTATATCTTCAATATCGGTCAAATTTTTATTCAATTTATGTTGTTCCATTAGAAATTCAAGTGAACTTTCTGGATTATTAAGCATTGCAATAAATTTGTCTTTGCCATATTTTAAAATATATTCATCGGGATCCAATTCTTCAGGTAATCTTACTACTTTCGGATTGACATCGATTTCTTTTAAAATATTGATCGCACTTAAGGTAGCTTCTTCACCGGCTTTATCACCATCAAAACATAAAATGATGTTACGAGCCATCTTTTTTAGAAGATTAGCGTTTTGTTTAGTTAGGGCGGTACCCATCGTAGCGATGCAATTGGTAATGCCTACCGTGCTGGCTCTAATGACGTCCATGAATCCTTCCATGACGATAATCGTTTCATTTTTCTTTAATAATTCTTTAGCATTATGGTAATTATATAGAATATTGCCCTTTTTAAAAATGGCTGTTTCTTTGGTATTGATGTATTTACTGCTATCTTTGGTGTTATAAATTCTCCCTGAAAAAGCAACGACATTTCCTTCTAAATCATATAAAGGAAACATTATTCTTCCTACGAATAGATCGGTACCATTTTCATTGCTGATTCCCAAATCGATCAGTTTTTTTAAGCTTATTCCTTTACTTAATAAATAATCGGTTAAAGAAGTTTTCGAAATCGATAGACCAATTTTAAATTTCTTGATTGTCTCACGATCAATTTGTCTTTTTGCTAAATACTCAAGTGCATTCTTACCTAGAGCAGTATTTAGATTATTTTGATAAAACTTACAGGCATCATTATAGATTTGATAGTTTTCGGCATTTTTATCTTTGGTTATTTTGGCACTACCTAAATTGTAACCTACTTGATTACCGAGTAATCTAACCGCATCGTAAAAACCGACGTGCTCAAAATCTGCTACAAAAGTGAAAACATTACCTGTAGCACCGCAAGAAAAGCAGGTATAAATCTGTTTTTCTCTAGAAACACTCATACTTGGAGAATGATCATCATGAAAAGGACATACTCCAAAATAGTTTTTTCCTCGTTGGGTTAAAGGGACATACTTTGAAACTACTTCGACAATATCGAGTTTATTTCTAATTTCATTGATCATTTCGTTAGTAATATTCATTTTCTTCCCCTCCAATAATGATATTCCGAAAAAACTTGTAGATTACTTCTAAATCTATTAACTTTTAGTTAACTTTACACAAATTTGACACTTTTTTTAATTATTTTATCAACATCGAATCTCCAAAGGAGAAGAAACGATAATTATTTTTAATGGCTTCCCCATAAGCATTTAAAATAATTTCTTTGGTGGCAAAAGCCGATACCAACATAATTAAAGTCGATTTAGGTAAATGGAAATTTGTTATTTGAGCATCGATAGCTTTGAACTCGTAACCGGGATAAATAAAGATATCGGTCCAACCAGAGACGGCTAAAAATTTACCATATTTTGTCATAATTGTTTCTAGGGTTCTCGTCGAAGTGGTCCCTACGGAAATAATTCTTTTTCCTTCACTTTTAGCTTGATTTAAAATATCGGCAACTTCCTGACTCATTTGATAAAACTCGCTATGCATTTTGTGGGTTTTGACATCTTCGACATTGACGGGTCTAAAGGTACCTAAACCGACGTGGAGTGTCACGTAACATATTTTGATTCCTTTATCTTCAATCTTTTTCAACAATTCTTTAGTAAAATGTAGTCCAGCCGTCGGTGCCGCAGCCGAACCGATGTTTTTAGCATAGACCGTTTGATATCTATCTTTATCTTCAAGTTTGGCTTTAATATATGGAGGTAGTGGCATGCTTCCTAGTTTATCTAATATTTCATAAAAAATACCTTCATAGGTAAACGTCACTTCACGAATACCTTCTTCACCTAGACCTATACATTTGGCTTTAAGTAATCCATTACCAAAAGAAATAGTTGTTCCTATTTTAATTCTTTTAGCTGGTTTTGCTAATACTTCCCAAGTATCACTCTCAAGATTTTTTAAGAGTAATAATTCAATTACGGCTTTCGTATCTGTTTTTTCGCCAATAATTCTTGCGGGCATTACCTTCGTATCATTTAAAACCAAAACATCATCAGCGTTTAAATATTCGATAATATTATGAAATACTTCATGCTTGATTTCGCCAGTTTTTCGATCTAATATCATCAATTTAGATTCATCTCTTTTAGCCAATGGTGTTTGAGCAATCAATGCCTCTGGTAAATCATAATTAAAATCCTCTGTTTTCACACGACCACTCCCAAACTGCAATATATTATAACATAATTTTCAAATTTTGCACAAAAAAAGAACAGTTAATCAATAACTGTTATTTATTCATTATCATTTGTCTTATCCCCGTTGCCTTTAATGGATATGACTTCACCTAAATAGGTAGGTTCCGGGTTGATGAGACATTTAAAGAAATCTTTAATCCTGGCAAAAAATTCTCGCACATTTCGCTTTGTTTGACCAGCATAGTTTTTCCTGTTGGCTGGTACCCCGTAGGCCTTTAGATTGATGCTGTTAGCAATATACAGTGCTCTATGAAGATGATACTTCTGGGTGACAATGACGGTTTTATTTACTTTAAATATTTTCTTGGCACGATAGACACTATCATATGTTGAAAGTCCAGCATGATCCATAAAGATATCTTCAGAAGGTATTCCTTTTTCAATCAAGTAATTTTTCATAACATTTACTTCATCGTAGTCGACATATTCATGATCGCCACTAACTAGTATTTTAGAGGCTATACCTTTATTATATAATTCAATGGCTATTGCCAATCTATCTTCAAGCATCGGACTAGGGCTACCATGTCTAATACCGGCACCTAGTACCAAAATGCAATCAAAATCATCAACTTCAATATCATCAAGCCCAATAATTTTACTATTTGTTGTGACAAATATATATCCATTTATCATTAAAAGAATCACTATTAAAATGATAATAAAGCTAAATAATCTTTTCATCTCTATACCTCAATTTAAGTATATCAAAGAAAAGAAAAAAACACAAATCCTTGTGTCCTTTCTATCACTTGTGACATTATATTATATGTCGATATTTTATTTTTATGAATTAGCTTGCCATTTTGCATATAAACTATGGTTGCTGGTCGAACTTACGATGGTGTTACTAACAACTGGTTGGGTAAAGCCCGTATCCAAATACCAACCACCAAAGGTATATCCAGATTTTGTTGGTGTAGGTAATTCTCCATAAGAACTGCCATAGTAAATTTGTTTAGTAGCTGTATCGCCACTGATTATCCAACCAGTAGTTGTTGGGATAGTGCCATCGTCAGCATCTAATGTTAAGGTCGTAGCACTCAATACACCTGTCAATCTATTTGTTCTAGAACTAATATATCCAGCAAAAGAAGCAGTTCCGTTAGCAATGTCATTACCTACCGATGGATCGTTAACATCTATCCATATATATATCTTGATATTTTTCAAGGTCGTCGACAATGGAATATTATCTGCCATAGAAATAACACTTCCATTGGCAGCATTTGCAAAGTTACCACTTTTTTGAAGGCTTTCAGATTCATCATTATTTACAATATAAGACTCCCATTTGAAACCAGCAATTTTGAGATTATTGGAAATATTTGTTACATTGAATAAGATATCACCCGTTATTCCCGGTACGTTCTCCGATATTCCAAATTCAAGTTCGGCAATATAACCATCACTCTTATCAGTAACTAGACTAATTGCTCCCGTGTATGCATCGTCTCCGTTATATATTACTGAAAAATTTTGTGAGCTGGTGGCAAGGTTGCTATTGTTACTTGTAACCGCCCCCGAAAAATAGGCAAAAGTACTACCGGCAACGACGATTATTACTAGTAAAACTACTAAAATTGAATATATAATTTTTTTCTTCATTTTACTACCTTCCTTCTATTTTTTCGTAGCACTATTGACATTTATTTTGGCACTAAATCCTTTATTCATAAGATTATTTTGGTCACTTCCATCATCACTCAACCAGATATATAATTCATAGTTATATGTTTCTGGGTAGGATGTCGGATGCAACTCGGTCATCGGTGTTAAAGCAAGTGTTTTAGAATTACCAATATTACTAAAATTACCACTTGCTACCACTGAACCATTTTGTAATAATTCATATTTATAATTAGCAATCTTAAGTTCATTAGACATTAACACATCTTTTAGAGATATTTCAATACCTACTTGATAATCAACTAAATTCTCACCAATTGTAATACTGAAACTATTTTTATTGCCATAATTATATCTATCTTCATCTTTAATCGGCATAGTTTCTTTAAAGAAAAGATATTCTGTCTGGGAAAAGATTACCGTTGGGACTTCTTCTTTCGTTTTGGCTTCAATATTTGCTTCGGCATTGGAATATGCATACCAAGCATAACTTGTCCCAAAAATAAGGCAGACAGATACAACGGTCGTAATGCCTAAAATAATAATAATTTTTTTAAACTCCATCGTATCACCTACCTCTTTATTTTAATCTATCATTATAATATCATAAATTGCAAATTATTTCAATAAATAACTTTGCTACATTTTTAGTAAAGTTCTTACCATTTGATAAGAATAGCCCATTTCGTTGTCATACCAAGCAACAACATGAACTAATTGTCTTCCGTCAGCATCGATGACATTGGTTAAATTGGCATCGACGGTTGCACCACAATCAGATGAAATAATATCTGATGAAACGATTGGATCTTCGGTATAGTGCAATGTTTCACTGACATTTTCTTTGAATTTATTATTTATTTCTTCTTTGGTAACTTTTGCTTCAAGCTCTACGACCAAATCGATTAGCGAACCATCAGCTACCGGTACTCTAATCGCACTGCCTAGGATTTTGCCATCCAGTTGAGGAAGCACTTTACCAATAGCCTTCGCTGCTCCCGTTGAAGTTGGAACCATGTTCATCGCACAAGCACGTCCTCTTCTTTCAGCAATTCCTTTTTTATGCGAAACATCCAGCGTTGCTTGGTCATTGGTGTAGGCATGGATGGTCGTCATATTACCTTTGATGATTTTAAAATTGTCATCTAATACCTTTAAAACAGGGGCTAAACAGTTGGTGGTACATGAAGCTGCCGAAACGATGATATCGGTATTCAAAAGCATATTGTCATTGACATTGTAGACAATCGTCTTCATATCTCCTTTACCTGGTGCTGAAATCAATACTTTTTTGGCACCAGCATCGATATGTAATTTAGCACCTTCCAAACTAGTAAATTTACCTGTACATTCAAGTACAACATCGATATTCAATCTATCCCAAGGTAAATTGTTGGGTTCCATTTCTTTATATACCAAAACTTTTCTACCATTTACATAGATAGCTTCTTCATCGAAAGTTACATTCTTTTTATATCGTCCATGATTCGTATCGTATTTAAGAAGATAAGCAAGTTCTTCCGGAGTACTTAAATCATTTACGGCAATTACTTCAATATCGTCCAATTCTTCAATAATTCTAAAAACCAATCTTCCTATTCTTCCAAAACCATTGATTGCTATTCTTTTCATATTTTTCCTCTTTTCTATTTTATCAGTACTTCATTACCATTTAATAAATCTTCAATATTACCATTTTCAAAACCGACAACCGAACCGATAACCAATTCAATATCGCTCTCTGATGCATTAACTATTTTGATCGATATAACTTTACTTTCGCCACTTTTGATAACATCTTCTAACTTGTTTGATGACTCTTCAGCCAAAGTTATCTTAACATTATCAGGCATATTTTTAGGATTTAATAAATTATAGTACATGGCATATCTTACATTTGATGTATATGTATTATTTAGGGTTATATCGATGTATTTTGTTTCTTTGGCCGCTACGTAAACTTCACTACTCGATAATTCTTTAAGTGAATATATCAAATCGTAATCGGCATTGGAAGCATCCAATTTAGCTGCTTCGGCATCGTAGGCAAAAGTTGAATATAAAGATATGCATCCGAGTACCAGGATCATTGTTATTAAAACTGTTACGATCATTTTTTTTCTCATATAATACCTCTTTTCTAGAATAATATAAAACTAATTATATCCGTAAATGTAAGTCCCCAAATATATAAAATTATCGCCGCCATACTTAAAAATGGTCCAAAGGGAATAATATTATCTTTTTTCGATACCAGTAAAAATAAGGCAATCGGAAAAGCAATAAAAGTAGCAAAGAATATATTGGTTACAGCCATTGGATAACCGATTACCAATCCAACAAGAAACATCAATTTTATGTCGCCACCACCAAGAGATTCTTGTTTAAAGATTACATCACCAATTTTTTTGATGACTAGCATCGTCACAAAAGCACCGATACCAGCTAGAACTTTTAATGAGGTGGCATATAAACCGAAAGCAATAATATCGATAATTATGATACTGAAAATGCTAAAAATTAACACTTCATCTAAAATAATCATATATTCGATATCGCTGACAATAATTATGATCAGACTTGAAACAAATATCAGGGCGATAAGCAATTCAATTGTAAAATCAAATACGTGGAAACATATGGCAAATAAAATACCGGTGCAAATTTCAATAAGGAGATAACTGAGTCCCATTTTACTTTTACAGTTTCGACATCTTCCACCTTGAATGATATACGATATAATGGGAATCAATTCATACCATTTTAGTTTATGATTACATTTATCACAATGGCTTGGTGGACTGATAATCGATAAGCCTTTAGATAATCTAGTAGCCAATACATGATAAAATGATCCCATTACACTTCCAAAGATGAAAAAGATAACAATATATAATATATTTTTCATTTTATCACCTTATATAATCGAACTATATATATTGAACATAGGAACGACTACAGCAAGCAAAATGATACCGACAAGAAAAGCCAATAAAACAATCATAACTGGTTCAATTAAACTTTTTAATCTAGTTACAATATTCGTCTGTTCTTCTTGATAATATTCGGATACATGTTCCATCATCTCACCTAGCTTACCAGTTTTTTCACCGGTAACCAACATCTCGTAAGCCGTTTCGGGAAAAGCCCATTGTCCTTTGAAAGCAATCGATACACCATTTCCTTTACTAAGGTTAACGATAGCATCGTTGATAATATCTTTATATATTTCATTTTCGGTTATCTTACCTAGAATATCCATACTGTCGGTAATATAGACATCGTGTTTGATTAAGGCAGAAAAAGTTCCTGTAAAGGTTACTAATTGATTATATTTAACAATATCTTTAATTACTGGTATATGCATAACAAACCATTGGCTAGCATATCTGACACTTCGTGATGATTTATATAGCATTGCAAAGATAGCGACAACTAGAACAAGTCCTCCAAGTATCATATACCAATAGTTGGTCATAAAAGAACTGATATTCATGATGATTATGGTAATTGTGGGTAATTCAGAACCAAGTGATTTATACATCGAAGTAAATTGGGGAACGATGTAAGTTATGACAAAGGTCAAAACAACGGCAGCAAATATTAGTAACACCGATGGATATGTCATCGCATTGATTATTTGCTTACGATTGGTATCTTGTCTTTTATAATAGACGGCCATATCGTCAAGTACCCCTGTCAAATCACCAGTCATTTCTGAAGTTTTTAGCATATTGATCAACATTTTAGGGAATACTTTTCCCTGTTTTTCCAAACAAGTACTAAATGGCACACCTCTACTTAATTCAAAGACTATTTTACGATAGAGCATTTGAATATCTTTTTTCTTGGCTTGTCTACTCAAAATTTCCATTGAATCAAGCAAAGGAATACCCGATTTAACATAGGTTGATAATTGGGTCAAAAAGAAATTGACATCTTTTGAACTCATCTTTCTAGCACTCGCAGTTGCTGCTAAACCCAAACTAGTCGACAATTTATCCTCTTCAATAGAAATTATTTGATATGATTTATTTAAAAGGTATGATTCAACATCAATTTTTTTCTCGGCATCAAAATAACTTTCGATTACTTTACCTTCCATATCTTTAACTTTATACTTATATCTTACCATTTTGACTTTTTTACCATTGTGATTATCATTGGAAAAATCAGTTATAATCTGATTAGATATATTCATATTATTGATAGGATTACTACTTGCATTTAGGTACGAACTTTGGTTAGGCACGGTATTTAATCCGCTATTAACATTGGTTTGCTGATTATTCATCACACCATTATTCATCATAGCACCACCTTAGTATTCATATTTATAATAATATTGTACCATAAATATTACTTTTTTAAAACTTTTTTTAATTATTTACATATATTATTTTAGGAAGGGATATAATATGAATCCAGGTAGATTTTTTATACCTAATATGGCGATGAATCCAATGATGATGAGAAATGCTTATATGGCTCCTAGAAGCGCAGGATTATTAAGTCGTATAACTGGAGGCTTACGTTCTTTTAATTGGAGCAAATTGTTGAATGGAGCCAATAAAACATTAAATGTCATGAATCAAACAATCCCCCTTATTAGGCAAACCAAACCGATGATTGGCAACGTAAAAAGTATGCTTCAATTAGCTAAAGCATTTAGAAGTGAAACCAATAATAATTATAGTATCAATCGAGGAACAACGCCAAATAGACAATATAGTAATAAAGGCAACAATAATGGTAATCACGATGAAGACTATCCGACATTTTTCATATAAAAACTACAATCGCTTTTGATTGTAGTATTTTGTTCTTACGGGGTTGTTGGAACATTGGAAATCGATCCAGACCAATTCAAGACAATTGTCAAATCTTCCATTGGATCTTGTATAGCTCCACTGCCAACATTTTGAAAACTGTAGCCGCTATCTAACCAAATATATAGATACATCGTTCTACTGCCATTCGTAGTTCCAGTGGCGATATTGTCTTTAAGTACAGCATCACTAAATAAGACACTACCATTTGAGCCTTTACCATCGAAAGTACCCGAAGTTATAACATCGCTGCTACAAGATGAAGAACTGGTAGTTAAAGCGTAATGTAGATGGGCCAAATCACCCGTTTGAAAAGCATTACGACCACTTTGCACCGTAAAAGTCGTCACTGTAAGGGTACCCAAGACTTGGGCAGCTAATCCACTATTATTAGAATAATGCAATGTCATCATAGCCTTTGTGGCATAAGGACTAGTTGCACAACTTGAATTTATAATTGGAGCTAATTTGGAAACAGACAACGTTCCGCCATCGATTGAGGCTTCCATTCCTGGATTTACGGTAAAATTAACTACCGTTTTTTGACTTTCATTAGATGACCAACTCCAGTAAGCATATGTAGCACTAGCTATCAAAGCAACAAAGGCAATAACGCCGATAATAGTTCCAATCAGTTTTTTACTATCCATAAGTCTCTCCTTATCTTACACCTTAAATGTTATCATATCATTGCTTATTTGACAACACTTTTATTTAGTAATTGTCATTTTTTTTAAAATGAAATGTCGACAATCAACGGCACAATTTTTTTTCAAATAAACATCAACATTTTTATAATTATTGATTTTGTTTACTTTTTTATTATTATCATCATAAAAACCTTTTAATCTTAATTTACCATAGGCAATATCCCCTACAATATAATCATAATCGTAGAAATATTCGGTATATTTATTTATAAATTCTTCTTGATCAAAGGCATCTTTATAATTTTTAATTAGTTCGTATTCTCTATTTTCAACTTCTATTTTCATAATCTCTAACCTTTCTTATAATCTTTGGAAAAGGCATCTTTTATTTGATTATATTTCCAAATATTGGATGCAGAATTCCAAGTGATAAAGCCCCCTTCTAATCCGGCATCGACCAAGGCCTGGGCTTGATCGCTTATTTTAGCGGCTCCATAGACAACAGTCGGATTCCAGTAAGGTGTATCATATGCCGTAATCCAGGTTCTAGGAATAGCGGGAGTTGGTATCTCCTTCTGTCTAGCAGCGGCTCCTTTAGCCCAATTATAGACCGTTTGATAAGCATTGGTCCACGTATCATAGTTCCTTCCAAAATGATCGGTATACGGCATCGAGCTAATCGCATCGACAATATTTGATATGGCGGGCCAATATTGGCCATAAGAAGTAACATACTCTGAAGAACACTCGCCAAAAACATCGACCGATAAATAAACTCCCTCTTTATGAAGCTGATCAACAGCATAGAATAAGAAATTTTGGACAGCTTCGGCTTTTTCCTCATTGTAGGCATTTCTAAAATTGGTATTGCCATTTTGGCTCATCTGATATGCCGTTTCGGGAAATCGAACGTAATCGAATTGAATTTCATTAAAGCCCATATCTTTGGCGGCGGCTTTAGCTAATTCGACATTGTATTCCCAAGCACCTCTCGAATATGCTGATGGCCAAGCCTGATAAGATACTGGTGAATTTATACATTCTTCTGGATGATCTTGTCCATAATGGGTATCATTAAAGACGACAATTCTTCCAATCGCATATATCCCGGCCTCTTTGATTTTGGCAATGGCATTTTTATAATCATTAAAATCGTTTATTGCGGTATTGTAAGCAGTCATCGAATACTCTTTGGCTACTTCAACAGGATAGGCCAAAGCACCATCTTTGATATCGACAACCATCGCATTGACCCCAGATGATTTAGCAATATCTAAATAACTATCGATACCAGATATCGTGCCAGCATTCAAATACATCGATTTGGCTACTTTCAAAAGTGGATTATCTTCAAATTCTACTCTCTCATAAGGATAATAATCCAAGGTAGAGGCTTTACCACCATATAACTCGTAACCATATCTTCTATCTTTGTGCGTATCGTAGACACCATTTTCATTGTAATTAGCCTTGGCTTCTGCTTCAGTATCTACTAAATATTTACGATATACCCAACCTTCTTTATTATCATTTTTTATTTTATACATATTGACTAACCCTTTGTCATCAATATAATCATAATCTAAAATTTCCAATCTGTTTCCCTTTTTAATAAATGAAGCTATCTTGGAATCGTTCTCATTCTTATATATCGTTACCGAGGTTCTAACATATTTTTCGGTTTCAGTAACAACTTTATTTTCATCTTCAGTTAAATTCTCTTCTTTAATATAGTATTCTTTATCATCTAATTTAACTAAAACATAATTTATTTCATCAAAGGTTTTCATCTTATCATTAGATTTTACTTGCATACCACGATATAATGTATCTTCACTATCTTCCATCAGTTTTGTTTCTTCATTATATGAATATGCTTCAACTGTATTGATATTGGAAGACAAATAATAATTCTTGGTAATTATTTTAATATTTTTTTTAGTAAAATCAAGTAATTTAATTATTCCGAAACTAGCCCCAGCTAAAATAATAAGGGCGATAATTACTCTAAATATCTTTAGTTTCTTCTTTCTCTTCTTTCTTACTCTCTTTGTCATCTTATCACCTATAAATATTCTACCACATATATATTTATTTGACTACTTTTTTCTACTTTCAATAGACTTTTTAATAATTATTTGATAAAATTTTTTTAGGTGTAACATATGGAATTAGTATATGGTAATAAAAGTATTAAATTATATGAATGTAAATCTTTTTATGATAGATTAAAAGGATTTATGTTTTCAAATGAAATAGATAAGGCTCTTCTATTTAATAAGTGTAATAGTATCCACACGTTTTTTATGAAAAAAAATATCGATGTCATCATGTGTGATAAGGAAAATAAAATAATCTATTACTATCACAATCTAAAGAAAAATAAGATTATCTTGCCTAAAAAAAATGTTTCTAAAACAATCGAATTGCCAGTAGATTATTTTAAAATTACAATTGGGAAAATGATTAAAATAAAATACAGCCAGGTAGATTAGGCTGTCAATTTCTAATAATACTTTTCAATTTTTTAATGACCTTTTTTTCAATTCGTGAAATGTAAGATTGACTTATTCCAAGCAGATTAGCGACATCTTTTTGGGTCATTTCTTTTTTTCGATTCAAACCATATCGGAACTCAATTATCTCTTTGTCTCGTGGAGATAATTTTTCAATTTCTTCTAACATCAAATTTCTATCTAACTCATCATCCAAACCCCGAGTAACGATATCTTTATCAGTTCCTAAGACATCTTCAAGATGTAATTCGTTGCCATCGGCATCGTAACTTAAACTATCTTCGAAACTAACTTCACTCTTCTTTCTTTTAGTTTTTCTTAAATACATCAAAATTTCATTATCGATACATCGAGAGGCATAGGTTGCTAATTTGATATTTTTATCTAATCTATAAGTACCGACCGCTTTAATTAGACCAATGGTTCCAATGGATACCAAATCCTCTAAATCGGTACCAGTATTGTCATATTTTTTGGCCAAAAAGACAACTAGTCTTAAATTATGTTCAATTAGTTTATTTCGAGCAGCTTTATCATTATTCATAGCCATTTCAACATATTTAATCTCTTCTTCTTTAGAAAGTGGTTCAGGTAAAATATCGGTACTTCCCACAAAAAGAATACTTTTGTATTTAGTCAAAATGCGTTCAAGTATTTTTTTTATCATCTAATCATATCCTTTCTAATAATTCACTATTTAAAATACCATCAGCCCCCTCAATAGCTATATTATCTACTAAACCGAGCAGCACTTTTTTACGATAACCAATTTTATGAATATATATTTTTTCTGGTTTAAAACAGGTAATTAAGCCATTATTATCGATCGTATTATAGGGAACTAACAGTATCTTTTCATCTGTTAATTTAAGACAACTTCTAGATATTAGCATAATCGGTCGATGACTATAGGGATCTTTTAAATGATTGCCAGTATCTAAAAAAGCATTGATGGTTACGATAGGCTTGTCTTTAAAATATATGTCAACTAAATAATAATTAGAATAATTAGTTTTTATTAAATTGATACTTCTAATATAAATGTAGGTAATAATGGGAGCTATAATAATCATAATAATTATGTTTAGTATATAACTATCGATTTTAGGTAATATATCTGTATTGATCAAGTAAATTGAACCGGCTAAAAAAATACTTATGAGATACATATAGATAACATTTTTAAGCGTATAGATAATATCTTTATAACCAAAAGCGATAACCGACATGATAATGCCAAATAACAAAATGATTATCAAAAGAAATACTTTTTTTATATTTAAGAATAAAAAGATTAGGGGTATCAATCCAACAACCGATGATAAAAAGATTTTTTTTAATTTAGTCATTCTGTTTAAAAGCAGACTTACACCGAGTAGAATAACATAGTTTAGAATTAAATCTTCGATAACTAAGAGATCGATATATACCATATCATCACCATTTTAAGTATATCGTAGTGGAATAATAATTTTTGTCAAAAAAGAGCCAACAAATCGATGTCAGCTCTAATCTATATAAACGCAAGGAATCCTTGCGGGTACAGTATATATTATGCACAAAATTTTAAAATGTTCACATCAATTCAATAGTTCTAATTATTGTTGTTACTCTCTTCTAATGATAATATTCTCACTTTTGGTTGTTCTCTATTATCCATAGCATATTTTATAATATTACTCATAATTACCAAAATATATAATTGTTTTCTATTATATTACACAAGTTCATATTTTCTAGCAATTATTCTATCATCTGAACAATATTTAATTACATATTCATTATCTTGCTTACAAATTATTATTCCTACTGTATTGTTTTCTTCTATAGTTTTAACATTTTTATCAATATAATTCATATATGTTTGAATCTGGCCTGTATGTTCTTTCTTTAATTCAGTCACTTTCAATTCTACTACTACATAACACTTATATTTAATATTATAAAGAAGCAAGTCAATGTAATTATATCTATTACCATATTTAATTGGATATTCACTTTTTATGAAAGTAAATCCCATTCCTAATTCTTCTAAAAAATTTTCTATATCTTCAAGTATTAATCTTTGTAATACTTTTTCAGATAACACTTCATAATTACTGTTATTTTTAATCATAATAGGATTTTTTACGAAATCATTAGCATTCAACTTGCCTTTTTCTTTCAATTTCTTTTTAGTAATATCATCTATACGACTATATTCATCATCTTTTATTAAGTCACTTAGCTTTCTATAACCAATATTTCTATTACTAACTATACTAATATAGTAATTAATTTCATCTTCATTAGATAGCACCATTAACTCAGTTATATGACTCCAACTTAATTTGGTCGGCAATGCCGACCATTTCAAATTTGTAGCAAAATTATAAAATTGTCTATATCTTCTAAGTGTTCTTTCATTATATTTTCTGTTCAAATCATTTTTTAATTTATTTGCATAATCTCCAATAATATTTTCTCCATAATGTTTTCCTGCTTCACTGAGCATTTTACCAACATTATAGTAAGTATTTAAATCGCTTTTATTGATTGAATAGTTTTTTACTTTTCTATTTATTTCATTATTTATTAATTCATTTTTTATTTCATTATAATAATTCA
>CAZEVZ010000023.1:0-15320 GCA_964514935.1 uncultured Muribaculaceae bacterium
TCGTATTTACCCTTGAATAGACTATTGTTCATAACCATTAGTCTCGTTCCATCATCGATGCTTCCCATCATACTTTGTGGTGGTAAGATAGTCCCTTTTTGAACAATTGAAGGTTCTCCTTTTTCATTTTGAAATGAGATTAAAGCTTCTCCTGTTCCTAAAGTTTTAATAGCTTCTACTGTATTGAATTCCTCGTTAGTTCTAAATGCACTCGCCGCCACTTTGACTATTTTTTCTTCGGCTGGTGTATATGCCCTCAAATTATGTTGTACACGATTACCAAGTTGACTGATAATCGCATCTGGAATATCGGTAGGTGCTTGTGAAATAAAGTATAGACCAATTCCTTTAGATCTGATCAATTTAACTATCTGGGTTACTTCTTTTAGCATGTAACTAGGCATATCATCGAAAAGTAGATGTGCTTCATCGAAGAAAAATACTACTTTTGGTTTCTCTAAATCACCAACTTCAGGTAAGGTATTATATAGTGTCGTTAGTAGCCACAACAAGAAACAAGCATACAAATCGGGACTCTTAAATAATTCGACACAGTCCATTATATTGATATAACCAAGTCCTTCTTGATTAGTTTTAAGAAAATCCATAATATCTAAATTAGGTTCTCCAAAAAATTCGTTTCCGCCTTGACTCTCAAGCTGTAAGATACTTCTTTGAATGACCCCGATACTTTGGGTAGTCATATTGCCATAAGTAGTAAGATATTCCTTATAATGTACTCCTAAATATGTTAAAAGTATCTTTAAATCCTTTAAATCGATAAGTTCTAAATTCTTATCTTCGGCTATTTTAAAAGCAATTGCTAAAACTCCTTCGCCAGCCTCTGATAGACCTAACATCCTGGATAGAATCGCTGGCCCCACATCTTTTATGGTCGTCCTAATGGGATGCCCTTTCTTGCCAAATACATCCCAAAAATGGATTGGAAAGCCCTTAAATTTAAAATCATCAATTTTTAAATTAGCAAGTCTCTCCTGAATCTTTTCACTGTTTTCACCTGGCATGCATGTCCCCGCAATATCACCCTTAACATCCGCTAAAAATACTGGCACTCCCGCATCTGAAAAACTTTCAGCCATTACCTTTAAAGTAATTGTCTTACCAGAACCACTTGCTCCCGTAATTAGTCCATGACGATTAGCTTTATCTAAAAGAATTGCCAATTCCTGATCCTTACTTTTACCAATTAAAATCTTATTATTTATATACATATCGTACCCTCCATTTAATTTAATTATACCATAGTTATCATAAAATATAACATATAATATTGAGAAGTATGCTATAATAAAGTAGAGGTGCAAGATGAATAAGAAAATTTATTTTATATTATCTAGTATAATTCAAATAACGATGTCTTCGTATGCCATTACCAATGCCAAAGCGATTGCTGATGATCTAACCAACTCGATGAGTAGTTTCTTTAACGATACGAGCATCTTTGAATCATTTACCAAAACAGGCAGTGTCTACATCATCATTATATCTATCGTGTGTATTTTCCTAAATAGTCTTATAATCTTCTATGCCAGTAAAGATAATCTCCTTAAATATAAAGAAAAAATAATTGCTTGTTCAGTTATCTCATTCTTTACTGCTACCTATCTAGTAACTGAATTATTTGCAATTTTAAATATTGCTGTCATGGCCACATCAAAAAGAGAAAAACCTGAAGATTATCCTCCAGAAAAAGCAAAAATGCCCCTACTAGTGAAAGAAAAAATCGATAATAATAAAATTATTATGGCCTTAATTATACTAACTATCTATTTTTCCCAATTTATTTGGTCAAATTATCTTCCTACGGGAACTCCACTTAAAATAATTGTTGGCATCTTATTCTATCTATTGATGATAGCCTTATCGATAATCTTCTTTAAAGATTTATTAAAAACAAGTCTTAAAGCATTTAAAGAACATTTTAAAGCATATTACCAAAATCTCTTACCCCTAATAGGTAAATACTACCTGGTATATATCTTTATTGCCCTTATGGCTGCCTTTTTAACAAAAGAAATTACTTCGGCTAATCAAGCAAATATTATGAAGTTACCCCTATGGTATTTAATTCCACTAGCAGTCATCTATGCTCCAATTGTCGAAGAAACATTATTTAGAGGCTGTCTACGTCGTTTTATCAAAAATGACAAAGTATTCATTATCATATCAGCCTTGGTCTTTGGCTTTCTTCATACCATTTCTTCTGAAACAACCATCTATAATACATTCATTATGGCCCTTCCTTATATGACCATGGGTGGTTTCTTGGCATATCTATATACCAAAACGAATAATATTCTATGTAATATGTCTTTCCATTGCTTCCATAATACCCTTGCCATCATTATATTGATAATAATTAGCTTGTAAGATTGATCGTTAGGTTAATCTTTTCTTCTAGGCCTCAATCGTGTAGGCTCCTATCATATTGTCTTTTCCCCTTTGTTTTGATATAATTAAATAGAAAGTAGGTTGAATATGAATCATAAAAAGACATTAGCAATATCATTACTTATAGTTACTATTTCCATAATCGTTATCTATATTGCTAACAATTCATTTGCTTACGAATATCAAATTACCGATTACACCTTATTTTATAAAGAAAATCAATCAGAACTAAAGACCGATATCATAAACTATATTGGTGATATCGACGATTATCTAATTCCTAACAGCAGCTATCTTCATTCGATTATTCTGGCTGAAAACTACGATTTCTTAACTAATTTTGCCATTGATTACATTATCAACCACCAAGAAGGATATGGAGATAAAATCGTTACGCTCACTTCATATACCTACGATGATATCGACAATCAATCACACCTTACTGATAAATATATCGATATCGAAGAAATTTATAAACTTACTTCTAAATACTTTGGTATCACCGACTATTATATTATCAACAATAATGTGCATACGATTGATAATTACGTATCGCTATCTGACTATACCGAAAGATTATTTCTTGCCAATATAGCAGATATTACAATTACGAAAAATGATGATATGTTGATAGCAGTAATTAGTTATGACAATAACGATACCTATAAATATACCTTTAAAATAATCAATAATGTTTTAAAAATATATAATATCGAGGTTGGATAATGAAAAATGCAATGTTAATAGTTGGCTTAACTATTATTTTAGGCGGTCTCTTTACTTATAACAAAAGTTTAGTTACCGAAAAAGAAACCATATTGAAAGAATTCAACAATAATCACCTTCTAGATGCTAAAGGTAACATCAATCTAACAGAAATTGAGGCCCAAAAAGAAACCCTATCAGAAGAAGTTAATGCCCTGTTAAAAGAAGAAGATATGACAATTGAAACATTTGCTGAAGATATCAATAAACTGAAAAAAAACAATAGTGAACTGATGTCTAAACTGACAAATCTTAATACGGAAGTTAGTAAATTGAATTCCAGTAAAGATAGTCTAGTCTCTGAATATATAGTTTTGAACAATCAATATCAGCTTGTTCTTCAAGCAAGGGAAGAAGAAATAAGACGTAATACCATTATGATCAGTTATGTCCCTACGATTAACCAATATCCGAACTATCCAACCGGGTGCGAATCAGTTGCCTTGACCATCTTGCTAAACTATTACGGCATCGATGTAACTCCCGATGATATCATCGCCAACTTAAAAAAAGGTACTATCCCTTACGATGAAAAAGGTATTCGGTATGGTGGTAATCCCGATGTTGAATTTGTTGGTTCCCCATACTTATCAAATAGTTATGGTGTCTATAATAATCCCATTGCCGATGTAGCCAATGTTTACAAATCAGGCGTAATTGTCGGTAGTGGCATGGATTTTGAAGAAGTTCTCGCCCTCGTTAAAAATAATCACCCCGTTATCGTCTGGACTTCGATGAATTTAGCCATTCCCTACATATCGGATAGTTGGATTTATAAAAATACCGGTGAAAAAATCAATTGGAAAGCCGGAGAACACGCTGTTGTCATCGTAGGTTATAATGATGAAAATGTAATCATTTCAGATCCTTTAAGTGGTAGCAATCGCTATCAATCGCGAAGTGTCTTCGAATCACGATACAATTACTATGGAAGATTGGCGGTGTATTACTGATGAAAATACCCAAATATATAATGATCTTAGGAATAATATTACTAATTTTAATTGCCAATGAAGGCCTGCGAACAGTTAAATATATCACCGAAAATAATCGCTTACATAAAGCATCTTTACAATATCAAAATTTAACAACGGAAATAAATGAATATGAAACCATTAAAAATAATTTGTTATCATTAAATGACCAAAGTGAATCAATCCAATCGAAAATAACGGCTACAAATAACCAAATCGATAGTCTAACACAAGAAATAGCGGATTATCAAAATAAAATAGCTATCTTAAGTAATGAATTGTCAAAATAGAAGTATAATTTTCATTATCATTAGTGGTAATGTTAAAATATAAGGAGTAATGAATGGAAGAAAATGAAATTTTTATCGACGAAGTATTCGATACTGGCAAAGGGGTAGGGAAGAACACTAGAAAAGAAAGGAATAAAAATCGGCACATTGACAAGAAGAAATTGTTTATAACTTTAGGAATTATCATCTTCTTGAGTATTTTATGCCTAGTCGTCTATTTGATTGTAAACAATAGACCGACAACTAAAGAAAATTTGGTATATTCCGAGTTTGATCCGTTAATTACTAAATTGGATGATGAAACATACTATATCTTTGGTGCTAAATCCGATATTACCTTTGAAGTATCTCCCAAAGAAAACTTTAGCTACCAAATACTAGATGATAATACGGAAATTCTTACCGATAAAGAAACAAAAGATAATAAAGTAATTATCAAATTTCCTAGTAATTCATATACTTCTGGCAAAACCTACACCTTAAAAATAACGAATGGTTCTTTTACCAATGATAGTTTTAAGAATGGTAAAAAGATTATTTTCAGTATTGCCAGACCTTCAAGCAATAGTTATACCTTAAAAGATGATGTCAAAATTATCGATGATCCTAAAATTGAAAATAATAAACTAACAACCAGTAATACCTACAAACAAAACGATCTTATTGCTATAAGAAATAATGGCAAAATGATCGCTGGTTATAAAATTGCTAAAGTAAATAATGATGGTACCTATGATTTGACCACTCCTCAAATTGATGAAATATTTTCCCACATCGACTATTATGGTATGGAAGGGTTGAACTTATCTGCTTTTGCTACCAACGAAGAATTACAAACATATTTGATAAACAGTATTAACAAATCTATTCTTGCCTCACTGGTAGATACTACCTATGCTAAAGAGAATATCGAAATTAAAGAACCTGTTTGGGATAAGAAATCACAATCATTAAGTTTCAGTATCATTATCGATTCAAAAGAAAATACCAAGTTACTTGGTGATAATATCTTGAAGAATCATAAAACTAAAACAGAATTATATGTAAGTGTCAAAGCAAATCTCTATAAAGATATTAGTTTAACTAACTATAATTATGCCCTTTCTTTAGAATATACGATTAACAATAAAGCCAATTTTACTAGTACTAATAAGCAAATAGTTGAATTGAATGACAACCTTAAAAATAATAAGAAAGATTATGATGCCACTTGGTTGCTATCAGATTACTCAAAAATAACCAATGATAAAATCAAAATTGAAAAATCACTTGGTAATATCCTCATTTTGACCGAAGTTCCCGGCTTAAATATTTCTTTCAATCCAAACTTTACAATGAATACCGATATTAAAGGAATCTTCGATGGTAATGTTTCTGGTAAAATAACTACGACTTCCGGTATCGATAGTCATAGTGGTCTCTATGGTAATTTCTCTTTTAATGGTCAAGGTGACGGAACAACTATTGGTGATGGCAACATTTCATTTGGTTTCACCTCTAAAACTACTCTAAATTTCTTTGATATCACATTGGAGTCTAATTTTAATTCTACGATGTATATCGATAGTAAATCCACCATCAAAGAAAAGGCTAACAAAGATGATAAAGATACGAAAATAATCAGTTATGAAGTAAAAGCCGATATCGGTTATAATGGTATTTATAATCTAAATGCTACTGCCAATGATGAAAAATTAACAAAGAAAATAACCGATAGCAAAAAGGTACTTAAACCATATCAAAAGCAAATTGAATTTACTAAAACCAAAGAAAAGAAAGAGGAAAAGAAAGAAAAAGTATTTAAATATACGGCTGAAGAAGTAAAACAAAAGCTTACGGCGGCTTATGATGAATTAGCTGCCAACGAAGAATGGAGCCTTAATGGTGGTAGTGTTACCGTCGGCTTCCGCTATGAAAAGACCATCGATGTCAACAACAACAAATTTGTAACCACATGGACCTACGATAATAGCGTATCCTATACATGTAGTTACGATTATCTTAATAAAACAATGAGCTGTAGCAATTTTGAAAATGCTCAAAACTATGTTAAGAATACTTGTGATATTTTGCATGCTGACTATCTTAATTATTTAGAAACAGGCGAAGTTGACAATGATGATGCGATGGAATGGGAGAACTTGTACGATGATATCGAATCTTGTTATTATGAAACTATCGATAGAAATGAGCCCACGAATTATCAAGAAGATATTGACAAAATATTAACCCAAGCCAAATTGACTGAAAATGATTTAGAAGTCTTAAAACAATCATAATTATTATTAAAAGAATATAAATAACTTTTAGAAAGAGGTAAAACATGAATCAAAAAATAACGGAAAAATTTGTCGTTGATCAAATTATTAAATTTATGATAAATAAAGAAGATGGTAACTGGCATGAAGAAAAAGTCAAAACAAGTGATTTGCACCGCCACGGCGTCGATATTAAATTAGTCGGTGGCAAGCGCAACAGTGAATATTTCTTCATCGAATGTAAAGGTAAATCTTATGCCAAATCAGCACGTTCAATCAATAGTGAAGTGTGGCTTAATGCTTTGGGGCAAATTATTACCAGAATGGACACCAAAAGATATTCCAAATCAAAAAACGATGGCAAAACAATCTCTGGAATTAACCATGCCTATAAATATGGTTTAGGCCTATATTGGGAAACGGCTAGGGTAGCCTTAAGAAGAATCCCTAAGGAAGTTGCGGAAGTGCTTTGCCTCCATATCTTTGCCATCAATGATCGTGGTGAAGTCAAATATTTTACTCCTAGTAAATTCGGTAAAATATATACCAAAGAAGATTTTTTATAAACTAAAGGACACAGCGGTGTCTTTTTAATATAAAAAATACAGAATGAGAAATAAGAATATATTAGAAAAAATAAATAGCAAATTGCCAACTTTATTTCATTAGCGTTATTATAATTTTTTAAACATTTATAATAACTCAATACGACTTTTAGGTAAAATGCTTGAAATATAAATCAATAGTGCTATAATATTCACTAATAAAGGAGAAAATTATGAAAAATATTTTAATAAATGAAATGTTATTTAATGACAATATTTTAGACATCGATTATGAATATTGCTATGAACCATATACAGTTGGAATTGCAAATAATATTAAAGATTGTAAAAGAAAATATTTAGTTTATGTAACAAATGAAAGAGGAAACATAGATTGGGTTAAAGAAAAAAATACATTTAATGAAGCACTTTTATATGCTAGAAAAATGTATAAAGGCTTAACCGCATATTACCAAGGTATAATTAGCGATTGTGCAAATATAAACAAAAAGAGATAATTACATGATATGTAATATAAGTTTTAAGTATAATATTTATGGAGTTTTAAACACCTTTAAAGCCAAATAAATCAATTAGTAATTGGAGTATTTTTCCTATTACATTTGATTTTTTTTATACATTCATTTAATAAGCAATTTAAAGTAGTATCACTACAAATAGCTCATATCAATTTTATGTAGCAAAAATCAAGTAATCATTTTTGCAAAAGAAAAATGCTAACCAAATAGGTTAGCAACTATATACTTAATGGGACGGAATGTGGGAATCGAACCCACGCATGTTGGAACCACAATCCAATGTGTTAACCACTTCACCAATTCCGCCAGTACGCTTGTAATTCTATCATAAAAAGATACTATTTGTCAATCATTTATTCCACAAACATAATAATTGCAATAATAATTAAAACTATTCCGCCAACTATTTTTGAATACGTACCGATTCGATTACCGATAATATTCCCTAATATCAATCCCAAATATGTAAATAACGTACTGCATATCGAAAACACAAATGGTGCTAATAAATAATGACTAGTAATCGCCTTTAGACCAATTCCCACTGTTAAACTATCGATAGATACCGATAAACCGAACATAAATAAGCCCGTTTTACTGACAGATATCGTGTCCTCTTCCTTAAAATTAGAAATAATCAAATCGATCCCAATATAAATCAGAATAATTGATGCCACAATATTTAAATTGATAAAACTAATATTGTCGATAAACATCCCCAAAGTCAATCCGACTAAAGGCATAAAAAAATGATACATTCCAACAATTACAGCTAATAATGCCTTTTTGCGTTCGCTCATTCCAACCATACCATAGACCAAAGCCAACGAAAAAGCATCCATACTTAAACTGACCCCAACTAAAAGAATCGTGAAAAAAGAAGCCATAATATCACCTAATAAATATTACTCAAGCTTCTTATTTTTTAGAATATCTATCGACCAACTCCTTAAAATATGACTTGTATTCACGACTTTTATTTACATCCACTAGACAAAAGTTAGGAAACAAGACACACCACCAATTGTCTCCTTTAGCTTCTCCGATAGATATAACTAATGATTCGTAGTATCCTTCATCATATTTAATTCCCTTATATATCTTCTCTGGAAAATAATTATTTCCATAATTTACCATGTATGTCAAAGGATATTTATTATCATTAAATATATTATCGATATTTTCTTCTATTACTGGAATATTTTCAACTATTGCATTTCTAGCATCTTCGATATTATCCTTATCTTTAGTTATCGAATAGACATCGTTTTCTAAATAATTCTTAACTTGCTCCTTAATATAAATATCTTCTGAACTATTACTATTGGGTATTACCCTAAGTCTAATCGCCTTATCGGGAATAAAAATACTTTGTTCATTTATTTTATATACATAGATTATTACTAGACCCAACAAAATCAAGAATATTTTTCTCTTCATTTTATCACCTAGTAATATAATGTTCAATATTTACCTATCCTAAACAAAAAAAGGAAATATTATTCCTTAACATTACTAATAAATATAAATCTATCCAATCCAGCATAATCTTTTTCTAAAGATACATCGACTGAATTTAAATACTTATTGACCATTGCTATAATATCTTTTCCCTGATTGCAACCTATCTCAAAACATACGAGATACTTATCATTGGTTATTTTAGGAATATTCTTAATGATGTGTTTATAGTAATATAATCCATTATCATTGGCATATAGGGCCATTTCTGGTTCGTTATCTTTGACGAGATCCATTACTTCTTCATCTTCGGCAATATAAGGTGGATTAGCAATAATAATATCGTATTTTTTATCCCTAAATTCAGTCATATCTGCATTGATAAAATTTATCTTAACTCCGTTCATTTTTGCATTTTCATTGGCTATTTCCAAGGCTTCTCTAGATATATCCAGTGCATCGACACTACAAGTTAATTCTTTCTTTAAAGTAATTGCTATGCAACCACTACCAGTACCTAAATCGATGATATCGACCAATTTATCTCTAAACATTTTTTTAATTCTCTTAATCGCCTTATCGACAAGTAATTCCGTTTCAAATCTAGGTATCAATACCTTCTCATTAACTTTAAAATCATAACCATAAAAATCAACTTCCCCAAGAATATATTGAATAGGTCTTCCTTTATTTAATTCTTCCAGACACTTATTATAAAAAATATCATCAAGGTTATGTTCCTCAATGTATTTTTTTAAATAGTTTAAATCACTTTCTCTATACTTCATGATTTTCTAACTCTAATCTTTGATTTTCAGCAATTAAGGCTTCGATAATAACACCTAAATCACCCGTCATAATTCGGTCCAAATTCATTGAAGTAAATCCAATACGATGATCGGTAACTCGATTTTGTGGGTAGTTGTATGTTCTTATCTTCTCTGATCTATCACCAGTACCAATCTTGCTCTTTCTCTCAGCTGCATTAGCAGCTTCTTGCTCTCTTAATTTTAAATCGTATAATCTCGTCTTAAGAATCTTAAAGGCTTTTTCTTTATTCTTTATCTGGCTTCTTTCAGTTTGCGAATAGACGATAATTCCAGTTGGAATGTGGGTAAGTCTAACCGCTGAATCGGTCGTATTTACTCCCTGACCACCATTACCACTGGCTCTAGTTATATCTATTCTGACTTCTGATTCATCTAATTCATAGTCAAATTCTTCGGCTTCCGGCATAACCAACACCGTTGCTGTCGACGTATGGACTCTACCTTGTGATTCTGTTTCGGGAACCCTTTGAACTCTGTGCGCCCCTGATTCGTATTTCAATTTCGAATAGGCCCCTTCACCTTTAATCATGAATTCTATCTGTGAAAATCCTCCCGCTGTACCAGGCTCTTCATTTAATACTTCCACTTTCCAACCAAACTGATTTATATAGTGATTATACATATCGAATAAATCGCCTGCAAAGATATTGGCTTCATCTCCACCAGCAGCCCCACGTATTTCCACAATAACATTTTTTTCATCATTAGGGTCGTGCGGTAGTAAGAGAATTTCTAATTCCTTTTCCATATCTTCAATTTCTTTATTTAAATGAGCCATCTCTTCCTTTGCAAATTCCTGCATTTCCGGATCTTTGCTCATTTCTTTGGCCGTCTCGATATCTTCATGTGCTTTCTTATATTTTTTATAAATCTCGACAATCGGTGATAATCTTCTTTGCTCCCTCGATAATTCTGCCATTTTCTTGATGTCACTAACAATTTCTGGTTTAGCCAATTCTTCGGTTATCTCATTATATCTATTTTCTACAGCAACTAATCTATTGTTCATAAAATCAGTCCTTCCTCACTTGTTAATTCTAACATAAAATATAAAAATCTTCAATAAAATAAGGTAATTTATTGATAATTAGACAATTGTTTGATATAATTATATTGGGTGATGGTTATGAAAGAAAGAATTATTCTCCATATTGATGTCAATAATGCCTTTTTATCATGGACCGCCGTCAATATGTTACACCGAGGTAGCAAGGTAGACATTAGAGAAAAATACGCCGTTATTGGTGGTGATGAAGCCACACGACACGGTATCGTTCTTGCAAAAAGTACTTCAGCCAAAAAATGTGGCGTAAAGACCGCCGAAACTCTCTATTCTGCAAGAAAGAAATGTCCTTACTTGGAAGTATATCCCCCAGAATTTAAAATATATAAAAAGTATTCTGACCGAATGTATACCTACTTATGTAATTATAGTAATAAAATCGAAAGATATTCCATCGATGAATGCTTTCTTGACTACACAGATAGTTACAAACTATTTGGTGACCCCATCAAATTAGCCTATAAAATCAAAAATGAAATAAGAGATAACTTTGGCTTTACTGTCAACGTTGGGGTAGGGAATAATAAACTTTTAGCCAAAATGGCCAGTGATTTTTCCAAACCAGACAAAGTACATACGCTATTTACAACTGAAATTTCCCAGAAAATGTGGTCTCTTAATGTCGATGAACTATTTATGATTGGCAAAGCCAGTAGTAAGAAACTTCACGATTTAAATATCGATACCATCGGTGAGCTCGCCAATACTGATCCAGGCCTTCTTACAAGACACTTCAAAAGCATGGGTAAGATGATGTGGGAGTATGCCAACGGAATAGATAATAGTGAAGTAGAAAGTGAAAGAGGGAACCCCAAAAGCATATCGACTTCCGTAGTTCTTCCTTATGATTACAACAATCTCGATGAAATAAAAAAAGTCTTAAAAGAATTATCGGTGGATACCGGTAGAAGACTCAAGAAGCAAAAGATGTATGCCGAAAATGTCTCTATCTGGGTTAAATATCATGATTTTACTAAAATTAGTAAACAGATATCCTTAAATAATCCGATAAATAGAGATGATGATATCTATAATAATGCTTGTAATCTATTAGATAAAATATACAATTCCGATAGTGATAAAAAAGTTAGAAGTTTATGTGTTGGGGTATCTCATCTAACCGATAAATATAAAGTCCAATTATCACTAATTGATAATAATATTGATCAAAAAGAAAGTAATATCGATAATGAACTTAAACAAACGCTACTTAATATAAAGAAAAAATATGGTGATAAATCGATTACTTATGCCGACAGGATAAATAAGTAATTGACTAAGATATTGACTAAACAATATGATAGTGATATCTTTATTTTAGGAGGAAAGCAATGAAAAAAAGAAAAAACAATACCGGCGTCATTTTATTGGCTATTATTACCATTGCACTTATCGCATTACTGATATTAATACTTACTGGAAAAATAGAATTTAATAACAAAACAACCAATAGTATCGATTATGATGAATTAGCAAAAATATCAAAAGGAGATTACAATTATGTCAAAAGTGATTATTCTAATGACTATTCACTAATAATCTTGTCCACAGGAAAAGTATTGGTTAATTTTGATGAGTATATCGCTAATATTTCTAATGCCAAAGATTTAATAGTCTTTAGTGGAGCTGGTACCGATGAACTTGCATACATACTTACAACAGATGGAAATGTATATAAATATAAATTAACTGACTTTGCATCTAAGAAATATAATGCTACCAAAATAGACAAATATAGCAATATTGAAAGCATCCTAAGGTATCAAACTAGAAAAGGCAATGCTGGTGGCTGTGACTACGTAATTCTTGTAGATAGTAAAGGTAAATACTATTCATTAGATTCATTTTGCGTTTAGTAATTGATAATTAGATGGGAATATCTCATCTTTTTATTATGCCATGTATGTGATATAATAGAAATACGTAGAAAGAAGGACATAAGATGAATGAAATTATCATTGATGAAATTGCTAATGAATTAAATATTAAAAACAATCAAGTAGCAACTGTTTTAAAATTATTAGAAGAGGGTAATACTATCCCTTTTATTGCTAGATATCGAAAAGAAGCTACCGGTGCTCTAGATGAAGAACAGATCAAAGTTATTGGTGAAGTATATGAATATCAAGTAAATTTAGCTAAAAGAAAAGAAGATGTCATTAGATTGATCGATGAAAAAGGATTATTAACTGATGAACTAAAAAGAGAAATAATGCAAGCTAGTAAACTAGTCGAAGTCGAAGATCTATATCGTCCATATAAAGAAAAAAAGAAAACCAAAGCTACCGAAGCTATTAAAAATGGCTTGGAACCACTAGCTAAAGAAATGATGGCTTTCCCAATTTCAGGAAGTCTAGAAGATATAGCAAAGAAATATCTAAATGAAAATGTTAAAACTATCAAAGAAGCTATTCAAGGAGCAAAATATATCATTGCTGAATGGATTAGTGATAATGCCAAATATCGTAAATCAATTAGAGATAATACCTATAATTATGGTACCATCAAAAGTAAAATTAAAAAGAATGCTACTGATGATAATAAAATATATGATATGTATTATGACTATGAAGAAAAAATTAAATATATCAAACCCCATAGAATATTGGCTTTAAATAGGGGAGAGAACGAAGAAGTTCTTAGTGTAAGTGTCGAATATGACAAGGATAGAGTACTAAATTATCTAGAAAAAAGAATTATTAAAAATGATAAATCTTTTGTCACAAATGATGTTAAAGAAGCCATTGAAGACAGCTATAAAAGACTAATTCAACCATCCATTGAAAGAGAAATTAGAAGTGACTTAACAATTATAGGTGAAGATGCAGCCATTAAAAACTTTGCCAATAATTTGGAATCATTACTTCTAACTCCTCCGATGAAAGAAAAAGTCGTTTTAGCCTTCGATCCAGGATATATCAATGGTTGCAAATTAGCAGTTATTGATAAAACTGGTAAATATCTAGATTCTACCGTTGTTAAACCATTTATTAAAGGAAGTAATCAAGATAAACTGATCGAACAATCGATGATAATTGTCAAAAACTTAATTGAAAAATACCACGTCGATATTATCGCTATTGGCAATGGAACAGCTAGTCGTGAAAGTGAAAAATTTATAGCTGAAATGATAAAAAAATACAATTTAAATTGTAAATATGTCATCGTATCAGAAGCTGGTGCCAGTATCTATAGTGCATCTGAAGTAGCTATCAAAGAATTCCCTGATTTAGCCGTCGAAAAAAGAAGCGCTGTCAGTATTGGAAGAAGGTTACAAGATCCCCTAGCAGAACTCGTAAAAATACCCCCTGAAGGCATCGGAGTTGGACTATATCAACATGATGTTTCACCTAAAAAATTGAGTGATAATTTAGACTTTATCGTTAGTAAAACTGTTAATAATGTCGGTGTCAATATCAATACTGCCTCGCCATCGTTACTCAAATATGTCTCAGGTATTACAAAGAGATACATCGATAAAATTATCGAGTATCGAAGCAATAGCGGTAGATTTAATTCACGAGAAGAAATTAAAAAAATTCTTAGCGATAAAGTATATGAACAATCTGTTGGTTTCCTAAGAATCCCCGATGGTAAAAATATACTGGATGCTACGAGCATTCATCCAGAGAGTTACAATGTGGCTAAGAGACTACTAATAGAAATAGGTATGTCCCCATCAGATGCTGGTACTCCAGAACTAATTAATAAACTAAAAAACTTAAATTTTGATAAATATAAAGATATATTAGCAACTGATATCTATACTTTAGAAGATATTGTTAAGTCGCTAATAGCCCCTAATAGAGATCCTAGAGATGAAATGCCACAACCAATTTTAAAAAGTGACATTCTCGAATTAGAAGACTTAAAAGTAGGTATGAAACTTCAAGGAACAGTTAGAAATGTTGTCGATTTCGGTGCATTTATCGATATCGGCCTTCATGAAGACGGCCTCGTGCATATATCAAAAATAACTGATAAATATATAAAACACCCAAGTGAAATACTTAGTGTTGGAGATATTGTAGATTGTTATGTTGATGAAATAAAAATGGACAAGAAAAAAGTAAGTTTGAGTTTAATAGAACCAAAAATTGAAAAATAATTAAAAGCCTTCTTGGGCTTTTCAGGCTGTTGACAAAGTAATTTGTTAATAGTCTTTTTATTTATTAAAAAATGT
>CAZEVZ010000024.1:0-10680 GCA_964514935.1 uncultured Muribaculaceae bacterium
TGTCCTTCCATATTTTCTTCATATTATCACCATTCTGTCCTTAAGTATTTTACTTGAGGACTATCATTTCTATTAAAATAATACCATAAAATAAGGGAATGTGCAATAAAAATGGTGGTAATTTTTTAGAAAAAATTTTGTGTCAAATTTTCTTCATAATTTTGATAAATCCTTTATTTATAAGCATCTACAGAGATTATAAAAGTTCTTAAGTAAAATACTTAAGGACTTTGCAACCCGTAGTTGACATCGATAATCGATGCTTTTTTTATTATATAAATCATATACTTTATTATGAAAAGTAAATTTATTAAATCAACAATAATTTTAATTATTGGTGGAGCAATCAATAAAATATTAGCAATGATTATTAAAATATTTTTAACTAGAAGTATTGGTGATAATGGTATTGGTGAGTATATGTTGATTATGCCAACATTTAATTTATTTATTACCTTATGTACAATGTCTCTCCCAACATCGATTAGTAAAGTGGTTTCTGAAGGAAAAAGAGGTAAAAAAGTAGTCTTATCATTGATACCAATAAGTATTTTTTATAATCTTTTTTTAATGGCTTTACTTATCTTACTAGCACCAATTATTGC
This sequence comes from uncultured Muribaculaceae bacterium, assembly GCA_964514935.1. Classification (GTDB taxonomy): domain Bacteria; phylum Bacillota_I; class Bacilli_A; order RF39; family UBA660; genus RUG705. The sequence goes on from CAZEVZ010000024.1 coordinate 606, forward strand.
CAATAATCTTCTTAAAAATCCCGATACCTATCTACCAATTATGGGGATTGCCTTTACGCTACCATTCATATCACTATCAAGTATTTTAAAGGGCTACTTCTATGGTAAAGAGAGAATGAGTCCCTATATTATTTCAAATATCATCGAACAAATAGTAAGACTAATTTTTATTATCTATTTAATTCCTAAATTGATGATATATGGTATAAATATAGCCGTTTTAGGAGTAGTACTAATCAATATCTTTAGTGAATTATCATCGATTATTTCCCTTATTTTATTTATACATAATAAAAAAATAACTTTTAATGAATTAAAAATTGACAAAACTATATTTAAAGATGTTTTAAATATTTCATTAAATGCTACGGGAAGTAGATTTATTGGTTCAATTTCTTATTTTTTAGAACCGATTATTCTTACCTTTATTCTTCTTAGATGTGGCTACACTACTAATGCTATTACTTTAGAATATGGCATTATTACGGGCTATGTTTTTCCACTACTTTTAATTCCCTCATTCTTTACTATGGCCATTTCAACTTCGCTACTCCCAGTCGTGTCATCTAACTTAACTAAAGGAAGAGTAACTTATGCGAAAAAGAAACTGCGTGAAGCAATCTTATTATCACTTATCGTAGGTATCGTATCCACCGTTATATTCATGTTGATACCAGATATTTTACTTAAATTTATCTATAATACTCAAGAAGGTGTTACTTATATTAGAATTATCGCTCCACTATTTTTAATGCACTATATTCAGGGGCCACTGACATCTTATATGCAAGCGGCCAATATGGCAAAAGAAGCGATGTTAGGAACTTTAAAAGGGGCCATTATTAAAAATATTTTACTGATAATCTTACCAATATTTTTAGGAATGTGGGGATTTATCATATCAAATATTATCAATATTTTCTTTGTTACTATTCATCATATCTATTATGTAAAAAGAACCTTTTATTAGATATGCTTTAGTTAAAAAAGTGTCAAACTAATTGAAAACTATATCCATCTATGTTATATTCTATTTAGGTGGTAAAATGAAAAAAGATAATAAAAAAAGATTTAAATATATGTTTATCATATGGATTCTTATTCTATGTATTGGGGTTGTTAGAAAGAGCCTTCAAAATGATACATTTTATACGATTAAGATAGGTAAATTGATTTTGGATAATGGTATCGATATGTTAGATCATTTCTCATTTCATGAAGGTCTGGCATACACATACCCCCATTGGTTATATGATGTTTTTATCTATTTAATTTTCCATTTATTTAGTTATCCGGGCTTATATATATCATCGATGATTCTTTTATTTGTGGCATTACTAATCGTATTTAAAACCAATATTAAAAATACTGATAATTACATAGTTTCTGCCTTTGGTGTTTTCTTGTGTGCTTTGGCAATCAGTGGCTTTGCTACGGCAAGAGCCCAACTAGTAAGTTTTAGTTTATTTGCCCTAGAAATATATTTTATCGAAGCATTCTTAAGAAATGGTCATAAAAAAAATTTGCTTGGTCTTATTTTAATTTCACTCTTTATCTGCAATATTCATTGTGCTGTATGGCCCTTTTACTATATCGTATATCTACCTTATCTCGCTGAATATTTAGTTACGATTATTTGTAAAAAAATTAAATTAAAGAAAGAAAATAAATTTATTAAATTCATCAAATCGAGAATCGTTCTTGAAGATAATAAAAATATCAAATATTTATTTATCGTCATGATATTGAGTTTACTTACCGGTTTAATTACTCCAATTGGTGATACACCTTATACCTATTTTATCAAAACCGCTATGGGTAATTCTCAAAGTTATATCAAAGAACATCAAATGATGACCTGGATGAGTAGTCCTTTTACTATCATTATTGCTTTTGAAACTATTTTCTTTGCCATAATTAGTAAGATTAAACTGCGTGATTTATTCATGATATTAGGCTTATCTTTAATGTCTGTATTATCAGTAAGACATATCTCTTTATTAGCACTAATTGGAACAATTTGTTTTGCTAGAGTATTCGATATGTTTTTGACTAATTTTGGTTTTCCTTCTGAAGAAAAACTGCTATCATTTTTCAATAAAAAAACAGTTATTATAATTAGTTATCTATTGGTAATTACCTTTACTAGTCTAACATTATTAAATCGTTATCATAAAGAAGAATACATCAATAGAGAATTCTATCCTGTAGAGGCTGTTAACTATATTAAAGAAAATATAAACATCGATGAAATGAGAATATTTAATGAATACAACTTCGGTAGTTATCTACTACTAAATGATATCCCTGTATTTATCGATTCTAGAGCCGATTTATATACAAAACAATTCAGTGGTTTTGACTACGATATCTTGGATGATTTTGAATATATATCAATGAACTATCAACAAAAATTCGAATTTTATAAAATTACCCATGCCTTAGTCTATAAAAAAGATAATCAACTCTATAAAAATTTAAGTAATGATGATAATTATACATTACTTTATGATGATGAATACTATGCATTATTTAAAAAAGAAAAAAATATCAATTATGTCAATATAACATTAACACAAAACTAGGATTATCTACAAATCCTAGTTTTTTTCCTTTTATATTTTTTAATATTTTTACATACTAAATATGAATCCTTAATCGTTTTAAAATGAGATCCTCTATTATTATCTAAATATATCGTTTTTATTGGTATTTCGCGATATTTAATATCATTGTCTTTTAAATTCAATAAGACATTCATTTCATATTCATAACGATAGCCTGGAACCTCTAACATATAATCGATTAGTTTATACGAAAAGGCTCTCAATCCAGATTGCGTATCGTAGATATTCATCTTTGTAGCTTTCTTAAACTTTTTTCTAATTATTCGGTTACCTATTCTACTCCTGATGGGGGTATGTCTATCGAAAGTGCGTTTTCCAATCATCAACGCATCGTCATTATCCTTGACACGATCACACAATTTTAGTGCATCATTTAACGTATGTTGTCCATCGGCATCCATCGTCACGACGATATAATCCTGATAATTATCATTGATATAATTAAATCCTGTTTTTAAAGCATAACCTTTGCCCATATTCTCTTCATAATTGATTACATGGGCATATTTTTTGGCCCCTTCAAATATATCGTCATACATCTTATCAGAACCATCATTGATCAATATAACCGGGTATTTATTATCAATTTCCCTCAATAGTTTCAATAATTTATTATTGGGATTATACGCCGGTATTAAAATAATATACTCCATAAAATACCTCTTTATTTAGTATAAGAATAGTCAAAACTATTCTTATACGCATGTATAGCCGCCATCGATTGGCAAAATTACTCCTGTAACATAACTTGCTTCATCGCTTGCTAAAAAGATTGCTCCAGCATTTAATTCGCCTTCTTTACCATATCTTCCCATTGGTACATGTTCTTTAGCAAATGCTTGAAAATTATCGGTATCCAATACGGCAGTTGTCAACTCTGTATAGAAATAACCTGGGCATATAGCGTTGACTGTTATATTGTATTTAGCCAATTCAGCTGCTGCAGCACGCGTAAAATTGACAACCCCACCTTTACTTGCATGATAAGCAATCGTTGGAATTTCTGAATTACCCACAATACCATACATTGAAGCAATATTTATTACTCTTCCGTAATTATTCTTTTTCATAATATTGGCAAATGCTCGCGTCATCTTAAATACGGAAGTTAAATCTGTAGCCATAGTGAAATCCCATTCATCATCTTTCATTTCAAGGACTCCAGCATCCTTTGATGAACCAGCACAATTGACCAAAATATCTACTTTTCCATATTCCTTTTCAACTAACTTGGCAGCTTCAGCAATCTCATCCGTATTTGTAACATCACATTTAACCGCCAATACCTTAACATTTTTTTCGGTTAATTCTTCTTTTAACTCTTCTAATCGCTCTACTCGTCTAGCCAAGATGGCTAAATTGGCACCCTGATTGGCAAACGCCCTAGCCATTTGTTTACCTAAACCACTACTTGCTCCCGTAATTACTGCTACTCTTCCTTTTAAACTAAACATAACATACCTCCGCTCTACTTATCTATTTTAATTAGTTTCCCCTCTTTATTAAAAGAATAAATAACTCTATTTAATTTATCAGTATTTAATAACATATTTTCTTCACTATATTTAGCTACTTCCATATTGTTGATAATATTATATAATTTATTATCTTTTACTAATCCTTCTATCGTAGTAATAACAACATTATCATCACTTACTACAATCTTGGTAATAATTCTTTTTATATTAGTTTTATTTTCCTTAACTACTTCATCAGTTATATAAGCATCTAATTTATTGATATAACGAAAAATATTTCCATTATAATTAAAACTTGTATTGGCATATTCACCAATAAACTTTTTTTCATAACATTTCTTAAATTTATCATTTTCTATTAAATTATAGTTTTCTTCTTTACTCAAACTATTGATATCCATCATATTCATCGATAGATAATTCTTAAGTTCATCAGTTAATTTACCATTATAATAATCATCAACATAAATAGAATCTTCATTGATATAGATATTATCTAAAAGATAAGCATATTCTTTTTTTAATTCATCCAATGTTGGTTCTTTTTTTTCATTATCATTATTACTAGTCGTATCTTTATTATTTATTTTAACGGTTTCTTTTTCATAATTATCTTCAATAAAGAATTTATCAAAATAATCATAATCATTTAGAATATAAACCAAATATACGATTACCAATAATAAAATAGTAATTACCATATTTTTAATTATTATCTTAATATTCTTATCACGGATTGTCCTTTTATAAGATTTTTCTAATTCTAAATTGATACTTCTTTTAATTGTTTCATCAATATAATAATTTAATTCTTTCTTTAATGAATCAAGATCGATATTTTCCTTCTTTTTAATATTTTTCTTTTCAACTTCTTCGTTTTTTTTCTTTGCCATAACCTTAACCTCCATCTATAATTTAATTTTATCATAACGAAGCATATTTGTCTATAAAAGAAAAAAAACTAAAATTAGTTTTGGCTGCTAATTTTAGTTAGGGTTTGATTTATTTTTTCAGGCATAACATTATTAACTTGATACCATCCATATTCACTCATCAAATCATATGTCAAGGCTTGACTATTCATAGTTTTATCTAAACCATTTTTTAGTAATTCACGAATATCTTTATTTGAACTTTCCAATGTACCATGGACATATACTTCAACGGTACTTTTTAAAACCAATAAATAATTTTCCATAAGTAATTTATCATCCATTAGCTTTTACCTCCAGTACATGCATTAAACTATTCTTATTTTCCGTATGTTTTTCAATTTCTTTTTGCACGAAAGATTTCAAGGCAGCATCTTGTAAATAATTAACTGTTTCAGTACATATTTTAATAATATTTTGTTCATGTCCAATAGCATCTTCTACATATGATAATTCTTTTTCTGTCATATTTTCCTCCTTATAATTATTATTGACTAAAGTCTTAAAATTATAAGTGGAATTATGTATTAACCTATGTAGAAGTATGGATAATGTAACTAATAACACTTACACAGTAAATAGATGAATCAAAATGTCGCAATATTCACCCAAGAGTCATAACTTCCATAGTTTCTCCATTTATATCACCTAAAAGTCCTAAGTAAAATACTTAAGGACAAAATGGTGATAATATGAAGAAAATATAGTATTAAAGATAAGAATATATCCAAATAGAGGACAAAGAATTATGCTAAATAAATATTTTGAATGTGCAAAATTACATATCAAGATAAAAAATCAGCGAAAAGATGTCCCAAATAAAAAAGACTTAGAATTAGCAACTAGATACGATGTTATAATCATTGAAGACTTAGATTTACAAGAAATGAGTAAACATAATCATTATGGTAAAAGTATCTATGACAATAGTTATAATATGTTTACTAATAAACTAAAGTATAAGTTAGATGAAAGAAAAAAAGAACTAGTAAAAGTAGATAGATATTATCCATCAAGCAAAAGATGTTCTAACTGTGGTAATATGATGGATCGAGACACCAATGCAGCTATAAATATTGCCATTGAAAGTTTTAGACTAATAACAAAGAAAAATATAGAACTTACCATATAAAAAATAAGGCGGTGGGGCCCACTGTCGTTACTTAGAGATAATACTTATATTATCAAAGAGGGAAGCCCCCACTTCTTAAGTGGGGGGAGCAGGTCACTTCATTCCGTTTTCAATAGTTATTCAATTATAATATTACACATTTTTTTAATTGAAATTTGATGACAAATTAGCTAACAATTATGCTACTGCCACTCTTTATTATCAATATTTTTCCAAATAATTATTGGCAATCCATAATTATAAGAACTTGCATATCTCGAGGAATTTTTTGAGAGTTTCAGTTAAAAGTATTAAATTATGAATAAGTAAAGTAAACACCAGTACCATAAACATTATATGTTCCGTCTTTAGGAAGCAGCGTTTCTCCACCATTAATATGGATAAATACATCTCCACTTGCTTCCATGTGCGCTGGATATCGATCTTTGCCTTGGCCTGCTATAAGTATTATTCTGTTATAACTTTCAAACAATGGGACACATGAACTTGGTATGTTGGCTCCATAAAATGTTCCTGAAAATGCAATTTGACATAATCTTCCCATCTTCGATATTTTAACGGAAGATACATCTCCTGTACCACCAATATGCTGTACTGTTTGTGGAATCATATAATCATCAAGTTCATTAATGGCACCTATTAAAGTTTGAGCCGTAGTGGTAAGTGTACTATCACCAATAAGACTCTTAATATCAATTATTACTTCAGCCACATTGCCGTATAATTCATCCAATGCTGATTGTACATTCGTCGACCTCAAGCCGCTAGTCGTATTATCATATCCAACGATATTTGAATCATACATTGTCGTTGCTGCATAGGTTGCTCCACTGGCTATTACTACTGTTACAAATATAGCTAATATTAACTTCGCATTATCCTTCCATATTTTCTTCATATTATCACCATTTTGTCCTTAAGTATTTTACTTAACAACTTTTATAATTTGTGTAGATGCCTATAAATAAAGATGTTATCAAAAATGTGAAGAAAATTTGACACAAAATTTTTTTCAAAAAATTACGACCATTTTTATTGCACATTCCCTTATTTTATGGTATTATTTTAATAGAAATGATAGTCCTCAAGTAAAATACTTAAGGACTATGCAACCTATAGTTGACATCGATGAAAACGAGAAAAACACACTTCACAAAGTGTGCTTTTATAATGAATGTAAATAATTTTACTTAATAAATTTTCTTGGTACTCGATTACTTATTGTACACATAATTTCATAATTGATCGTATTACATTTATCTGCTATTTCATCTAAAGTAATGTTTTCATTATCCCAAATAATAACATCATCACCTAGTTTTATATTTTTAATATTTGTAACATCGACCATAAAACTATCCATACATATTTTACCGATAATTTTAGCCTTCTTACCATTTATTAGGACACTAAAGTTATTGGAAAGTTCTCTTCTAAATCCATCGGCATATCCTAAAGGAATGGTTGCTACTTTTGTCTTTTTTGAAGTAATATAACTTCTACCATAGCCAATACTCGTATTCTTATCGACAATTTTTAAAAAAGTAACTTTTGATTTTAACTTTGCTATTGGTTTTATAGATATTTTCTCATAAGTATCTGGACTACTTTTATATCCATATAAAATAATTCCTGGTCTTACCAGATTAAAATATGAACCAGGGAAGTTTAAAATTGCATTCGAAGCCGCCGCATGAATATATTTGATATTTCCGATAATTTTCTTTGCTTTATCAAGAGCTATTTTAAATGAGGTTAACTGTTTTTCCGTATATTCCTTATCATTATCAGCCGATGAAAAATGTGTATATATTCCTTCAACTTTGACATTTTCAGGAATATGTTTTAAAAATTTTTCTATCTTATAGGGGTGTACTCCTGTTCTTCCCATACCTGTTCCTATTTCAACATGGATAGTTACCTTTTCTTTTGTTTTAGCAAGTTCACTAATAAAATCATATGCACTTACTCCAACCACTAAATGATACTTAATTATTTTAGATATTTCTGTTATGTATGGTTGGTTTAAAACAAATATTTCTTTTTGATAACCAACATTTCTAATTGCTACGCCTTCATCGACGGTGGCAACGGCCACAATATCGAATAAATTTAAAATATCTAGATTATCATTTATGTAAGTACCATACCCATTGGCCTTAATTACCGGCATTAACTTCACATTTTGACCAACCTTTTCTTTAATTTGATCAATATTAAACTGTAGATTATTCAAATCTATTTCCATATAAGTAGGTCTTGTTATTTCTCTATCACTCATCTTTTAACACCTTGTCTCTATAAAAAGATAAATCTTACAGCGATTTATCTTATTTTTTTATTCATACTTCTTCCATATATTCTAAACTTGTCTTGAACAAATTCATTTTGATAATACTCTATTACTTCTTCTTTAGTAAACTTTTTTTCTATACCTTCGACAAAACTAACCGCATCATCTAAAGCATAAAAATTAAATTTTAGTTCTTCTCTATCTGCAGCAATAATACTCACTGGATAAGATATTAAATCACCATCATAAACTATGCGGATACTTCCAAAAAAATTCCATAATGATATTACTAATTTATTATCAACAAAAAGTTCATCATTTTTAATTTTCTCATATAATTTAAATTCCTTCTCGGCAAATTGTTTCTGATAATACTCTATTACCTCTTGTTTCGTAAGTATTTTATTTATACCTTCGACAAAACTAATCGCATCGTTTAAAGCATAGAAATTAAATCTTAACACCTCTTTACCATCATCATAAATACTCACTGGAAAATATACCATTTCACCATCATAAACTATTTCAATACTTCCATAGAATTTCCATAATGACACTGTCAGTTTATTACTTGAAGTAAACCAATGATTCAAATTCATTCTGGTACCATTATCATTGCCGGAAAAAAACCAATGATCTAAACCTATTTGCATAACATTCCCCCTAACTATTGATATAACTATTCATACATTTTATTATTACTGTCTTTTTGCAAGATACATGCATATTCAAAAATATAAGCAATCGTATACAATCCTAAAACGACAATAACATTTGTAAGATCGATATGTACCATACTATTACCAAAGAATAATGATGATACGATATCAGATACTAAAGAAATAATTACTGAAATTAACGATAGATAAGCTATCTTATCTAAATAATCTTTATTTTCACTCGTAAATGGGGTCTCATTATTACTAATATTGGTAAATAACATATCGACATATCTTAAAATAAAGTAATAGATAAACATTACTGCTACTCCAGCAATTAAGGCTAATTCGATAAAGGCAAATGATCTTGTCATATCTGTCTTTTCAAGTTCACTAATTACCAAATCAAAATCAGCTTTTTCATCACTCTTGATACTTCCTATGATTACATCGCCAATCAGTAAATCAACATTTCCATCATCACTATATTTATATTCTAGTTTCGTATTAAATACTGAAATTGTATTATCCGCTACTTTGACATTTCTAATTACTGCTGGGGCTAAAACGATGGCAAGCAACATAAATACCGCAGCTATAACGGCCAATACTCTAAATATTCTAGTGACAATATAGATAATTTTACTTAATGTTCTAACTCTTGTCTGTTTATCTTTAGATAGTGTATTTCCTTTCTTATTTTTAACAGTTTCTTTCTTTTCCGTACTCATTTTATCCTCCTTTTTATTATTTATATATCTATTATACCATATTTTTTATTTTTGGCTATCAATATATTTTGAAACTTCATCAATTGTTTTTTGAAAATTATCGATATTAACATTAAACCATCTAATATTAAATTGATGATTAAAAAATGTATATTGTCTTTTAGCATATCTTCTTGAATTTCTTTTTATTAAATCGATAGCTTCTTCATAACTAATTTCATTA
>CAZEVZ010000024.1:10690-14994 GCA_964514935.1 uncultured Muribaculaceae bacterium
TATACTGAGGGAAATTTTTTATTATATCAGTATCATAACTAATTTCATTATCAAAATAACGATATAATTCTTTATAACCGATTGCAGATAATAATGGTTTACTCCTAATTTTCCTATCATAAAAAGACTTTACTTCATCGATCAATCCATTATCGATCATCTTATCTACCCTACGATTTATTCGTTCGTATAGATCATCTCTATTATCCATTGTAAGGCCAATAAATATTGCCTTATATAATAAATTATTACCTCTATTATTTGAACTAATAGATTTATGATTATTTTTATAATAATTTAATGCTCTTACTACTCTTCTGCGATTATCCTTATCGATATCGACATCTTTATCTAATTTAATCAATTCCTGATATAATTCTTCAGTACTTATTCCTTCGTACTTGTTATCATTACTATTATCTTCATCTAAAGTATAATCATATAATGCACTCTTGATATATAAACCAGTTCCTCCGACGATAATAACATTTTTATTTCGTTTGGTAATTTCATCAATAAGTTTTCTAATGTCTTTTTGATAATTATAAATTGAATAGTCTTCATCGACTTCTCTGATATCAAACAAGTGATGGACAATACCTTCTTTTTCTGCTTCCGTTACTTTGGCAGAACCGATATCTAGTCCTCTATATACTTGTACAGCATCACCATTTATTATTTCAGCATCATATTTTTTAGCTAATTCTATAGACATCTTTGTCTTACCAACACCGGTAGGTCCAGTTATAACAATTATCATAATTTACCCCTAACGATATCTTTAGACAAATCGATTCTTTTATCAATTTCCTTTAATACACTAGCATTAGGTAAATACCTTTTAACTTTTTTATCTGCTGCTTCGATAATTGGACTACTATTTATGGCTTGAGTTTCTTGATTATCAATTAGTAAATCAAGTAAAGCAGTCATATTATTATCAGCTGAAGCAACAGCCAAATATGGTTTTAAAGCATCATTATGATATATTGAAAAGGTCGGTCCAACACTTTCATAAACTTTGACGTTACCTAGTACAATAGCAAATGTTTTTAAGGAAACAGCCTGATAGATTTTTTCTTCTTTTTCACCAAAAGATAGATATAACATATCGACAATGTCATAACCATCGTATAGATGAAAACCGATCATCCTATCTTGAAAACCTATGACTAAATATCTATTCTCATCTTGCCAAAGGTAGTTTTCATACACTTTAATCAACTCATTTATTCTTTTCACTAATTCATCAACATATCTTTTCATTATTATATACTCCTATGAAACATTTTTTCTAATTCATAAATACTAAAATGAATGATTGCCGGACGTCCATGTGGACAATTATATGGATTATTACACTTTCTTAAATCATCAATAAGGGATTCCATCGAAGCCTTATCGATATAAGTATTTCCCTTGACACTCATTTTACAAGCAATCATTTTAGCTAAATTATCACGAAATTTTTCTAACGTAAAATCTTTCCCTTTACTCAAAATCATCTCGATTATCTGTCTTACAATTGCTGCTTCTTTTCCTTCAGTAAACCATGTTGGATGGGAAATTATCCTTATAGATGATGTTCCAAATTCTTCATATTTAATATTTAGACTATCAAAAATATCGACATTTTCCTTTAGTTTCAGGATTTCATTTTGTGGTAGTTCAATGACAATTGGTATTAGCGGACTAATCGTATTTCCATTCGGATGACTAAGTTCATAACTAACTCTTTCGTAGTTGCATCTCTCTTTGGCGGCATGCTGGTCGATCAAATATATTCCCTCATCATTTTCACAGACAATATATGTTCCTAAAAGTAAGGCCACCGGATATAATTCTGGTAATTTCTTTTCTTCACTAATCGATATTGCTTCGGTTGTTATCTCTTCATTACCATAATCTAGTGCTTCTTCGGCCACATTAAAGTTTATTAAATCTTTAATGATATTCTTATATTCATCATCCTTATTACTTTCTCTTTCAATATTCAATGTCATATTAGTATATTTAGGCATTTCTTCTTCCGATAGACTGATACTAGGGATTAGCATTTTATTTCTTAATGCCTCATCGATTGTTTCTTTAATCAACTTGTTTAATTCATCAAAATTACTAAATCTAATATCCAATTTAGAAGGATGAATATTGACATCTAATAGACTTGGATCAGTTTCGATAATTATTACACATATTGGGTATCTTGAATCCTCTTTATAATTACTATAAGCTTCATTGATCGATTTATATAAAATAGTATTTCTAATTACCCTACCATTGACAATTGTCGTCATATGATTTTTACTTGACCTAGTTACTTCTGGTAAGGATATATAACCACTAATCTTGTAATCATCATTTTCTCCATCTATCGCTATCATCTTTTTAGCAATATTGACACTATATATATCACTAATAACTTTAAGTAGATTATTATTTCCACTAGTACTCAATAATTCTTTATCATCGTTAATCAACTTAAATCTAATATTCGTATAAGATAGTGCTATTTTATTGACATAATCGATAACATTTGAAAGTTCAGCATAAGTACTCGATAAATGTTTAAGTCTTGCCGGTGTGTTGTAGAATAGATTAGTAATCTTAAAACTAGTGCCTTTATTCATGCCACAAGATGATTGTTCCAGTATCTTACCGCCTTTTATATGCAGATACATGCCTACTTCATTATCTTTATAACATGTCTTTACTTCTACTTCTGACACCGAAGCAATCGATGGTAATGCTTCACCCCTAAAACCCAACGTATTTATATTGAATAAATCATCATCATCGTATATCTTACTAGTCGCATGTCGCTGAAATGCAAGTAATAAATCATCATTATCCATTCCAATCCCATTATCAGTAATTTTAATTTCACGTAATCCCGATTCTTTTAATTCGATGATTATTTCATCACTTTCGGCATCGATAGCATTTTCAATCAATTCTTTGACAATCGACACCACGCGTTCAACTACTTCACCAGCAGCAATTTTATTAGCTAAATTTTCATCCATTACTTTAATCTTAGCCATATCATCACCATCTTTCAATTCAATCATATCATCTTTTAATATGATAGTCAAACCATTACACTAGTTCATAAGTCGTATCAAATATATTTTGATTAGAACAATATTGCATGACAAATTTGTTATCTTTTCTAGCAATAATAATGCCTATTATCTTCTCTTGATAAATAGTTTTGACATTCTCATCGATATATCCCATATAATGTAATATCTGACCAATATGCTCTTTTTTTAATTCAGTTACTTTTAATTCAATTACTACATAGCAATTGTATTTAATATTAAATAATAAAATATCGATATAATTAAATCTATTTTCATGTTTAATCTTATATTCACTTTCTATATAACAAAAGCCGTGGCCTAACTCTTTAAGAAAATCATCAATATTTTCTAATATCATATTCTTAAGCATTTCTTCAGTAATATCAACTTTACGATATTTATTTCTAATGATAATCGGATGTTTTATTTCATCGCCAATGGTCAACTCTTTATTAGTAATCAATTTATTTTTAGTATTGTCATCTAATCTTTCGTATTCGTTTAATTTAATTCTTTCTCTCAACTTACGATATGATAAACTATATTTCATCGTAATATCGATATAATAATTTATTTTATCGATATTATTTAATGGTAATAGTTCGCAATAGTGGCTCCAGCTCAATTGGGCAGGCAGTGCCTGCCCTTTTTGAAAAATATAAAACTTACGCATATTTTTTAAATTTCTCGACGAGTAACCTCCACCTAATTCATCAGTTAATTTTATAGAATATCCTTTAATTAACCTATCTCCATACTTTGCTCTACTCTCACCACCCTGTGCTTCAACAAGCAGTTTCCCGACATCGTAATAAGTTTGCAGTTCATATTTATTTTTGCTATAGTCCTTAATCTGCTTATATGTTTCATTATTAACAAATTTAGTTTTTATCTCATTATAATAATCCATATTTTTTCCTTCTTTTCCTTCATAAATAATATTCGTAAGTTAAATGTCAATTTACTTCTAATTCTTAAAATTGATGCACACTTGAAGCAAATAATACCAGGAATTAACTATAGGTTAACAAAAAAAGAAGATTAACTCTTCCAGTTAGATTTCTTCATAATTTTTACATAGTTTACATCATCAAAAAAATGTCAACTATAGGTTGCAAAATCCTTAAGTATTATACTTAAGGACTACCATTTCTATTTAAATAATACCATAAAATAAGGGAATGTGCAATAAAAATGGTCGTAATTTTTATTTTTTAT
>CAZEVZ010000025.1:0-7559 GCA_964514935.1 uncultured Muribaculaceae bacterium
ATGTCCGAAATGAACTCCAGCTTCTAATAAGTAACTCATCGCTACTACTGCCATATTACATTCCTCCTTTTGTTTAATCTTCCAAGCATCTCTTCTCTCCTCACCACCTTTCATGGCACTAGGCACATAGATCAACACTTGTGCTATTTTTTCCGAAAAGCCATACTTATATTAACATACATTCTTGTTTATTTCAAGCAAAAAATACAATTATTATATGGTATGACACTTAATTTTATGCGTAATACCTATCCATATAACATTTTCAAAGAAAAAGATGCTCATTTGAACATCTTAAACATATGTTTTTTCTCTTTTAAATAACTGTTCTTCACTATAAGCTGTTTCATCGAAAAGCACTATCTCATCTTTCATTAGCGTCTTGGGAATATCGATTAGTCTTTGGTTTCTGGAACCTCTAAATAATAAACTTAAATCTCTTTCCGCCATTTTAAATCTACCATCGACCAAGACATCGATTACTTCTAAAAATTCTCTATAGATAGGCTTTTTCTGGGACATTTTTAATAATTCTTCAAACGTAAAGCCGGTATATACCCAAATATTGTATCCCTTATCTTTGCAATATTTAGCAATTTTAGCACACGCTTCGGGTTGATACATCGGATCCCCACCCGAAAAGGTAATCCCCATTTGACATTCAAGTTCATCGATGGCTGCGATTACATCATCGACAGATACTAGTCCACCGCCATTAAAATCCCAAGTCTGTGGATTTTGGCAACCAGGGCAATGATGAGCACAGCCCTGCGTCCAAATGACCGTCCTAAGCCCCGGTCCATCGACGATGCTATCGGTCTGCAAATCGGCAGCTAATCTGATGTAATCACTAGTTTGTTCCATGGGTTACTCTATCGTTAACTTCTTGCTTTTTAGCATTATTAAATCTGTCAAGCGTACCAACTAAATATCCCGTAATTCTTCTAATACGATCAAACTTAACGCCTTCGCCAACAGTTTTTACTCTTTTAACTTCTTTTTCCATTATCATACATCTCCTTTTCTTTCTCTATCTCATGCAACATTCGTAGTTGCTTATTTGTTCCATTGGAACACCTTCACCTTCGTGACGACCACATCTTGGACAAACATCCTTAATTACCCCAACATAACCACATACAGGGTCTCTATCTACCGGATGATTGATAGCTCCATAACCGATATCATTATCGTGCATAATTCTTACTACCGATTCAAAAGCATCGACATTGTTTACCGTATCACCATCAAGTTCGACATAAGAAATATGTCCGGCATTCGTATATTTATGATATTTACCTTCAATTTCCATCTTGTGTTTTACCGTAGTCTTGTAATATACCGGTACATGGAATGAATTAGTGTAGTAATCTCTATCCGTTATTCCTTTTATTTTTCCATAAATCGATCTATCGATAGCCACAAATCTACCAGATAATCCTTCAGCAGGGGTTGCTAAACATGTAAAGTTTAGATTGTATTCCTGAGTATATTCATCGCATTTTTCTCGCATATGTTTAACTATTTCAAGTCCCAACTTTTGAGCCTTGTCTGATTCACCATGGTGTTCTCCGACCAAAGCCTTCAATGTCTCTGCTAAACCGATAAACCCGATTGATAAAGTGCCATGTTTTAAAACTGTTCTAATCTTGGTATTACCCTCTAATTTCTCACTATTTAGCCATACATGTGAACCAAGTAAGAATTTAAAGTTAGCTTTTGTTTTAGAGCATTGACATTCAAATCTTTGAAGTAATTGCCCTTTAACCAAATCCATTGTTTCATCTAATTCTTTATAAAAGCCTTTCATATCAGCTTTTGTTCTTTCACCTAGAGCAATACCATATTTAATACCTAATCTAGGCAAATTGATCGAAGTAAAACTTAAATTACCTCTTCCTGGAGTGACTGCTGGTCCGCAGACATTGGCAAGCACTCTCGTACGACATCCCATATAACCAACTTCGGTCGTATAATCACCAGGCACCAAAAATGGTTTATTAAAACTTGAATCTAAAAATGAGAAATTAGGAAATAATCTTTTGGCTGAAACACGACATGCCAATCTAAACAAGTCGTAACTTGGATCTTTTTCGTTATAATTTATTCCTTCTTTTACCTTAAAAATAGATATTGGGAAAATTGGTGTTTCACCATGTCCAAGCCCCTCATCCGTAGCAAGCAAATAATTCTTGATAACCATTCTTCCTTCAGGTGAAGTATCCGTACCAAAGTTTACGCTTGAAAATGGTACTTGAGCTCCAGCTCTCGAATGCATCGTATTCAAATTGTGAATAAATGCTTCCATTGTTTGGAATGTTGCCCTATCAGTTCTTTTAATTGCACTATCATAAGCAAATTTAATTAGTTCATTTACCTTCTTACTATCTTTCGTCAAATCTTCAAACACACTTAAATCAAATTCGATACTTGATAATTTATCGATTGTCTCAACCACCTTATCAAAATTGATAAAGTCTTTAAATCCTTCAATTTCTAACACTTCAGATAATTCTTGTTTAAATTCCTTTTTAAATGTTTTTAAAACTCCTGGAGCCATATAGTAATCGAAAGCCGGAATACTTTGTCCACCATGTTGTTCATTTTGATTAGCCTGAATCGCAATGGCTGCCAAAGCACCATAAGATGAAATTGAATTTGGGGTTCTCAAATATCCATGACCCGTCGAAAAACCATTTTTAAATAATTTATTTAAATCTATTTGCGTACATGTCGTTGTTCCCATAGCCCAGAAATCCAAATCGTGGATATGAATTGCTCCTTCATCATGTGCTCTAGCATATTTCGTATCCATCAAATATGCTTTAGCAAATTCTTTCGATACTGTAGAACCAAAATGAAGCATCGTTCCCATTGGACCATCACCATCGACATTGGCATTTTCTCTTTTGGCATTTTCTTCAGCGGCTGTCTTCAAACCAAGTGATTCGATAGCCTTAACAAATTTATGTTGTTGTTTGACCACAAACGCCTCTCTTGAAGCAGCTCTTCTTTCACGATATCCCTTATAAGATTCGTATACTTCATCGTATTTTTGTTTTTTCAAAACTTCTTCGATAACATCTTGAATATCTTCAACACCGATAGTTTTTCTATCTTTATATTCTTTTTCAATATAATCGAGTACTTTTTCTTTTACTTTATTGACATTCTTTTCGTCATAGTCTTCATAGACACTATCAAAGCCCTTTTTAATGGCAATAGCCACTTTAGTGGGATTAAAATTAACTCTTTGACCACTCCTTTTAACTACGACAATATCATTAAAAAAATCTCTATCCATTATCTACTACATCCCTTCCATTTGATATTTTTTTAATCTATTACTATCTTACTTCAAATAAATTGAATTGTAAATATTTTTTTATATGTTTTTTTAAAAATATTTTAATGTTTACATTCACTTTTTTATAAAAACGATTTAAAAAAACATCCATCCCTTATTTTATAAGGAACGGACATTTTGTTCGCTTTACATTGCGATAATTATCATTATTTAAAAGTTATTTCCTTTTCTTGGTAAAGACATATAATTTACTGATTACATAATTAGCAATAATAACCAATATTTGAGAAATTAGTTTAGCTATTCGATCATAAAAATGAAGTATTGATACCATTAAAAACATTGCAAACATATCTAATAATAAGGTAAATATTCGCGATATTAAAAACTTACTACCTTCCTTGATGACATCCTTTTCTTCACTTTTAAAAACGTATTTTTTATTGGTAACATATGCGAATATGACCGCCGCAATCCACGATAGGACATTGGCTACTTGAAGTTGAACATCATTATTAGGGTTCAATAGTGATAAAGTAAGTAAGTAATACGTTCCCAAACTAACTACTGTCGTAAGTACTCCCACAATTAAATACATAATCAACTCTTTATATTTATCTTTTTTCATTTTTTAATCCTTTATCTATTTAATAAGTTTTTGAAAAGCATTGGCATTGAGAATCGTATTCGAAATAAATTTTCCCTTATAGAAATTGGCCCAATTATTGAATACACAAGGAGCATTTTTGGCTTTTTCTAAAGAATCTATCTTGATGAAATCAAGTTTAATATTATGTTCTTTGGCATAATCGCTTAACTCTTTCACTTCGTATTCGACATAAGGACATTCATTACTATAATAGATGGTAAAATCTTTACTATCGATTGTCATCTTTCTAGCATTATCATTAAATCTAGGTGTTTCTTTATCATCAAATGCTAGAGCTAATAATTCATAATCATCGATGACATCGACAACTTTAAATCCATAATGAAGGAAAAAGTTCTTATCACCAATAAATGGTTTTTTCTTCTTTGATACCAAAGTACATACCCCACTCATTTGCTTTTTCTTCGCATCATCTATGGCATACGATAGCAATTCCTTACCGATTCCTTTTCCCTTAAAACTGCCTGCTACCCACAAACAATAGATATATTCATAATTTTTTCCACTAATTGGAACCCAAGCCGTTTCTATCGGTTCATATTCGATAAAAATTTTCCCTCTAGCATTTAATTTTCGAAATACATGTCCATCTTTTAACTTGTTTTTAATCCATTCTTTTTTATTATCGACCCCTATTTGATGTTTTGGATCGCCAATAGCACAACAAATATGTTCTTCATCGATATTGTTTAAATCTAAATCAATATATTCATTCATGCTAATCACTCCAATATCATTATATCAAAAATAGTAGCTTTTTTCATCTATTATTCGATATTGACCCCTTTATTAAACTCTTTTTTACAGATTATATTCATTAGCCCAATAATAAGTATATATAATATTATTGATAAAATAGTCAACGTTTTAAAAGAATCGACATTTAACAAAATCTTACTTCTAAACAAATCCATAATACTTGAATCAAACAAGCCGACAACAAATACTAAAAATAATACGAGATTCTGGGCCAATAAATAAGCCACAAAACCAAAGAATACTGAATAACCTACTTTATTGTTATTTTTCTTATGACCGAGAATTATTCCTAAAAAGCCACATTGAATAGCATTGAATATTTCCAAAAAAATGATGACAATAAAACTTAAAACAAAGAGTGCCGTATTAAAGTTTAAACCCGTTGTTATAGTGCTTATCATATCTTTTAATAAAATCCATCTATCTTTAGTATAATAAGCAATAAATAAACTCAATATGATAATGATAAAACCGATGACAAAAAAGATCAATGTCTCTAAAAATTTAGAATCGTAAATATCATTTTTGGTAACCGGTAAAGTATGGGTCAAATAAGCTTCATCTTTATAGATAGAAACTCTAAATCTAACCCAACTTCTCATCATCGTATTTATTAACGTACTAGCAATCATCGAAAACATACATCCAACCGTAATCTGTCCCAAAATATTGACAATGATAGTCTGTTCTAAAGAAAATAGTATTCGTGTAACAATTGCAAAAAATATCGATAATATATAGAATACTCCCATATTTCTAATCATATACTTTAAATCATATTTTAATAACTTAATTAACATTTAAACATCCTCCTAAAGATTTCATCAATTGAAGCCTTTTCCTTATTCCTAAGATTATCCGCATCACTTTGAAGAATTATCTTACCTTTATCGATAAATATTACCTCATCTAAAACCCTTTCAATATCCGAAATCAAATGTGTCGAAATAATAACACTGGCATCATTATTGAAATTGGAAAGTATCGTATCCAAAATATAATCGCGGGTTGCTGGATCGACTCCTCCCAAAGGTTCATCCAAAACATATAGTGAAGCCTTTCTAGACATAACGAGCACTAAATTAACTTTTTCTTGCATACCTTTACTCATTTTAGATAATTTTTGATCGATATCTAAATCTAAATCTTTGAGTAATCTTTTAGCCTTTGCCGAATCAAAATTATCGTAAAAATCCTCAAAATAAGCAATCACTTCCGATACCTTCATCTGGGTATTTAAATATGTTTTCTCTGGTAAATAAGAAATTATTTTTTTGGTTTCCACACCTATTTTATTCCCCATTACCAATATTTCACCACTATCTGGTGTCAACAGATCGTTTATCAGTTTGATCAAAGTTGTCTTTCCTGCGCCATTTTTTCCAAGTAAGCCAATAATCTTTCCTTTTGAAACACTTAAATTGATATCGTTGAGTACTTCTTTACTATCATAAGTTTTCGTCAAATTTTTAATTTCTAAAAGTTCCATCTCAATCATCCAATCCTTCCAAATATTTTATTGAATCAGCCTTTCCCAAACCGATACGCTTCATACCTTGAAAATAACTTCTCGCAAGTGTAATCGCATATTCATCTTTTAATTTTTCAATCATTTTCGTATCTTTAGTGACATACTTACCGTTAGTTCTTTCGGTATATATTAACTTCATCGTCTCCAGTTCCGCCAATGCTTTTTGCATCGTATTGGGATTTACCTTAAACGTCGTCGCAAAATCTCTCACCGAAGGTAATTTTTCACCCGATTTAAAGACCCCTGAAATAAGATAAATTTTTAAATACTCCAACAGTTGAATATAGATAGGAATATTATTATCAAATGTAAATTCCATAACATCGCCCTTCTGTATTACTTGACTAATACAATAACATTGTATATTTGTTTTTATCAAATGTCAATAGCAAAAGAAAAAAAAGCGTAAGTTTTTATACAGTTAAACTGTTAAATTCCTTAACGCCTTTGCTAATCAAACATAAATATAAAACTATATCTATTAACAAATATATAATTACTGCTATTGCTAATATTAAAGGAGCCTTTATTATCCCAACTATATTGGTAACGATTGCCACTGTTGTAATTAACAAAATCATCCCTATCATTACCGATATAAAGGAACTAATACTCTGTTTTACTATTTCGGTACTATTTTCAGCATCCAATTTTGGATATTTCAAATTGACCAAAAGACCGATAAAATGTGATACAAGTGGTATCAATATCGATAATATTACCAGTAAAACAGCCTCGATAATCGCAATTTTAAATACGATAAATAGGAGCATATCGCCAACTAATAATACTGGTGTCGTAATTATTAAACAAGCATATACCTTGGACATCAAAATTGTCTTTACTTTTATTGGTAATGATTTAAGAATATTGATGTTCTTTCTCTCTAAACTGATCAACGAATTGGTAATCGATGTCATATATGCTCCAAATGATAGAAGTACAAATATCATAATTGATAGATTATTCATAACCATATCTTTAGATAGATTTATACCTTCCGGATCAGTAAGCAGTGGTAAAACGTCATCAAAATTGATCGATACGATAATTGCACATAGTATAAATAACACTAAAGCAAAGCCTGAATTGACAATAAACACCGGTGTTTTAAAGAAAGTATTTAGTTCTTTTCTAATCAAAGCCCTATACTTTGTTCTCGCTTTGATAACCAAATTATCGAAACTTACTTTTTTATTTGTCGTTACTTTTTTCAACCTCGAATTGATCTTAAAATAAACTTTACTCAATATAAATAATATTGAAAAAATTGACAGTTGCATTTTGAAATG
>CAZEVZ010000025.1:7569-14815 GCA_964514935.1 uncultured Muribaculaceae bacterium
ACTCAATATAAATAAAGCTCCCCCAAAGATGATAATATTTACCACCATAAAAGTAATTAAATCGATTACATTGAATTCAGTTATCAGTTTGACATACATGCCCGCTGGATAATATATTTTGGTTATTATCTCATTGACACTTGTCGCATGAACCATCAAATATTCGATAAAATCATCCATCTTGTATGAACCATATAAGATACCGATAAGCAAAACCATCGAAATAATTATCTGGGCAATATTTTTATATTTAAATCTACTCGTCAAACTAGCAGAAATGACCCCGAAAATGCAAGAGATAACAATCGGTATTATCGGAAGCATAAACAACATAATGATACTGGTTAAGTAATATGTCCAATCGATAGCAGGGGCCCATCGAATATAGGCAATCATAATTGGCAAAAGAAATAGTGAATTGAAAACTACCTCGAATACATAGAATTTGAATACTCTGACAAACAAGACCGTCCTTCTACTTATCGGTAGCGATAAAAGTAATTGATCATCTTTACAATTGAATATTAACGGTCCTGTCTTATATATACCTTCGATGATGGTCATTACTGAAATACCGAAAGCAAAAAGCGCTAACAATATATATTGAATGTTCATTGGAGCTATTTTTTCAAACATTGTATTGGCACTTCCCCAAATTACAAACATTAGATAAAGAGCAATTACCAAAGGAATTGTAATTCGCGATTTACTATTTTTCTTTGTCTTTATCTTGAACAAATTCATATCGCTAGTCATACATGCCCGAATCAGTGAATATAACTTTTTCATTATTTATCCCTCGAGTTCCATAAATACTTTCTCGAGAGATTTATCGCCTTTTATCTCTTTCATACTGCCACTTTTAATCAACTTACCATTTTTGATAATTGCCACCCTACTACATAACTTTTCCGCAACATCCAAAATGTGTGTCGAATAGAAGACAATCTTACCTTCTTTAACCATCTCATTTAATACTTCTTTAATATCGAATACTGCCTTCGGATCGAGTCCCACAAATGGTTCATCCATAATGAGAATTTGCGGATCGTGTGCTAAAGCCGAAATCAAAACTATTTTTTGTTTCATTCCGTGTGAATAACTATCAATCGTATCATTAAGCTTATCTTCCATATCGAATAGTTTGGCATATTTCTTAATGTTTGCTACCCTGGTATCCATATCGACATCGTACATATCGCATATAAAATTGACATAGTCGATTGCTTTCATATGCTCGTATGTTTCCGGATTGTCAGGAACAAATGCCATCAACTTCTTACATTCGACCGGATTATCTTTAATTGACATCCCATTTATTAAGATGTCACCTTCATCAAAATCATGAATTCCAACAATAGCCTTAATCAAAGTCGTCTTACCAGCCCCATTATGTCCAATAAAGGCAAAGATATCGCCATCGCTTACCTTAAATGAAACATTATCGACAGCCAATTTATTCCCATACTTTTTGGTTACATGCTTAATTTCTATCATAAAATTCTTCTCCCTTCAATAAAACTATTTTTGCCTCCAATACATTTTATTATCTTTAAATTCAAACTCGATTCTTTCTTCATCATATAAATATGATAAATATGAACGAATAGTACTACCCACTAAAACATATTGATTGGCACTTATCATCAAATTATAATCATCAAAAATATTTTTTAATAACTCTTCAAACGTTTTTTCTTCACTACATAGTGAATAGATTTTATTGGCAATCTCTTCAATTTTATTTCGGTTAATTTCAATTAAATTGGTAATATTATCTGTTGCTTCACAATGTGATGGAATAAATAGTTTCCCTTTCAAAGTAGCCAAATAAGTTAACGTATTGAGGTATTCACGAACGTCGTAAATAAAGAATAAATGATATTTGGTAATCGTCTCTTCACTGAATAAAGAATCTGCTAAAAAGTATACCTCATCGTCAGTTTTAATCCCAATCATATCAAAAAAATGACCTTTTAAACTGAAATATTCAAGCCCTTCAGGTAAATTATTATTTAGTTCAGTTACTACCGATTCCTTTGCTAACAAGAATTTATTTCGCAAATTCTTAAATGGAAATCCTCCATATAAAAATGATGTTTCTAATATTGGTGCTTCCGTAAAACTCTTTTCAATTCCCAAGGCATATATTGGACAATCAGTTCTATCTTGAATAATCTTATTCCCCCCAATATGATCAGCATTTGAATGAGTTGTAATTATTCCCTTAATACTCCAGCCTTGCTCTTCAGTAATTTTAAGTATCTTTCTTCCGGCATCTTTATCATTCCCCGAATCGATAATAAAGACATTATTATCATCTATTTTATATATTCCAATATTCGTAGGATTTTTAATATAATATGTTTTTTCTCCAACTTTTTGTAATTCCATTATTACCTCCACTATTTTATTAAATCTTGATATGTATCTAATACGATATCTCTTACTATTTCACAATTATCTACATCACTTACATGATACATTGGTTTAGCTCCGCTATAGGGAACTACTTGTTCCATATTATATTTTCTATTACCTGGAACAATTTTTACTAGTAGTCTATCATCATATATTCCTCCGAAAAGAATTCCTTTATAGTAAAGTAAATACTCTCCCATCATCGGTTTGCATGTAACATCGGCGAGTAAATTTAAAACATCTAAAATATAGTCTCGATAGTCTCTTGTCGTCGCCATTTAACCTTTTCGCCACCTTTTCAACGCAGGATATTCTTCCATCGATACTTTATCGATAAATTCTCCTTCCATGTAACAATATTTGCAATAATCATTATTTATACTTCCATCTTTATTTGTTCCTAATTGCTCTTTAGATTCCAAAGGCATTCCACAGCTTTGACATATTTTTTTATTATCCATGTTACTTCTCCACTCATAAGTAGTATACCATAAGTTTTCCCTATTTTACCACCAAAATAATTTTTCTTTCCATGAAAAAAGCAGGATTATATTCCCACTTAATAATCTTATTATAACAAGTATTATATATTTATTATCTTATAATCATCTATCATCTCCTTTATATATCTCAATTATAATTCCTTTATCTTAAACAAAACTGAAATATTCTAATTTAAAGTAATTGTTATTTCCTTTTCTTTATATTCATTTCTACTGACATATTTAACTTTTAAAGTTACTTTATCGCCTTTATCTTTCTTATTTAAAACTTTTCTTATTGTTTCAACTGAAGTAACTTTATTATTATCGATTTCTGTTATGATATTGCCAATTGCCAATTCTGATTTATCGGCATTGCTACCGGAAATAATTTTCGATACGTAGAAGCCTTCAGGTAATTTATAACTGGCAATATTCCCTGAATTTGTCATATATCCTTCGATTCCAAGTACCAAGCCATCATCATCATTTTCACCTTTTATTAGTACTTCAATTATATCTTCGACATCGGATATAGGGATAGCAAAGCCCATTCCTTCAATACTAGCACTAGTACTAGAACCACTTGACGAATATTTTACAGAGTTTATACCTACGACCTCACCTTTACTATTGAGTAGTGCTCCGCCACTATTTCCGCCATTGATTGCTGCATCTATCTGAATCATATCTTGCGTATATTCATCCGTAGAAACTTCTCTATTTAAGGCACTGACAACTCCAGTCGTAACCGATTGTCCATAACCTAGAGCATTCCCGATGGCAATAATTCCATTACCAACTTTTAATTCATTACTATCGCCAATCGTTGCAATTTTAATTTCTTTTAAAGTATCCTTATCGATACTTTTCTTGCTAACGGAAACGATGGCAATATCCTTTCTTTCAGATACCCCCTTTATGGTCGCATCGTAACTCTTATCATCGATAAATTTAACCGATAATTCACTAGAATTTTCAACGACATGATAATTGGTCAAGATGAATATTTCACTATCATTTTCCGCCACGAGTACCCCAGAACCAGCCCCCTCTGTCACATAACTTCGATTGCCATAAAATGTGGGGCCAAAATTCCCCGAATCGATGACCGTTTTACTCGTAATCGCCACAATAGATGGCATTACCTCATCGACAACATCTGAAACATCGGTAATATATACCCCATCTGATTTGACAGTCAATGAATCCGTATGCTTTAATTGGATAGTTTCTGTTTCCCTTCCTATATTGGTTATTAAATCAAGTTTCCCCGTTTGAATAACCCAAAGCACACTACCAATTATAATTACTAATAATAAAACACAAATAATGACAATATATATTATTTTACTATTCTTTGGCTTATAATTCGTATCTTTAATCACATCTCCAACTTCAATTGTTTTCTGTTTTCTTTTTCTTTCATTATCATTCTTCATTCTTCTCATCTCCTGATAATAATTTAACGCTTTAAACTTAAATAAAACTGAAAATAGTAGATTTTTTTCTACTATTTAGTTCGGAGGGTAACAAAGAAGGAGTGTATGGTGTTACCCTATATATATAATTACTTAACTTTCATTAAATCATATACTTGATCTACCATCTCACATACATTTGAAGAATGCGTAACTATAATGACACATTTTTCATCTTCGTGAGCCAGTTTCTTAAATATATCTAATATTTCTTTTTCTGTCTGCTTATCGAGGTTTCCCGTCGGTTCATCGGCAACGATCATTTTGGGATTATACGAAAGGCTTCTTGCTATAGCCACTCTTTGCTGTTCACCACCAGAAATCCTTAACACCTTACGATTGGCATATGTCTCTTTTAAACCGACACTTTTCATAAGTTCGATAGCTGCCTTTTTCTTATTATCTATTTTTATGCCACTAGCGTCCATCGAAAGAATTATATTTTCACTAGCCGTCATAAAAGGAAGCAAATTATAACTTTGAAAGACAATTCCTATTTCATGACTACGATAATAATCTAAATTTATATCTTTTAAATCTTTTCCGTCGAAGATTATTTTCCCTTCGGTACATCTTTCTAGACCACTTATCAATGATAACAATGTTGTCTTTCCGGTCCCACTTCTTCCACGAATGGCATATATTTTACCTCTTTCAAAATCATAACTTACATCTCTTAAGGCGTATTCATCATCTTCGGCATCACTATATTTGTAACTTGCATTTTGAATAGATAACAATATATCTTTCTTTGCTTGTTTTTTCTTCTCCATTTTATGACCTCTCTTTCAATATCGTAAGGGGTGTAAATCTTTGAATACTAATCATTGATGAAATACTACTAACCAGAATCAATGTCAATCCAATACCCAATAATTCCAATAGGACACTTATATTTACAACCGCATCTATCGAGTCATATGCTTCGATATTAGGCGTTCCCTTCTTACCAAAATTCATCGAAGGCATTCCTTGAGCAAAATCAAAATTACCACCATTTTGTCCCCCAAAATTATTCTTAATCTTTTCATTCTGCTTCTCTGAACTATTTATTTCACTTGATAGCAACGAATTGCTTATTCCTTTGGACATCGTTGCTCCAAGCCCCGCACCGATTATCAGTGCCATAAAACCGATGATTAGTAACTCTGCTACAAATTGCATTGTCAATTTTACTTTACTGATACCAATTGTTCTCAATACTCCAATTTCATACTTTCTTTCACGAATATTGATCATATTGATTACAAATAATACAATACCACCAATTATCAATGTAATAATTAAGAAAGTCGTCGCAAATGATTTGACATTTTTAATCGAAGTTAACCCCGCTGTTGCTTCTTCCTCGTTAGTTTCAACGGTATAGTTTTCATTTAGTCCCTTCTCATAGAACTCTTCCTTAATCTTATCAGCATTATCATAATCATCAATGATAAACGTTGGAGTGACAGACCCCTCTACATTATCATTTTCATTAGCTACCTTTACTAAACAATCGGCATTGGTCATAATCGTATTGGCTGAATTAGAAAACATACTCATCGGACTAGCCAATCCTTCTTCATTTTCTTTATAGATGCCGATAATTTCAAATTCATACGTCTTACCATTTTTATCTTCAAGTTTGAATTTATCATTAAGCTTCAAATTGTTATAAGAAGCTAATTCTTCATTGATAAATACATAATTACCATCGAAAGCTATATCCCATGCATTATCGGCAATTTCGACAATTTCATATGTTCCTTCGATAAATTCACTCATTGCCTCTAAAGAACTATAACCATTTAAGGTAAAATCGTAAGTTGAACCACTAAAGCCATTGTTGCCCCCACCAGGAAAGTTTGGCATATCTCCTTTTTTATTATTTGTTTCACTTTCTACCTTTTCGATATTGTCTCCATTTAATGAAACACTATACGTATAGTAATAGTTTTCAATATGTTCACTTTCTGCAAACTTTTCCACGTCTTCAATCGTATAAGTAGAAATATTATTAAACTTTTCTTTAGCTGATTCTCGATTATCTTTATCTCCAATATTAAAATCTTTCATCATATTTTTTCTATCGAAAGAAATTGTCAATTCCTTATCGTAAGCACTCTCATAAGAGTTGATTAAATCAGCTGCCGTATTGTTTATGGCTAACGTAACCGTACAAGCACAGGCAATAACTAAAATAATAACTCCAATTAAAATATTTCTACCTTTATTTCTACTTATCGAAATTAAAGCATTCTTTAATATAAACATTTTTTCACCCTTCCTTTTTCATTCACAAAATAAGTATATGTTTTATTCCTTAAACCAAACTGAAAAAAGAATCAAATTTTTATTTTTGATTCCATATTACTTTAAATGTCGTATAACCATTACTAGAATGAGCCGTTATACTTCCATTATGTCTCTCTACGATATTCTTGGCAATGGCCAATCCTAATCCATAATTATTAGAATTTCGATTTCTAGATGTATCTACTTTATAAAATCTTTCAAAGATTTTTTCCTCATCTTCTTTTTTAATAGGTAATCCCGTATTCTTAACTTCCAAAATAATTTGTTTATTATTCTTGGCAAGATTTACTAATACCTTACCTTTATCAGTACAATGTTTAATCGCATTATCGATAAGGATACTCATCAGTTCAACAATCAAATCTTCATTACATAACATCTTGATATCTGAATCGATATCGTACTTTAATTTAATCTTATAATCATAAAATAAACTTTCAAATGTCAATATCGAACTTAAGATAATATCGGAAAGATTATTCTCTTCCATCATTATATCTAATTCCTGTTCTGTTTTAGCAAGATCTAATAATTCTGTAACTAATTTAATCATTCTTTCAGATT
>CAZEVZ010000026.1:0-13378 GCA_964514935.1 uncultured Muribaculaceae bacterium
AATCGTCGAACCTTTTCGACGTTGAGATAAAACTTGATTGAAAAATCAAGTTTTTCAGAGTGTAGACAAACCCCTAGATTTTTTCTAGGGATTTTCTAATGCAAATGTTTTTAAAGTTATTCGTTTGAAAATTTTCCAAAAATTTTGAATTTTTACTAATAATGCGTTATACATAGACATATTACTATCTATATTATCCTTTTTAATTGCTATATTTTTCATATTTTGGGCAGCACAAATAAGCCATGTATAATTTTGATTTTTTTTATATCCTTGTTTATTTATATATCCTGTGTATTCTAATACTTCACCAGTTTCTTTTTCTATAACTTCTTCATATTTATTCTTATTGGCATTTGCTTTCTTATGTGTTGAATCTGTATATAATGTTTCACCCTCTACCAATTTATATTTTATAGCTTGCCTAATTATATTTTTAAATATATTTTCAAATACATCACTATCCTTAAATCTTCTCTCATAGTTTTTACTAAATGTTGAAAAATGTGGTGTATCATGTCCAAATGGTATTCCTAAAAACCATCGATATTCTGCATCTACCTTTATCTTTTTACAAGTTTGTCTCATTGATTTTATTCCTTCCAATGTTTGAATGAAAATCAATTTAAATAGTACTACTGGATCTATACTTGGTCTTCCGTTATTCTCACTATATAAGTCTTTCACTTCATCATAAATAAAAGTGAAATCTATGTATTTGTCTACTTTTCGAAATAAACTATCTTTTGGTACTAGTTCTTCCATCGTAGTCATTAAGATTTCACTTTGAATATTTTTATTTATACTTATCATTTTTATCACTTACTTTCTTTATTCTAACCATCTTTATTATACCATTTTTTCATAAAAAAAGCGAGATAATAAGTGACTTTAATTGGTTAAAATAAAGTTTCATCTCGCATATACATTATATAATACTTTTTACAAAAAGAAAAGAGGTTGACTTTGTCAACACTCTGAACAACAATCTGTTGCTTTTTTAATTATTTTTCTTTTTTTAAAATCTTACTATTTTCTTCTATATTGCTACCTTCAAGTAATGAATTCTTAATGTCTAAAAGTACTTTGTTATGTTTTCTTATTTCTTCAATTTTGTTTTTGTTATCTCTCATCGTATACTGAACACATGCTAAATAATCATCAACTGTTTTAATACAATAACTAGTAATAAAATTTAAAGCATGCCCATAAGTACAAGTATATTCTTGACCATTTTCACCTAAAACATCATATATTTTCACATACCAAGGACTACCATGCCAAGATAAATCATCACTATCATAACTATTTATTACCTTCCCCTTAATAAACTTTTTAATATCACGACACGACCCACTTTCATGAAATATTAAAACCTCTTCACCATTTTCAATTACATCTCTCATTTTCATATTTCCTCCTACATTTTTTTAATCAATTTTTTCACAAATTTCTCCTGATTTAATTCACCCAATGAACTGACAGTAATAAATTCATTACTTTCATTATTTGAAAATTTAACCCCAATTCCGCCAGATTTTTCCCAAGGATACAGATTACCACTATAATCATCTACCAAAATTGCTTTATTCGCATCGACAAGTTCATTTTTATCTACTCCCCTTGGAACACTTACAATCGGTAATTTTAGTCCAAATTTTCTAATATATTCCTTTTTAGCAGATATTTCATCCAAAGAATTGACCGTTGTAAGAATTGCCATATTGTATAATCCCGAAGCCTGTATTTTTTTTATCCACTTGATTGAATCATTTATTTGACCTATGTTACTGAGTAACTTGGCCCAATCCAACGTCCGATAGAATTCACATACCTTTGGTCTATCTTTAATATCAATTCCCCTTTCTTCGATCATTCTGTATGTAACATTGATCGTATCAGCTATAACGCCATCAAAATCTAAATACAAATCCATAAAACCTCCTATATGTGTATTTTATACACTTAATATTTGTTTTAAAAAGCATTAAAATATGCTTCTATTTTCCTTTCTTGCATTAAATCTATATAATTTAGCTGGTTTTTTACCATTATAATTGATTGTTTTACGCGTATCTATAACCATTCCACTATTCAATATTTTCTTTCTAAAATTCCTTCGATCAATTTTAATGTTCAGGATAGATTCATACACATTCATCAATTCTGGTAACGTAAACTCCGCTGGAAATAATGATTTGAGAATATCGGTAGACACAATCAATTTTTTAAATTCTTCAATCGCTCCGGTTAATATCTCATTATAATCATAAGCCAATTCAGGAACCTTTTTAACATCGATCCAATCAGCTGAAGACGTTTTTTCAGTTTCATTGATCAACTTTGCTTTTTCCTTATCCATAACCCCAATAAACGCAACCGCAATCATTCGCTTTAACGGTGAACGATCAATTTTATCAAACAATTTATATATTTGTAGCTCAACATTATCAATTCCCGTTTTTTCTCTCAATTCCCTTTTGGCACCATCGATAAGCAATTCATTATTGTATAATCCACCGCCCGGAAGTGCCCAATATCCAAAATAAGGTTCATTAGTTCTTTTGATAAGCAAGACCTTAACTATACCATGATCGACCGTAAATATTGAATTAACTACATGAATACCAATATTCTTATATAATGGATTATTAAGTCTCACAGTTCCATCACCAATTTAATTATATGCGTATTTTATACACTTGTCAATCCCTTTTATGATTTTTTTCAAAAAAAGTAAATGAATTCTCTCCATTTACCTTCTCAATATCCTTTTTTTTGCGTCATTACATTTTATTTCATAATTCACGGTTTCACAATAACCATATTCATAATCGAATGGTTCAATATCGACCATTCCCGATTGATAATAATCGATACAATCAAAATTGAATAATATCAATGAATTAACCCCAAATTTATAAAATCTTGAATCATCTACTTTCATTAATAACTTATACATATCGACATATATTCCATCGTAATCTTTGCTAAGTTCACTATATGAAAACTTATTATCAACTTGTGGATATCTATCCTTTAAAAATGATAATGAATCAGCATCATTTAACGTAAATATATTAGCAGATTCTTTCAAAGTAACTAATGAACAAGGTTGTTTCCATATTGAACTACCCCTACTTTTATACACTAATGCTACTGTATCCTCTAGTATATAATCGACCCACTCATTATAGTGTTCATTTTCATATTTCGTTAACCATAAACCACCTCTAGGTTTAATGGTTTCCGTATCCTCGACTTTTCTAACTGTAGTTAATTCATCTCTACCTACCGTTAAATATTTCATAATCCAACCCCCAAAAAACGACATATATAATACAACAAAAAGCATTTTTTGTCAATTTTTCCATCAATTGGTGCTATAATATTTTAAGAAAGTGAGGAATAATAAGTGAAAAATATTATCGTTGGCCAATCTGGCGGACCTACTGCGGTCATCAATTCAAGTGTCGCTGGTGTCTATAAGAAAGCCAAAGAATTAGGAATTGACAAAATATATGGAATGGTCCATGGCATTGAGGGATTCATAAATGAAAATATTATTGATTTAGATGAATATCTAAATAATGATGAAAATTATGAATTATTAAAAAGAACTCCTTCGGCTTTTTTAGGTTCATGCCGATATAAATTACCAAAAGTTGAAGGTAATGAACAAGTATATGAAAAAATATTTGATATTCTCGATAAATATAAAATCGATGCCCTATTTTATATTGGAGGAAACGATTCGATGGATACGATTAAAATGCTTTCAGACTATGCGAAAGACAATAAGAAAAAGCAATTGTTTATCGGTATTCCAAAGACAATTGATAATGACCTACCAATAACCGATCATTGTCCTGGATATGGTTCTGCGGCTAAATATATCGCCACCAGTCTAAAGGAAATAATTAGAGATAATTCATCATTTGATAAAACGAGACAAACCGTATGTATCGTAGAAATAATGGGACGTCATGCTGGTTGGTTGACTGCCGCCGCTGCTCTAGCCAAAGATGATGATTGTGAAGGTGTCGATGCCATTTACTTACCTGAAGTTGACTTCGATCTGGGTAAGTTTATTGCTAAAATTAAGACACTTGTCAAGCAAAAAGCCAGCATCGTCATTGCTGTTTCTGAAGGAATAAAAACCAAAGAAGGTAAATTTATCTGCGAATTAAGTGATAATAATGATCGCAAAGTCGACGCTTTTGGACATAAACAATTATCAGGTTGTGCTAGTACACTAGCCAATATTGTTGCTAGTGAAACTGGTTTAAAAACTAGAGCTATCGAGTTTTCAACTCTTCAAAGAGCCGCTAGCCATCTAGCATCACTAACCGATATTAACGAAGCCGAAATGGTTGGTATTAAAGCCGTCGAAGCCGCCGATAATGGCCAAACTGGTATGATGATTACCATTGAAAGAAAAGATTATAATGGTTATACCAGTACTACCGGTATCTACGATATCCATAATATTGCCAACATTGAAAAGAAAATTCCTCTCGAATGGATAGATGATGAAAATAATCAGATGACCAAAGATTTTATAGACTATGCTAGACCACTAATTCAAGGAGAATTATTGCCAATATTTAGAAATGGTGTTCCCATCCATTTAGTAAGAAAATAATTGAAATTCCCTCGCATTTATGATTTAATTATATTAGGAGGAGTAAATAATGAATTATCTTACGATGATTTTAATAGCTATAATTGTACTATTGGTAGCCAAATTCATTCTTAACTTAAATGTTAAAAGAATTATCGAATTAGCCATCAATATTGTACTAGGTATAATTATCTTATGGTTATTAAACAAATTTGGTGGTTCTCTAGGTATATCTATTCCTATTAACGTTATTACTGCTTTAGTCGTAGGTATCTTGGGAATTCCTGGAGTAATAATACTTGTATTATTAAACCTAATCGGAATTATCTAAAAAAACAGCACTTCAAAGTGTTGTTTTTTACTTAAGAACTAATATCTGACCTACCGATAGCACATCATTGACCAAATTATTTAATCTTTTCAAATCAGCCACCGTCATATTGAACATTCTCGCAATCTTATAAAGGGTATCACCTGCTTTTACAACATATGTCGTATCTTCAATTAGCGGAATAACTAATTTTTGACCTACCGATAGCATATTGTTTTCTAAATTGTTAGCTTCTTTAAGTTTAGGAACTGTCGTCTCAAACTTTTTGGCTATACTGTAAAGCGTATCACCAGGATTTACGGTATAGGAACTTGCTAAAGATAAGCCACTAGGTACATTTAATAACTGTCCAATTGCCAAATTATCGTCAGTTAAATTATTGATAGCCTTTAATTCCTTTAATGTAATTCCATATTTATTGGCAATCGAATATAACGTATCACCTGCTTTTACTTGGTATAATTCGGTATCACCCAAATCTATTTCTTTAGCAGGAACCTTTAATATTTGACCAATTGATAGCTGATTACTAGTCAAATTGTTGACCTTTTTCAATTCATCGACAGTCGTATCCAACTTTTTAGCAATCCCGTACAATGTATCCCCCTTCATAACCTTATATGTATCGGTAAT
The DNA here is from genome assembly GCA_964514935.1 of uncultured Muribaculaceae bacterium. Classification (GTDB taxonomy): domain Bacteria; phylum Bacillota_I; class Bacilli_A; order RF39; family UBA660; genus RUG705. Next base: position 5,589 of record CAZEVZ010000026.1, read on the forward strand.
AATAGTTTCAGGGCCGGTATATGGTATTCCCTTATATTCGAGTACTGCCTTAACTACCGCTTCAGCCAACTGTTTATAATTATCTTTAATAAAAGCCAAATCGTTAGCCGTATCGATAAAGCCATATTCGACAATTAGGGGCTCTGTCTTACCCGTTTCCCTAAGAATATAATAATAATCTTTTGTTGGATTACTAGGTAATCTTCGTTGATAAACTCTTCGAGTATTTTGACCTGTATTACCAATATTATATAAAATATCATTTGCTAGTTGTGAACTATTACGAAGAGCATATATTACTTCAGCTCCAGTTCCGCCACCAGCATTTAAATGGTTAGATATCACTACCACATTTGGATCATCGCCAAAAAAAGATAATACCTCATTGACCCTGTCGGTTGGATTCAAAGTAACATCACTATCCCTAGTTAAATATACCGGTACTCCCAACTCCCTAAACCTATCGTACATATACTTACTTATTAGCAACGTATAATCCTTTTCTAGTGCATTATTGCCTCTAGCACCACTATCTACTCCACCATGACCTGGATCGATTACCACGCCTTTAAATTCATCATTCATCAATATCACCTATTAAATTATATGAAAAATATCACAATTGGTGTCTTAAAAGCCTCACAATCATATATAGCAAAATTGACTCAAATATCGGGAACTTTCAAAAGAATTACTACCATTTAAACTCATTTTATTATATAATATCCATAAGTGAGGTTGTTCATATGCCAAAATACGATTTTAACAAATTATTAGAACCATACGAATTTCAAGAAGAATACTTTGAAGAAGTTAAACAACTCATTATCGATTCAATAACTTATTTTAATCAATTTGAAAATATGCTAGATAATAAATACAAATACTACACATTGAGATTATCTACAAAAGAAAAAGAAAATTTAATTAAAAAACTTAAAAATAATCTAGAAGAATATCGCATAATACGTGGAGATTTTTTATGAAACTATTAACTTCGAAGACTTGACCAACGAAGAACAAATTATATACAAATTGATAAGACTAATATATATTGATGAGCATGCAGAACTCAAGTCTCCAATTATAAAAGAAATAATTATTAGTTACACAACGACCATTCTAAATACTCTAGAAAATGGTGATCATCATTATTTTGCGACAAACGAATTATTATCGATTATCAATATAATCAAGAAAACTTCCACCTATATAGATTACGATGGTCATAAAATAATTACAATTTACTATCAAAATACTCAACATGCTCTCGAATTATTTTTTATCAATAAATTTGAAGAAATCTTTCCTAAAGAATATAAAACATTTGAAAAAGAAATAATCCTAGAAGATGCTAATATAACTGAAGATATTCTTCAAAATTTAATCAATACTGGTATTATTATCAAAAATGGTAAGTGGCTTCAATTTCAATGAAGATTTGATTTTTTTTATAAATTTGCCATTGAAATGAATTCTCAAAGCTTTGCAAAATATTATATGAATTATTATTTCTATAATTTTGTTCAAAGCATCGATATCTCTTCCAAGAAAACAATTATTAAATCTACTCTAAAATATTTAGGTATATCCCTAACTCTAAATAAATTAACCTTTAAAAGCCTAGACAATTATGGTTATTCATACAGATATTATCCCACAATTGAACTATACAGTTTAATCAACGACGCCCCTAATTTAACCAAAATTATTACTCCCGTAGCATTTAAAGAATTTATAAAAAAGTTTAAACCACATATCAAATCTACAAGTTATGCTGAAATTAAACTCTATGAAATATGTAACGATGATGAATTTTATCAATGGTTAGAAAAATATAATTTAGAACAGTTAATTTTGAATATCTATTATGACATTAAAAAACTCTACGAAATAACCACTGATAAATACTATGCTAATTTTGAAGAATACAAATATGTCATAACAAACTAAAAAGACTGAATGAAATATCAGTCTTTTTCCATATTTCTATAATAATTATACATCCTGATTGTTTTCTTCAGCAGTTGTACTAGGCATACTTTCCGTACTATTTTCCAAAGAAGAATTAACTTCCGGAATATTAGCACTACCTTCTTTATTATCCCCTGGATTATTCACTACCGCATCAGAAGTATTCGCTGCTGGACTATTCTCACTTTTCACCAATGGTACATCATTTACCGTTGGCACGCTTGCAACCGAACTAACGCCATTCGTCATTTTGGTCGTCCATTCGTGACCAGGTCCGTTATCGCTACTTTCAGGAATGCCTAAATATTTTCTCAAAATTTTATCGAGTTCCACCTGATCGATTGGTTTCGATAGATAATCGACAAAACCCTCACGCAAGTACATATCTTTAGAGCCCTCGATAGCATTCGCTGTCAACACTACCACTGGCGTATCGAATCCTGATGCTCTTTTTTTCAAATTATATAACGTATGAATACCATCCATCTCCGGCATCATATGGTCCATTAACACCAAATCAAACTCATTATTTTTAGTAATATTTAAACATTCAAGCCCACTACTTACACTAGTAACGTTCAACCCATACTTTTTAAGTAGTTTCTCTGCAACCTTCAAATTAAGTAAATTATCATCTACTAAAAGCACCTTATATTTACTTCCATCAAAATATTTATCGACGATGGTTTTTTTAGCCTCGTAGTTTTCAAAATTAACCCCCGACTTATCGACAACTTCTTGAGCTAACACAATCGTAAATGTCGTTCCACGTTGATACTCACTCTGAAAACTAATTTTACCCCCCATCAAATCGAGTAATTTTTTGGCAATAACCAAGCCCAAACCACTACCCTGAATATCACTATTTTCTTGTTCAAGTCTTTCAAATTCTTCAAATAACTTCTCATTATCAGACTTCTTAATTCCAACACCCGTATCGGAAATTTTGAAAGTAAGAGTCGCCTTATTACCCATCATTACCGATTGAATAACAAACTTAATGCTTCCCTCTTTCGTATATTTTACCGCATTTGATAAAATATTCATCAAAATCTGATATACCTTAACTTCATCACCCATAAGGGTATTAGGAATTTTACCAACGACCGATACATCGAAAGTAATCGGTTTTTCCATTAACGAAATCTTCGTAACATACGATAATTTAGCAATCATATCTGCCAAACTATAAGGAGCATTATTTATTTCCATCTTTCCAGATTCAACTTTGGTAATATCCAAAATATTATTTACAATCTCAAGTAGAATATTTCCAGCCTCATTGATATTTTTAATATCTTCCTTCTGTTTAGGAGACAGATTTTCATTCATCAACGTCTCTGATAATCCAATAATAACATTCATTGGAGTCCTGATTTCATGACTCATACTTGCCAAGAAATCGGTCTTTGCTTTATTAGCATCTTCCGCTTTTTCCTTTAAAGCGTTCAACTCATCGACATATTTTAAATCGGGATTTTCCAACGTAAAATATTGGAACAACGTAATCAAAGATATTCCTGTTCCGATAATTGACATATGCTTATTGAATAGTTGCAACAACAAAGTTAACATCAAAATCAAAGCCGAAATTGAAACTGCCCACTTTTTATAACTAGGTATCTCTCTATGCTTGATAATCAACATAAACAAAACACTAATTGCAGATATTATACCAATTATGTATATCATATTGATATCATGATCATAGTAAGCCACATGATTCTTTCTTAATACCACTTGGAAAACAATCAATACGATAAATACCACAATAGCAATTGCAAATAATGCATAAGAACCTCGATGATCAGCCGTAAAATCTCTTAAAGAATTATATTTCTTACTGCTCCTACTAAAGAGAACATAACAAACAAATAAAATAAGCCACACAAATAAACTGATAAAATATAATTCCGATACAAAAGGCAACCAACTATCGACATACGACTCTGTTACCATCATATAGGTATTGAGTACATCGTTAGCCAAAACCACCATTGATACGATTAGCAAAGCCTTATATACTTTACTCTCCAAAAAGTTATATTTTCTTTTCATAAAATATACTAATGCTAGAACAAAGACATATATAAAACTAGCTATTTGCAAAGAAATTTTACTATACATAACTAACCACCCACTTTGGTAATCGCTTCAAAATCAGTCTGAACTTTTTTGAATGCTTCGACAATTTTTGGATTAAATCGATGACCTGCTTCCATTACTATTAAAGAAGCTACTCTTTCATAATCAACTGGTGTAATAGTATTGACTAGATTGACATATTCGATAGCCAAACTAGCAATCTGTGCTGAAAGTGGAATACTATCGCCACTCAATCCTTCGGGATATCCCGTACCATCATACCGTTCATTATAATATTTAGCAATTTCATAACAATATCTTGAATCTATTTCATTATTGATATTGGAAATAACATATTTGACAATTGCCCCCCCATTGATATTAGCATGCTTTATTTTTTCTTTTTCGCTCTCTGTATATTCACCTTTTTTATAGATAATCGACTTTGGTAAAGTATAATTACCAATCGAATAATACATTGACGAAGTAGCCAACTTTTCAATCATATTGCTACTTATATTGTATTCTGGATACATTACCGATACCTGCATAGCCAACATATTGACATATTTCTTGATGACATTCATTGCCATACCATTATCTATTTGATATGCTTCGACAACAGAATTGATAATACTCTTAAGACTTTCATGTTGCTCCAACATCATCTCATTCAAATTGCCACTAGAACGATATAGATTTATCAAATTCTCAATTCTGTGTCTGATAACTTGAGCATTAAAAGGCTTTTCTAGCATATCGGCTATCTGATAACTATAGGCCCTATTTCGCGTATCCTTATCATAATTACCACTTATGATAATTACCGGTAATTTATTAAAATAATTATTATCATTAAGATAATCTAACACACTAAAGCCATCCAAAACCGGCATAATTAAATCCAAGAAAATACATGAAATATCCTTACTACCTTCTTTGGTAACTTTAAGTTTATCGATGGCTTCCTGTCCATTGTTAGCAATAATAATATCGTATTTCTTATCGAATATTTTACTAATTAAATTACAAGTAATCTTATCATCATCGACAATCATAATACTTGCTCTACCGCTCTTATAAACTTCACTTGCATTTTCGTTAAATGACTTATTCAACTCTGGATAATCAGTTGTTAGTCCTACCAATATTGAATTGATATATTCATCTTTCGTCCTAAGTTCATTATCCATATTTACAACATTATGAACTTTTAATAATGCCAAACTAACCGCATCGATAATTTTGTTATATTTTCCCTCTAAAACCGATTTAGTCTGACTATTGGCAACATTTTCCACATTTTGACCATTATTTTGAGATACCAAGACGACAATTACTTTTTTGCCATTTTCCTCATGCAATGAAATATTATTCGTATATCCAATATATGTTCCCAATCTACTATCTAACATTCGACAATTTAGATTTATTTTCGAATTGTTACTTTCCAATTTCGAAATTGATAATGCCGCAATATAATTTTGAACATCATCTTCATGAACAAAACTATTACAATTGGTAATATATTCGACATAGGAGCCTTCACTCTCTAAATTAAATACTCCTCCGACATTTGCATATTTATATAACCTATCCGCTTCAACATCGATAATCAATGCCTGAACATAATTACTTAATATCGTCTTATCGATAATATTCTTATATTCTTCCATTGCTATTGCATCCCCTTATATGTCTGAAGTATCGTATGAATTCTATTTACTTCAGTAATTAGTTCATTGTAATGTTCATTGATATAATTCACATCATTGCTTTTACTAGCAAGTTCGTGTTGATAAAACATTTCTCCTGATGAAGTAAAGCCTAAAGTTCTACAATTGCTCTTAAGAGCATGGACAATAATCTCGTAGTTTACCATATCACCAGCTACTTTGAATTCATTAAATTTATTTACATCTTGTGGAAAAGTCTCACTGAAATCTAAAAGTAATTCATTATACGTCTCAAAGTCCATTGTATTTTCAATACCCTTATCGACATCTACTCCATTTTGTCTCAAATAATTTAATTTTGCCTCTTCCATTTTTATCAACCTACTTTCATCTTTAATTTTACTATAATCATAAAGAAATTGCAATAACTAATTCTTTGTAATAAAATGATTTTTAAGCCTGTAATCAAAAAGAACAAAGATATTTATCTTCATTCCCTATTTATCATTTAAGATGGATTTTTTCCTAATGTTATCGTTCCTTTTTGAATTTTTTCATTACGATAATATGTAACCTCGATCTTTTCACCAACTTCATGACGATAAAGTTCGTACCTAAGTTCAGCGACACTACGGGTCTCTTTTCCACCAAGTGAAACAATAATATCACCTTTCTTAAGTCCTAACTTATCTGCTGGACTGCTCTTCTCAACCGAAACGACAGCCACACCTTCATCTACTCCATCAGGTATATTTATTCTATTTTGCCACAAAAGATATTCTTGTGATAAATCGGCCATCGTTATTCCGATATATGGTCTACTTATCGTCTCACCTTTTTCGATTACTGAAGCGTATTTTAAAGCATCCTCAATTGGAATAGCAAAGCCCATACCCTCTACCGTATCTTGAACAATCTTCAAAGAAATTACTCCGATGACATTACCAGATACATCACAAAGTGGTCCACCACTATTACCGGGATTTACTGCCGCATCTATCTGGATAACTTTCATGTAATAATCAGCGGTATTGCTCGATACATTTACTTCTACCATTCTATCTTTACCTGATAAAATTCCTTTAGTAACCGTTCCCTTATAATTGGTTCCCATCGGTGTACCAACCGTAAATATCGTATCGCCTAATTTTAAATTCTCATTTTCACCAATTTCAACCGCTAAATACTCATCATCATCAGGAATTGTCAAAATTGCAATATCGGCATACTTATCCCCACCGACAATTTTAGCATCGATTTTCTTATCACTATCATTAAATTCAATTTTAGCACTATCCGCATCGCTAATAACATGATTATTCGTCATAATATAGGCAAGGCCTTTACTCTTCTTATATATAAACCCTGTACCCGTAGATACCGCCTTACCATTAGCCGTAGCACTAATCGCCACCGTACTACCATATACTTTATCGACCGATGACGAAATGCTGTTTTCGACCAATTCACTCGTCGTAATATTTTTAACAACCTGCTCTACGCTCACCGTCTGACAAATCAAATAAGCTCCGGCCATACCACAAATAAAAGATAGCAGAATACTTATAACCAACACTATTCCCGTACTACTTCTTCCTCTTTTTACTTCTCTATTTTTTTTACCATCTTCATTTAATCTTATTTCCTCATCCATTCATCTTCACCTCACATATCGATAATATCCATATAGTTTTTCGGCACACCCATCGTATCAAGTATCTTTTCCACTGGTATCGAATCGATCTTTCCATCCAACTTCTCCAGTTCATATTCAAATTCTTTTAACATAAGCCTAAATTCACTATCTTCAAGCATAAATTTAAAAATAATTATTACTGAAAAAACATCATTTTTACCATATATATATTCATCATCCATTTTAAAAATATTCAATTTCTTATGATAATCTGTATCTGGAATCATTCTCTCTGTCTTATGATCAAAGACAATATCCTCATGAGCACATAAATTACGATAATTAGAAAGAATTGGTAAAAATCTTGCTAAATTTTCTACTGTCATTCCAAATACAGAAGATACTTCCAATTTATCTTC
>CAZEVZ010000027.1:0-12564 GCA_964514935.1 uncultured Muribaculaceae bacterium
ACAGAATGGTGATTATATGAAGAAAATATGGAAGGAAAATACGAAGTTAATAATGGCGATATTTATTACAATAGTAATAGCCAGTGGTGCTACATATGCGGCCACAACTATGTATCAATCTAATATCGTGGGTTATGATAATACGACAAGTGGTTTGAGATCGACGAATGTGCAATCAGCATTAGATGAACTATATGGAAATGTTGCTGAAGTAATTTTAAATATTAAAAATCTTCTTGGTAACACAACAATGGGTACTACTGCAAATACTATTACTGGAGCAATAGCAGAACATGAAAATGATATTAGTTCTATTAACAATAATAAAGTAATATACTCATCTGGTACAAATTATATAAGATTTGCAGATGGAACACAAATTTGCTGGGGAATATACACTTTAGGAGCCTGGATGGGTGTAGTTGATTTTCAAATAAGTTTTAAAGATACGAATTATGCTGTGGTAGTAACACGCAGCCCTGATGCGGGAGAAGCAACAGTCATGACTGCTGTTGCTTATACTACCTCAAAGTTTTTTATTTACGGTGATACAGGCTGGAGAGCAAATTGGATAGCTATAGGAAAATGGAAATGACGTAATAACTCTTTTTTCGATTAGTGAAAAGAGCTATTACTACGATAATGTAAAGCATATAAATTATCTTGTACTTCGCAATCTAGTCATATTGCGGAATAAAACTACATTCAATTAAGGATATAGCCGGTAGTGAAACCATTGAGAAATACGCAATGTAATACTTAGAGTAAAAGAATATGCAAAGTACAGTTACAATATGTAGCTATTAACAATTATGCATTTCTATATTGGATAATACAAAAGACTTATAAATACATTTAATAGTACTTATAAGTCTTTTTTAATTTTCTATTAAAATAGAAATTAGTTTTTTAATACTTATGCCCTCTTCTTTAAATAATAATGGATACATACTTATATTGGTAAAACCAGGCATCGTATTTACTTCATTGAAATATAATTTATGATTGACATAATCATATAGAAAGTCTACTCTAGATAGATCTTCTAATGACAATATTTCAAATATTTTAAGTGCTAATTTTTGAATTTCACTAGTTAATTCTTTACTTATGGGAGCAGGTATCAATAGCCTGCTGTCACTTTCATATTTGGCTTCATAATCATAAAATGTATTTGCTGATTTTATTTCACCTACAGGTGATACTTTTAATTTCTTATCATATAAAACAGCACATTCTAATTCTCTAGCCTTAATAAATTTTTCAATTATTACTTTGTTATCATATTTAAATGCTTCTTTAATACATTTATTTAAATCTTTAAGATTATTGGCAATATTGATACCGATAGAAGAACCACATTTGGCAGGCTTAACAATTACTGGAAAGTCTATATCTATCTTCTTTAATGTTTTATTCTCGGTAATTGTCATATATGGTACTTGAGGAATATCGTATTTACTACATATCATTTTAGTTACCACTTTATCATAACCAATTATTGAACCAAGAACATCAGTTCCCACAAATTCAATATCAAATAGATTTAAAAGTCCCTGAATATTACCATTTTCTTCTGGATTACCATGCATGATAGGGAATACTTTATCGAATGTTTTAATAAATTCTATTATATTATCTATTTTTACCAGATTGGCTTTCGTCCAATCATCTTTTAAAATATCGATATCATCATCAAATATATACCACTCATTATCTTTAGTAATTCCTACAGCCGTTACATCATACTTTTTCTTATCAATATTTGATAAAATTGTTCTTGCAGATAGACAAGATATATAATGTTCATAAGAATTACCACCGAATAAAACTAATATTTTTTTCATAAAACACCTCTTTAACTTATTATATCACGAAATGCCCTGCTACTTAATTATATTGTCAAAATATTAGTAATATGATATATTATAAGTAAATAAGGAGGTTTTATGACGTTAGTTATAATGGCTGCCGGTATGGGCAGTAGATTTGGTGGCTTAAAGCAAATTGAACCAATCGATGAGTATGGTAATTTTATTATCGATTATTCGATTTATGATGCCATCAAAGTTGGATTCACTAAAGTAGTATTTATCATCAAGAAAGAAAACTATGATATTTTCAGAGAAACTGTAGGCTCGAGAGTAGAAAAGCATATTGAAGTGGAATATGTCTTTCAAGAATTGGATAATTTACCAGAGGGGTATACGGTTCCAGAAGGAAGAGAGAAGCCTTGGGGAACTGGACATGCTATCTTATGTGCTAAAGATAAAGTGCATGAAAATTTTGCCATTATCAATGCCGATGATTTTTATGGACGCGATGCTTACCGTGTAATTGCTGATTTTTTAAACAACAATCGTGATGAATCAAAATATGCGATGGCAGGTTACATGGTAAAAAACACCCTTACGGAAAATGGATCTGTCAAAAGAGGTGTCTGTCAAGCCGAAAATGGTTACTTGACCCACCTTATCGAAAGTAACATTGAGAATAGAGATGGTAAACTGATAGCCACCTCACTTGAAGATGGTAATGAATTTGAAGTATCAGAAAATGCTATCGTATCGATGAATATGTTTGGCTTTACCCCAAAATTATTCGAATATTTAAGTAAAGGCTTCCCTGAATTTTTAAATGAAAATAAAGATAATATTTTAAAATGTGAATATTTGATTCCTTCGGTAGTCTTTCATCATATTCAAAAGGGTGATATTACCGTAGAAGTACTTAAAACCGATGCCATGTGGCAGGGTATTACTTATCGTGAAGATAAAGATAAAGTAGTTAATGAAATAAAAAAATTGGTCGATAGCGGAGAATATCCCCAAGGATTATGGAAGTAAGTTATCATTTGAATGGTAACTTTTTTCTTCACAAAGAAGTCATTATGTGATAGAATTAACTTAAGATAAGAAGGTGGACTATGAAATTTAAAAATATATTATATATTATATTTATGGTTATTTTTATAGCATTTGCTTATCTTTTATTCGATCGAGGAATAAATATCAAAACTAAAAAGATTGTCAATTATCAAGAAGATAGTGATGTCATATATAAAGTTTATTTAAAAGATAATGATATATATTCTGAAAAATATCTCAATATGAACGAAAGATATATTACTGATATGGTCGATTATATTGCTTTAGAATTTAATTATAATAGTTTATTTGATAAAGATATAAATGGATATTATTCCTATATTGTAACTGGTAATCTTGTAGCATATGAAGATGATATTACCGATAGTTTATGGGAAAAGGAGTATACACTATTACCTTTAAAAGCCAATGTATTAGATCAAAATGAATTAAGACAGATAAATATTGATGATAAATTAACTATTGATTATAACAAATATAGAGATGAAATTGCTAAATTTAAAAAAGATTATCATATTGACATCAGAGGTTATCTAGAAGTTATTATTAAAATTAAAACCGATTTATCATTTTCTGACATTACTAAAAATTATGAAGAAAATAAAGAAATAAAACTAATAGTTCCTCTTAGTTATGAAACTTTTAAAATAAGCATTACAAACGATAACAATAAAGTTGATAACTATTATGCTTTTTCTAAAAAAGAAAGAGTAAATTATCTACTTATATTGATGGGATTATTTAGTTTATCTATTGGTTTATCGTTTCTAGCATTGACTATTAGAAATATGATTAAGGCAACAAAAAAGAGTTTTGATTATCAAAAAGAACTTACCAAAATATTAACTGAATATAGTGATATTATTGTTTTAGTAAAAAGATTTTATAATAAGAAAAAATATAATCTAATATATGTCGATAGTTTTAAAGAACTTATGGATGTCTATAAAAGAGTTGGTAATCCAATTAGTTTTAAAGAGATTAAAAAGAATGAAGAAGCACTATTTGTAATGATTGAAGATGATAATGCTTGGATATATAAAATGGTTAATAAATGATGATTATTTATTTGTAAAACTATTTATTGGTGGTATAATAAGCATATAGAGGAGGAAATATGGATAAGAAAAAAGTAACAGAAAATAAGTTGGTTAAAAAAGGTGGAAGTACATTTAAGGAATTTAAAGAATTCATTTCAAAAGGTAATATTTTTGATATGGCCATAGGTGTCATTATCGGTAGCGCTTTTGGTAAGATTGTTTCATCACTTGTTGATAATATCTTTATGCCGTTAATTGGCATACTTGTAGGTGGTCATGACTTTTCTAGTTTATCGATTAAAGTTAAAGATGCCACGATTGGTTATGGGGTATTTCTTCAAAATGTTGTCGATTTCTTAATTGTAGCTCTATGTATTTTCTTCGTTGTTAAAGCAATGAGTAAATTTAAAAAGAAAGAAGAAGCCGCACCTGAAAAACCAGCTGAACCTAGTGAAGAAGTATTACTACTTCGAGAAATTAGAGATTCATTAAAGAAAAAATAGAAAATTACGAGCAACTTCGGTTGCTTTTTTTAGGCATTATTACTTACATAAGTTTAAGTAGGGGAATATACTAAAACGAGATGGAGGTTATAATGAAAAAGAAAATTGTTTGTTTAATAATGATCTTATTGGTCGTTGCGCTAGCAGTTTTAGCAGTTATTCGAATCAACAAAAAGGATTATGGGAGTCTTAAAAAGGTTACCGTAGCCGAAGTAGCCCACAGTGTCTTTTATGCTCCTCAATATGTAGCACATGGTCTTGGTTACTTTAAAGAAGCAGGATTGGATGTTGAAATTGTATTAGCCAGTGGTGCTGACAATGTTATGGCTGCCGTATTGTCGGGAGATGCTGATATCGGCTTTTCAGGTACCGAAGCTACTATTTATGTCTATAATGGTGGCGAAAGTGACTATGTCATGACCTTTGCAGGTCTTACCCAAAAAGATGGTTCATTTTTGGTATCTAGAAAAAAATATGATAACTTTACTTTAGATGATTTAAAAGGTAAAAAGGTCTTGGGAGGACGCGTTGCTGGTATGCCCGAAATGACTTTCGAATGGGCTTTAAAGCAAAATGGAGTAGACCCTAAAAATGATTTGACAATTGATACATCAGTGGCCTTTGCGGCTATGGAAGGCTCATTTATCGGTGGTAATGGTGACTTTGTTACCTTGTTTGAGCCAAACGCTACTTCCGTTGAAAAGCATGGATATGGTTATGTTGTTGCTTATATTGGTGAACTAGGTGGAAATGTTCCTTATACAGCCTACAATGCTAGAAAAAGTTATCTTGAACAAAATCCAGAAGTAATTGAAAAGTTTACTAAAGCCATTCAAAAGGGACTAGATTACGTCTATTCTCATGATAGCAAAGATATCGCAAAAATCATGTTAGATTATTTTCCTAATACAACTCTTGAAGATATGACGACAATCATCGATAGATATAAAGATGGTGAGGCTTGGAAGAAAAATGTCACCATCGATGAAGATGAATGGCAACATATTCAAGATATCATCAAATCAGCTGGTGAATTAGATAAATATGCCCCCTATGATAAATTGATCTATAGTAAATACTTTGATAATTATGAATAATATTATCGAAATTAAGCATTTGAGTAAAAAATATTATAATCAAAAACAAGAAGTATTAGCCCTTGAAAATATAACTTTAGATGTCAAAGAAGGCGAATTTTTAGCTATCGTTGGACCTAGTGGTTGCGGTAAAAGTACGCTTCTAAATATTATTGGCGGAATTGACGATAAAACTAGTGGTCTAATAAATATTGCTCCCAACATCAAAATTGGTTATATGCTTCAAAGCGATTGTCTGTTCTCCTGGTTGACAATTTTGGATAATGCGTTATTAGGACTTAAACTTAAAGGAATTCTTACAGAGGAAAATACTAATTACGTCAAAGAATTACTAAATACCTATGGACTATCAGAGTTTATAGATAGTTATCCCAGCAGTTTATCTGGGGGGATGAGACAAAGAGTTTCACTTATTAGAACATTAGCTTTAAAACCGGATATTTTACTTTTAGATGAACCTTTTTCAGCCCTGGATTATCAGACAAGATTAGCAGTTGCTGACGATGTCTATAAGATTATTAAAAAAGAAAAAAAGACCGTCATTATGATAACCCACGATATCGGAGAAGCATGTAGCGCCGCCGATAGAGTAGCTGTCCTTAGCAATCGACCATCTAAAGTTAAAAAAATATTCAATATTGAAATGTCTGAAAAAAGTACTCCGATAAATAATCGTAAGTGTAAGGAATTTTCCTACTATTACGATATGATATGGAAAGAGATCGATATCCATGCAGAGTAATGAATATAAAAAATATTTAAAAAAAATAAAAATAAATAAACTAGTAGTTCTATTTACTCAAATACTAATATTATTATGTCTATTATTTATTTGGGAGTATTTATCTAGAAGAAATATCATCAACGCTTTTATCTACTCATCACCATCAAAAGTTATCGCCACAATTACCAATCTATATAAAACTAATAATCTATTTAATCATATATGGATAACGATATACGAAACAATTATTAGTTTTATTCTCGCAACTATATTAGGAACCCTAATTGCGATAATTCTATGGTTCAGTAAGTTTTTATATAAAGTAATGGATCCGTATTTAACAGTTCTTAATAGTCTTCCTAAAGTAGCTTTAGGCCCAATTATCATAATTCTTTGTGGCGCTAACATCAAATCGATTATCATCATGGCCCTGCTTATTTCATTAATTATTACAATAACTAGTGTATATGCTGGCTTTATTAGTACAGATAAAAATATGCTTAAATTGATGCATAGTTTTCATGCCAGTAAATGGCAAATACTTAGATACTTAGTCATACCTTATAATTATCATGTAATAATCAGTAGTTTAAAAATAAATGTTGGTATGAGCATGGTCGGAGTTATCATGGGTGAATTCCTCGTATCCAAATCAGGTATTGGCTATTTGATAAATTATGGCTCACAAGTATTTAATCTAAATCTGGTATTCGCAGGAATTGTTATTTTATTGATAGTTTCTTATTTAATGTATTTAATAGTTTTATATATAGAAAAAATACTGACTAAAGAGTAGTTGGTATTTTTTCTACTAAATACTTGAAATAGCAAAAGATATGAGATATAATGTATATGAAGAGGAAAGTCTCATATAATAAAAATGAGAGCATTCAAGTAATTGAATGTCTACCTCAACTAGTGAAGAGACATTAGTCTATCAAAAGACTAGTGTCTATTTTTATGGCTACTATTATTGCTAACAATAACAATAAAATGATGATTATATATCGGAAAATATGAATAATATATTCTCTTTTCTTCATATAAAATCACCCCCTTAATACCCCACTAAGAAGTAGAAATGAGGTAGACACTAACTACTTAAATGCTCTTTCTTGATTATAGGAAAAACAAATTAAAAAGTCAAGTAATTACTTGAAAATAAATGCTTTGTTAACTTAATCAAACATATCTAATGAGACTATTTACATATCTCCATTATACGTGATATAATATACTTGTAAAAATAAAAAGAAGGAGAATGAAGAAGTGAAAAAGAAAAAAATATTATCTTTAGTATTTATGTTTGCTATAATGTTTACATTGACGGGATGTTTTAACGATGTAAAAATTACTAAATCTATAACCAAAGAAATAAAATATGAAGATTATAATAATGGATTGGTCAGTTTAAAAATTCCTAAAGGATGGAAAGTAGAAGTGGCCCCAGCAGATTATATACATTATAGTTTTAAAGTATATAATCCAGAGAACAAAGATTATATGTTCTTATTTGGACTAAAACAAGAAGGCTTTTTAAAGAGTGAAAAAGCTAGAAGTACTTATGCTAAATTATATCCAGATGCTATGTTTTCTAAATTGGCTGCTATCGATCCACAGACAACTGAAGCATTTTATAAAGTATGGAATAGTAATGCTAAATTGAGTAATGAAACGGAGCTTAAAACAGCATATTTTCCTTATCTAAATGAATTTAATGTCGTTGAAAATTTAGGAGCTACACCACTAGGCGGCGACGTTTTAAGAGCAACATTCAAAAATGATAATGGCGATCTTATGCAAGGCTTATTTACCTCTAGTGTTAAATCAGCCGGCTCATATTATATAAATACCGATATATGGAATTTATTTAGTGAAAAAGTAGATGTTTTCCCACTAAATGTTTATAACATAATTTTTATGGCTACACCTGATGATGAATTTAACAATTGGCAACCAATATTAGATTACTGCATAAGTACTATTACCTTTAGTGATAAATTCTTAAATGGCTTCAATAGTGAAGAAGCAACCCTTACTGCTACAATTCAAGCCAATCAACAAGTATATGATTCAATATCTGATATGATTATGGATTCATGGGAAAAAAGAAATAATTCTTACGATATCATCAGCCAAAAACAGAGCGATGCTACCTTAGGTTATGAGAGAGTATACGATACTGAAACTGGTGAAGTATATAAAGCATATAATGGTTTTACTGATGATTATAGCGGCAATAGATATAAGAGCATTACTGATGATATGTATACCAAATCTATCAGTGGCTATATTGAAAAGTAATTTAGAGACTAGATTTAATCTGGTCTTTTACTCTAAATAGTGTTATAATAAAATGGATATTATAAGTGAGGTTTTTTATGAATAAGAAGATTATAATTATTGGTTTAACACTACTATTATTTGGAATATGTAGCTTCATTCTTTGGGATAATAGAGTCGTGTCAACAATTACTTTAGAAATAAATCCTAGCATTGAAATTAGATTAAATAAAAGTGACAAAGTTATCAATGTCGTTCCTTTAAATGAAGATGCTAAAGAGGTTATAAAAGGGAATTTCTTAGGTAAAAATTTAGATACTGTTCTAGAAGTGATTACTGATAACGTAATAGCTAATGGCTATGTAGCAGAAGATGAAATCCCTATTTTATTATATTCAACAGGCCATATAGATAGCGGAGTTGTTACCGACAATCTAACCAAGAAATTTGAAGACAAGCAAATTCATGCGACAATTACCATTATTGAAGAAGTTACTAAAGAAGATAGAGAACTAGCTAATAAATATAATCTTAGCGTTGTAAAGGCTGCTTATATTAATGAAATACTTCAAAATAATGCAAATTTAAATGTTGAAAATTTGACAAATAAACAAATTAGAGAATTAAGAGAAACCAAACGAACTGGTAAATATTGTGATAAAGATTATACCTTAGAGGGCGATTTTTGTCTTAAAGAAACTGGTAGAATTGCTGCTAGTAGAGGAGATATATGTCCAAATGGTTACTATGAATATGAAAATAAATGCTACGAAGAAACTAATTCCATTGATAGTGAAAAATATGGTTGTCCAGAAGGATTTACATTGACTAATGATAATAAATGTACTGGAGTTGAAAAAATCGATGCAACCCCTAATTTCAAATGTGAAACAGGTGAACTTATTCAAAGAGGTCACATTAGAATTCCAAGTTTTAGAGATGTTGGTGATTGGAATGAATACTTATGCGAAGATAAGTCAAGTGCTACATATCCGACAGAAAGATGTTATCAACAAGAACATGCAATTATCAATGGTAAATGTGCTATGGGGCCTAAACCTTTATTACCAACTCCAACCGGATGTGAAGGCAACGATATAAACTATAATGGAGGATGTTACGATCCTAATCCAAGCGAGCCTTATATTTGCCCTAATGGAGATAGATATGACACCAATACCGAACTATGCCCAGACACCTTTACATATACCAAAGCCATAGGTAATTATACCTGCAAAGAAGGCTATACCGTGAGTGGTAGTATGTGCACAAAAAAACGAATTGAAGATGCGACACATAAAAAAATCTGCCCAAGTGGTTACACATTAGTAAACCAAGATAGATGTATTAATAAAACTAAAACAACCGATCACATCGAAGGAAATTTATGCGATGAAAAAGATAGCAGATTATCTGGCAATGAATGTATTTTATACGAAATAATAGATGCTAAACAGAGCAATTAAAAAGAAATATTAAATCTTAAAAATTAATATTTCTTTTATTTTTATCATTTTTTTGATATACTTTAGTTAAGAGAAGTGAGGAGTAAAAATAATGAAAAAGAAAAATATTATATTGTCGATTATTTTAACAATAATTTCTGTGGCTTATACATACTTAGTAAAAAAAATAGATGTCAAAGCTATTGGACCGGAAGGTTCAAAAGTAGGATTTGCTAAAATAAACAGTGCTTTTAATAATTTAGTTGGTTCTCATATGACAGTCTATAAAATAACTGAAATACTTGGACTTGTTGTTATCTTAATTGTTTTAATCTATGGATTAGTTGGTTTAATTCAACTAATTAAAAGAAAGAGTTTATTTAAAGTAGATAGAGAAATAATTACCCTTGGTGTTTTATATCTTTTGATGGCTGTTGTTTATGTTGCTTTTGAAAAATTTATTATAAACTATCGTCCAATACTTATCGATGGTAACCTTGAAGCATCATATCCATCTAGCCACACCATCTTAGCAATATGTATATGTATATCATCGATAATTATCAGCAAAAATTATCTTGGTGATAAACTTTTAAAAGTAACTAATGTTATAACTATTTTATTACTTCTTGGCGTCTTTGCTGGAAGAATTGCTTCTGGAGTACATTGGATTAGTGATATTGTTGGTGGCGTAATTATCTCTTTGACACTACTTATGTATTTCTATACTTTATATGATGTCAAGTTCAAGAAAAAAAGAAGAAAAAGACATTAAATAACTATAAAAAAAATAATATTTGCTTAAACGAATATTATTTTTTTATACAATTAAAATATAAGCATAATAGATGATAAATATCATTAACATAATTGTTCCTTCAGCTTTGTCCAATTTCCTATCATCACTAGCAAATAAATATAAGATAAATCCAGCCATTGTCATAATAAACATATCAGGAAAATGGAAAGCCGTCGTAGTTACCCCACCAAAGATAATGATTGGTAAAGTTAAAACAAATCCGATATTAAAAATATTTGTTCCAATTATATTACCAATAATAATATCATACTCATTCTTTTTAACAGAAGTTATAGCCATAATCAGTTCTGGCATTGATGTCCCAATTACTAAAATTACCATTGTAATTACTTTTTGACTTACGTGAAGATAATTAGCAATATTTACGCAATTATTTACTGCTATATCACTTCCAATAGCAATCGATACGAGCCCAATTAAACCAATAATAATTGATTTAGATAATTTCCATTTAGGTTTAGCTACTATTTTTTCTTTATTGGTACTCTTAATATATTTATATATATAAAATATAAAATATAAGAATATAACAAATAATATTAGTGCATCGCTTCTAGTTATCGTATTTATTGTACCATCGAAAGTTCTATCTAAAAGTAATACTGAAAATAAGAAAATAATTGCTAGATGCATCGGTAATTGCCTTTTAATTGTTTCACTTTTTACCTTCATTGGTTTTATCATGGCTGCCACTCCTAAAACGAGCATCGAATTGACAATTGTCGACCCGACAATGTTAGCAAATACAATATCGTTATTACCGGAAAGTAAACTTTTAAAAGAAATAAATAATTCTGGAGCACTAGTCCCAAAAGCTACAATCGATAACGAAATAATAATTTTAGGTATTTTTAGATTGCTAGCAGTTGAAGAAATTCCATCTACGAATAAATCGGCTCCCTTAATTAAAAGATAAAAACCTAGTAGTGTCAATAAAATATATTTAATCATATTCCTACCTCTTTACTCTAATAAAATAATATCAAAAAATATCTTTTTATGCAAGAAAAAAGTGCTATTTGCACTTTCCAACAATATCTCTTGCAGCAATCAAACCAGTAGCTGCAGCTGTGACAATATTTCCTGCTTTACCGGCTCCATCGCCAACAAAATATATATTATCATTTTCTAATTTAAAATCATTATTTGTTTCAATTTCATTCGAAAAGAATTTAATTTCTGGACCATATAATAACGTATCATCATTATTGACACCGGGAATTATCTTATCTAACGTTTCTAAACCTTCAAGAATATTAGTAATTATTCTGTGAGGCATAACCAAGGCTAAATCTCCAGCCACGCAATCTTTTAATGTCGGTTCGATAAAACCTTTGTTGATTCGATGCCACTCACTACGCCTGCCATTACGTAAATCCTTTAAACTTTGAATAATCGGTTTACCATCACCTAAAACATTTGCTATACGGGCAATTGATTCGCCATATAATCTTGTATTAGTAACCGGTTCTGTCAAATTTACTTTAGAAATAAAGGCAAAATTAGTATTATTTGATTTAATATCTTTTAATGCGTGTCCATTGACACAAATATATCCATAATAGTTTTCTTTAGCTACAAATCCACCTGGATTAGTACAGAAAGTTCTAATTTCATCACTATAAGTTTTTGTTTTGATAAATATTGTCGGATCATAGATAACATTGGTTATATCTTCCATAATATCTTTTCTAACTTCTACTCTAACACCAATTTCAATCGATTGCGAGTAGTAAGGTATTTTATATTTATCAGCCAATTCCT
>CAZEVZ010000028.1:0-1460 GCA_964514935.1 uncultured Muribaculaceae bacterium
TTTATGAATTATCTTATCTATTTATTTTTGTTAGATATTAATTTAAGTATGATATTATGGGTTGAACATTATCATATTACAATGTTCCACGTGGAACATTGTAATATTTTATAAGCGGTACTTTGTTAATTCTATTTGATTCTTGTGCTATTTTGTACGCTTTTTTAATGAAATTATCACATTAAGAATAAGGTGAGAATTTGATTTGTTTATTGTTTAGATGTTTTTTTTTTGTTTTAATGTTCCACGTGGAACATTAAAACAAAAGTTTAATATTTATTTCTTAAAAATATTTCCCGGGAAATATTTATTTCTTTTATTAGTTAGAGGCCAATGCAATGTTCCACGTGGAACATTGCAATAATGATAATAATTGTTAGTAATATATTGTTTTGAATACACACTTGTTGATAACAATAAATATAAATTCATTCTTTATAAATATAATAATTACTTCAATTATGCTTTAATTATTTGGTAGTTGTTGATATAATTATTATTGGTGATTATATGAATGAATATATTGATAAAATAATTGATTTAGCACAGATTGCTTATGATAATGATGATATTCCTGTTGGAGCAATTGTTGTTAAAAATAATGAAATAATTGGTGAGGGATTTAATACTAGAAATCGTTTTAAATCAGTTATCGGTCATGCTGAAATTGATGCGCTTGAAATGGCATGTAAGCACATTGGTGACTGGCGACTTGATGATTGTGAGCTATATGTTACTTTATCTCCATGTATGATGTGTACGGGGGCTATCATTGAAAGTAGGATAAAAAAAGTTTACTATTTATGTGATAGAACAAATGTATGTTTTAAAATTGATAAATACATTGAAGTAGAAAAAATAGCTGATGGTGAAAAAACGGCAAAATATATGAAAATGTTGCAGTTATTTTTTGAAAATAAGAGAAATAAATAGTGATATGTGATATAATAATATTAAGAAAACAGCGAGGTGAAATATGGAATATTTAGCATTATATCGTAAATATCGTCCTAAAAAGTTAGATGAAGTGGTTGGCCAAACTGAAATAAAAAAAATTTTAGCTAGTTCTGTTAAAAATGGGACTATTACGCATGCTTATTTATTTTCAGGACCTAGAGGTACTGGTAAGACGACAATGGCAAAAATATTAGCAAAAATGGTTAATTGTCTAGATCCAATAGATGGTAATGCATGTAATAAGTGTGATAGTTGTTTAAATATTCTTGATTCAAATGATGTAATTTAAATTGATGCTGATATTAATAATGTTGTTGATGAAATTACTACATATCATCAATTAAATTATTACAAAGATTCTAATTTACACGATATTGCTGATGGCACTTCTAGAAAAGAAGAAATAAATGACTATATTTATGAACAAAACTATGGAACTGATAAAGATTATGATGACTATGATATAGACATTTAAAAAGACGAGCAATGCCGTCCAATAAGAC
>CAZEVZ010000028.1:1470-12378 GCA_964514935.1 uncultured Muribaculaceae bacterium
TGTACTTGCAATTGATGCGGCTAGTAAGAATGGTGTTGATGAAATTAGGGAATTGCGTGAAAAGGCAAATTTGGTGCCTAATAGTGCAAAATATAAGGTATATATTATCGATGAGGTCCATATGCTTACTACGCAAGCATTTAATGCTTTACTTAAGACTTTAGAGGAACCACCGAAACATGTAATTTTTATATTGGCTACGACCGAATACTATAAGATACCATTAACTATTACATCTCGATGTCAAAAATTTCAATTTAATAAGATTACATCTGTTGATATTATTACAAAACTTCGTGAAATTTCAGATTTAGAAAAGATTAAGATCGATGAAGATGCACTTGTTGAAATAGCTAAAATTTCTGATGGTGGAATGCGAGATGCGATAAACTTCTTGGATCAACTTCGTTCCTTTACTAGTAAAAAAATAACGGTTAGTGATGTGTATGAAGTTTGTGGTAATATATCTAATGTTGAAATAGTCGAATTACTTGGTAATATAAAATTAAATAATTGTGAAAAAGTAACGGAATTTTTTGAAAACATGAGTAGTTCTGGTAAGAATTATGGTAAATTTTTAGAAGGTATTGTTGAGTTTTTAAAAGATGTTATTCTATATAAGCAAAATGTTAGTGGCAAATATATTAAGAGTGAGATAGATGCAGTCAAAAAAGTTAGTTCTTTATATTCAGATGTTGAAATCTTCTATATTGTCGAGTGTCTTAACGATTTATTTGATAAATTAAAGAACGTGTCAAAACAATCGGTCTTGGTAACGACTAATTTTTTGATAATTATGAATAAATTGGCTGATAATATTGAATTTAATGGTGTAAATGTCATTGAAAAAAAGGGTGTAAATAATAAAAAGGAGTCAATTGAGAAAAATTATGATATGGCCTTTCAGTTTACATCAATTGAAAATAAGAAAGAAGAAAATTTGACTGACAATGATATATCTAGTGATGATAGTATACCTATAGAAGATAATGTAACAAATATTTCCAATGTCAATAAAAATAAGGAAATAATTATCAATAATGCCTTTGCTGTGGCTGATAAAAAGGTAAAAATTAGTTTACAAAATTGTATGAGTAAGCTTGGCAACTATTTGACTGATAAAAAATTTAAAGTGGCTGCAGGCACACTTGCAGATGTTAAATTGGAAGTTGCAGGAAAGGGATATATAATATTATCAGCAATGAATGATGCAATTGTCGATAAAGTGTATGATAATTATAAATTATGTTATGAACTATTAGCTGTCGTGTTTGAAGATGAATATAATTTTGCTATTTTGAATCAAAATGAATGGAATCAGTGGCGTGATAAGTATATGGATGATTTTAAAAAAGGAAAAAAATATACTTTAAAAGAGTTAGAAAAAGAGCAAATTAGTGAGAAAAAAAAGAAGAATGAACCGACGGTTGTTGATAAATTGTTTGATTTAGTTGGTGAAGAGATCATTGAGTTCAAATAATATGTGATATGGTTAAAATAATATATTAGCTATATGGTATAATATTTTAACGAGTTTAAATGATAGAAAAAAGGAAAGGTGATTAGATATGAATATGCAGATGATTATGCAACAAGCTAAAAAAATGCAGGCGCAATTACAAAAAGATCAAGAAGAGTTAGAAAAGACGGAATATGAAGGAAGTTCTTCGCTTGTGAATGTTAAAATCAATGGTAAATATGAAGTGCTTGAGGTTAAAATTAATTTACCTGAAGGGGAAAGTATTGAATCAGATGACAAAGAAATGCTTGAAGATATGCTAATGGTCGCAATGAATGATGCGGTTAAGAAAGTTTCAATTGATAAAGAAAAGAAAATGGGTAAATATGGTCAAGGATTGGCTGGACTAATGTAATTATTAAATAAAAATTTAAAATATTGAGAGGTTTTGATTATAATGTATCCAAACTGTATTAGAAATTTGATTGATTCTTTGAAAAATTTACCTGGAATTGGTGAAAAATCGGCGGAAAGATTGGCTTTTTCAATTTTAAATTTTGATGAGGAAAAAATTGATAATTTTGCCAATTCATTAAGGGAAATTAAAGAAATTAAACGTTGTCCAATTTGTAATAATATTACAGATATGGATAAGTGTTATATATGCAATGACACGACTCGTGATAATGGGACAATATTTGTGGTAGAAAAACCTAAAGATATCGTTTTGTTTGAAAAAATGGGTAATTATAGAGGTGTATATCATGTTTTGGGGGGATTGATTTCTCCGCTCGAAGGAATAAATCCAGAGGATATAAATTTAGAAAGTTTGGTTGATAGAGTAAAGAATAGTAAGGTAAAGGAAGTTATTGTTGTTTTAAAACCTAGTATTGAGGGAGAAACGACGATGCAATATATTAAAAAAATTCTTAATAAATACGACGTTAGAGTTTCTAAAATACCAATTGGTATTCCAATGGGGACGGATATTGAATATATTGATTCGATGACTTTAGAGATGGCTTTTGAAGATCGAAAAGATATTGCATAATAGAGATGGACAAGGCATATATTTTAGTGGGTGAAATATATGTTACAAAAAATATTTAATATTATTAAAAAAATAATTATGTCAGTATTGTTTATTTATGCCTATAATAAATTGGCTTTACCACTTAATGTAATTATTCCAATGAATATTATTACCGTATGTTTAGTGGCTTTATGTGGCATACCATCAATACTTATGTTGGTGTTGTTTTCTTTAATATGTATTTAGGGAGTAGGGAGTTATATTGGAAAAAAGTAAAGTGTTTGAAAAAAGAATTAAATTATATTAGTGATGAAAAAAATAGCGATAGTACTAAAGATTTGTTAGATAGATTACCTGATTATTTTTATACGATGCCGGCAAGTACTAGTGGCCTTCATCATCCTCAATTTTCTTTGGGTGAGGGCGGATTAGTTAGACATACGAAGGCTGCTGTAAAAATTGCAATGGAATTATTTATCGATAAGATATTTAATACTTTCGAGTTTAAAGAACATACTCAAGATTTTTTAAATATTGCATTTGAGAATAACGAAATTGTTGATAGTGCTGATCGTGGACAATTTAAGACATTGAAAAGATAAATAGACGGAGGTAGTAACTATGCTAGATGATTATAAAGATGTACAAGCAGTAGCTTACAATGTGATGATGAATGAAATTAAGAACAATCAGGTTAGTCATGCATATTTAATTGATGAAAATAACAATCGTGAAGCATTTGACATAGTTAAAGCCTTTGTTAAAGAAATTCTTACAAATAATCTCGATGATGGGAGTAAAGAGATATTGTGTCGCAAGATCGATGATGATAATTATCCTGAAATTAAAATAGTTACCCCTGATGGCCTGTTAATAAAAAAACAACAGATATTGGATTTACAGTTAGATTTTTCGAGAAGGGCAATTGAAGGAAGTAAAAGAATATACATCATTAGAGATGCCGATAAAATGCGTAGTGAAACAGCGAATTCAATGTTAAAATTTTTAGAGGAACCAGATAATGATGTGGTTGCTATTTTGATGACAAATAATTTTAATAATTTACTTACGACGATTATATCACGTTGTCAAGTGATTAGATTGACAAACGATAGTGGAAAATCAGTAAATGATGAGATTGATGAACTTGTTGTTAATTTTGTTAAAAAACTTGAAAATATGGGCATTAAGGCGATAATCGACGAGCAAGAATTATTGTTTAATGAAATCCCTGTAAAGGAACGTAGTAAATTTATAACTTTCTTTGACAAAATGATCGATATGTATTATGATATTATGAAAATTAGTGCTGGAATTGAGCAGATTAAGTATTTGAATTATGGGAATATTTTTAGAAAAATTGCTGATAAAAATACTGAAATAATGTTACTTAATAAAATCAATTATTTAATTTTAGTAAAAGATAAAATAAAAAACAATGTCAATATGAATTTGTTAATCGACAGTGTGATAGTAAAATTTGGAGGAAGAAATGAAAGTAGTTGGAGTTAGATTAAATGAGGGTAGCAAAGTATATTACTTCGATGCGGCAGATGTCAATGTACATGAAAAGTGTACGGTAATTGTCGAGACAGAAAAAGGATTACAATTTGGTACAGTAGTTAGATTTATTTCTGATAGTGATATTAGTCCAGATATTGAATATAAAAAAGTCATTAGGTTGACGACAAAATCTGATTATAAGCGATATTTGAGTAATTTAAAGGATGCGGAACGAGCTATTGGAAAATGTAATGAGTTAATCGAGCAATATGGACTTGAAATGAAAATAATCGATGCTTGTTATACATTTGATAGAGAACAATTGATTTTTCGCTTTTTGGCCGATGATAGAGTAGATTTTAGGCAATTAGCAAAAGATTTGGGTGCTATATTTAGAACACGAATTGAACTTAGACAAGTTGGAATTAGGGATAAAGCAAAGGATATTGGCGGTTTTGGACCTTGTGGTAGAAAACTATGCTGTAATAATTTTTTAACAGAATTTGATAGTGTTTCAATTAATATGGCAAAAAATCAGAATTTGTCTTTGAATCCGACAAAAATCAATGGCGTTTGTGGTAGATTGCTATGTTGTTTAAAATATGAAAATGAAAATTATAATGAATATAAAAAAGGATTGCCCGATGTTGGAAATAAGGTAAAGATTAAAGATGGTGAAGGAAAAGTAATTTCGGTGGATGTATTCAAAAGAAAATATAAGATTTTATTGAATGAAACCAATGAAATTATCGAGTGTGAAGCGGATAATGAAAGTAAGGAATAGATTACTTAATTTTGATGATATGATTATATATCAAGATAATGATTATTTTCTTTTCTCGTTAGATTCAGTATTACTAGCTAATTTCGTTACTTTAAAACTGACAGATAAAAAAATAATTGATCTATGTTCTGGTAATGCTCCGGTGCCTATGCTTATGTCTTTTAGGACAAAGGCTAGGATTTTTGGCGTTGAATTACAAAAATATATTTACGATATGGGAAGTGCTTCAATTAAAGAAAATGAATTAGATGGACAAATTGAATTTATCAATGCCGATGTTATGGATATCGAGAATTATTTCGATGATGAAACGTTTGATGTCGTTACTTGTAATCCACCATATTTTAAGTATTGTGATGGGAGTTTAATAAATGACAATAGTGGTAAGGCGATTGCAAGGCATGAAGTTAAAATAAAGTTGGCAGATATCATCATTAAAGCAAAATATTTGTTAAAAAGCGGTGGTACTTTAGCCATGGTTCATAGACCGGAAAGGTTAATCGAGATAATCAATGTAATGCAAGCTAATGGAATCGAACCCAAGAAAATGAGATTTGTGTATCCAAAAGCAAATAAAGAAGCCAATATGCTTCTTATTGAAGGAATAAAAAATGGGCGACCAGGTTTAAAAATATTACCGCCACTCGTTGTTTATGATGAAGATGGAATTTATGTTGAAGAAGTAAAAAATATGTTTGGAAGTGATGAAAATGTGGCAGAAAAGTTATGATGATAGTCCTAGTGTATATTTAGTACCAACCCCAATTGGTAATTTGGAAGATATGACTTTTAGGGCGATAACTATTTTGAAAATGGTCGATGTTATATTTTCTGAAGATACGCGTGTAACTTTGCAATTGATGAATCATTTTGAAATTAAGAATAAGTTAATTCATATGGATGACCATAATGAAGATATGGTAAAAGATAAGGTTTTAGAATTTTTAAGAGACGGAAAAAATGTGGCTATTGTCACTGATAGAGGAACACCTATCATAAGTGATCCAGGTTATAAAACGGTAAAATTTTTAAAAGATAGCGGCTATAATGTAATTGCATTGCCAGGGGCGACGGCTTTGATACCGGCGTTAGTTTCGTCGGGAATTAGTTCGCAACATTTTACTTTCTATGGATTTTTATCAGCAAAAGAGAAAAAGATGTATGAAGAGTTGGAAATGCTAAAAGATAGTGAGTATACTTTGGTTTTCTACGAGGCACCTCATCGAATTATGAAGACGTTATCGGCAATGTTGGAAGTTTTTGGAGATAGATATATAAGTATTTCTAGGGAAATATCCAAATTACATGAAAGTGTTTTTGTCGGTCATATCAGTGAAGCAATCAAGACAATCGATGTTAAAGGTGAATTTGTCATTGTTGTCGAAGCAAATAACGAAGTTGTCAAAACCGATATGTCGGTCGTAGATAATGTAAATATGTATATTAAAAGTGGACTTTCTAGTATGGAAGCAATCAAACGAGTTGCTAAAGAGAGAAAAGTTGCTAAAGGGCAAATATATAAAGAATACCACGAGGGGAGTGATTAAGATGAGATTAGTCGTTGGTTTGGGAAATCCAGGAAAAGAATATGAAAATACGAGACACAACGTGGGGTATATGTTTTTAGATTATGTGACAAAACAGGCAAAGTTTAAAGTAAATAGAAAATTTAAGGCAATGGAATATGAAACAAGTATGGCTGATGAGCATGTAATGTTTATCAAGCCATTAACCTTTATGAATTTAACAGGAGAAGCCATTTTAAAGTATGTCAATTTCTATAAAATAAAACCGGAAGCTATTTTAATTATTCAAGATGATTTGGATATGCCAATTGGTACATTTAAACTTTTATTTAATCATGGTGATGGTGGACATAATGGAATTAAGAATGTTGTTTTAAATTTGGGTAGAAGAGACTTTTTACGATTAAAAA
Organism: uncultured Muribaculaceae bacterium; assembly: GCA_964514935.1. Classification (GTDB taxonomy): domain Bacteria; phylum Bacillota_I; class Bacilli_A; order RF39; family UBA660; genus RUG705. The sequence continues at coordinate 8,186 of CAZEVZ010000028.1, forward strand.
TTGGAATTTCAAAGGCTGCAATCGATACCAAAGAATATGTGTTAGGAAGCTTTACGAATGAAGAAAATAGAGTTTTGAGGGAAGTTTTTACCAAACTTGATGATTTTATGCAAGATTATGTAATGATGAATAGAGATATGCTTATGGGAAAATATAATAGTAAAGAAGATAATAAGTAGATCAAGAGGGATATAAATGAAATTTTTTGATAATTTATTTGAAATTTATGATACGGATGATTATAGTGTATCTGGTTTAAATAAAGAACTTACATGTATCAATATATACGATGCTTTTATTAGAAATAATAAAGGCATTTTGGTCGTTACAAGTAGTACATATATGGCTAATTTATTATATCAGACTTTACTTAATTATACAGATAGAGTGCTGTTTTTTCCCATGGATGATTTTTTAACTAGTGAAGCGATTGCCATTAGTCCAGAATTTAAAGTTGAAAGAATAACTACTTTAAATATGCTTGCCAACGATAGTAAATATATCGTAGTTACCAATTTAATGGGAGCATTGCGTTATTTACCAAGTAAGAAAATATGGGAAAAGGCAAAAATTGTTTTAAGAAAAGGAATGGATATTGCTAGAGAGGAATTGCTTGAAGAACTTTATAATTTAGGTTATGAAAGAGAAACAATTGTCAATTGTACAGGTAAAGTTGGGGTACGTGGTTATGTTTTAGATATTTTTCCCACTTCTTGTGAAAATGCTGTAAGAATAGAATTTTGGGGCGATACAATCGAAAGTATTAAATACTTTGATGTTGAAACACAATTATCATTATCAGAATTGGACGAAATTACGGTATATCCATTTACCGAGTTTATTTTAGACAATTATAATGACAAGATGATTAGAAAACAGAAATATTTAGCTAATTATACCGATGAGGTGGCCAGTATCGGCGATTATTTAGATAAAGCAATAATCTGTTATTATGATTATAATACGATAGTTAATAGTTATCGTTTATTAGTTGATTCAATAATGGATTATGATCATGACAATCCCCAGCCATTAGCGACACATTATATGCATGAATTTACTGTAATTGCAGGTAAACAGAATATTTATTTTTATCATTTTGATGATGATATTTCTAAAAAAAGTAAGAGCTATCGCTACCGATATCTATCATTAAATAAGTATAATGGCGATTATAATAAGATAAGAACAGATTTGCTTAATTATGTAGATAAAGGGAAAACGGTATTACTATGTATACCTAATAAGGAAAGTGCTAAAAGAATTGTCAAATATTTAGAAATAGAAGATATCATTTTTACCAAAGAAGATAATATTGTAAAAGGTAAAGTTAATTTACTTAATAAAAATGTCTATGAAGGATTTATTTACAATGATTATGTTGTTATCGGTAGAAATGACTTGTTTGATAAGAAAGATGAGATTGTAAAGTATAAAAGTAAATATAAAATAGGTACTAGAGTACAGGCTATTACCAATCTTAATGATGGAGATTATATTGTTCATGAAATGTTTGGAATTGGTATTTATAGGGGGCTCCATACGATAAATAAGGGTAATTTTACTAAAGATTATATTAAACTTGAATATGCTGATGGGGATATTTTATATATACCGGTTGAAAATATTGATCGAATAAGTAAATTTACTGGAAAAGAAGGGATTGGGGTTAAACTCAACAGTCTATCGAATGATAATTGGACAAAGAAAAAAAATAAAGTTCGTGAAAAAATAGAAAGTATCGCGGGTGATTTAATTAAAGTGTCTGCAGAAAGGCAGATAGCTAGTGGCTTTGCTTTTTCAAAGGATGATGAAAATCAGGCTATCTTCGATAGTGAATTTGTCTATACCGAGACACCAGATCAAGCAAGGGCTACCCAGATGATTAAAGAAGAAATGGAAAAAGACAAACCGATGGATATGCTTTTATGTGGCGATGTTGGTTATGGAAAGACCGAAGTGGCATTTAGAGCGATGTTTAAGGCAGTAAACGATGGTAAACAAGTAGCTTACCTTTGTCCAACGACCATTCTATCCAGTCAGCAATATGAAGCAGCGAAGGAAAGATTTTCAACATTTCCAGTTAATATTGCGCTTATCAACAGATTTGTCGATAAGTCAAAACAGAAACAAATTATTGAGGATTTGGCAAATGGGAAGATAGATATTTTGTTTGGAACACATCGATTACTTAGCGATGACGTCAAATATAATGATTTAGGATTGCTTGTTATCGACGAGGAACAACGATTTGGGGTTACCCATAAGGAGAAAATTAAGCAGTATAAAAACAATGTCGATGTTTTAACTTTATCAGCAACACCAATTCCAAGAACACTTCAGATGAGTTTAACGGGAATTAGAAGCTTGGCTTTAATTGAAACACCACCAAAAGAAAGATATCCGATTCAAACTTATGTACTTGAAGAATCTAACTTGGTAATAAAAGATGCTATATATAAAGAATTATCTAGGAATGGACAGGTTTTCATTTTATATAATAGTGTTGAAAAAATTCAAGATAAAGTTTTAGAAATAAGTAAATTGGTTCCAGAGGCAAAAATTGATTATGCCCATGGACAGATGACTAAAGATCAGTTGGAAATAAAGATGAACAATTTTATCAATAATAAGTTCAATGTTTTGATTTGTACGACAATTATTGAGACCGGAATTGATATACCTAATGTCAATACGTTAATTATTATCGATGCAGATAGATTTGGTTTATCACAGTTATATCAAATTAGAGGAAGAATCGGTCGAAGTAATAAGATTGGTTATGCATATTTAATGTATAGTAAACATAAATTCTTAAATGATATTGCTATTAAGAGGTTGGATACGATTAAAGAATTTACTGAACTTGGTAGTGGTTTTAAAATTGCTATGAGAGATTTGTCAATTCGTGGAGCCGGTGATATTTTAGGTAGAGAACAATCAGGCTTCATCGATACGGTAGGAATAGAATTATATTTAAAATTGTTGAATGAGGCGATAAATAAATCAAAAGGTGAAACAACCGAAGAAGATACTGATGAAGAAAAGAATGTTAAACCACTCATTACGGTATCTACCCATATTGATGATAATTATGTCGACGAAACAGAATTAAAGATACTTATTCATAAAAAGATTAACTTGGTCGATTCATATGATAGTTTTTGTAAGATAAAGGATGAACTAGAAGATCGTTTCGGTAAATTAAGAGAAGAAATGATTATCTATATGTATGAAGAATGGTTCGAGAAGTTGGCTAAATCACTTAATATAACTGAAGTAATCGATAATGAAAAAATGACAACAATGATATTGCCAAAGGAAATAAGTTCACCGATTAAAGGGGATAATCTCTTTATTGAAGCCTATAGATTAAGTAAGAATTTTAGTTTAGATTATAAGCATAATCAAATATATATTATACTTGATAAGAACAATCTAAATAGACATTATTTGATGTATTTAATTGGTATTTTGATAAAAATTAGAGATATGGTAATAAATAAGGGCTAAATTGCTCTTTTTTTGTATACTTTTTACAATTTATACCAGACTATATATGAACGGAGGAAGAAATGTGTCAACAGGTATAATAAGAAGAATAGATGAGTTAGGAAGAATAGTTATTCCCAAAGAAATTAGAAAGAATTTAAGAATTAAAAACGGTGATAATTTAGAAATATTGGTCGATGGGGAAAATATAACTTTAAAAAAGTATTCCCAGATAGAAAATGCTACGGATATGGCAGCAGTATATGCAGAATCTTTTTATCAAGTACTCAAATATAATATAATCGTAACCGATACAGATAAAGTGGTTGCCTGTGCAGGTAATCTATCAAAAAAGTATTTAAATCAGGGAATTAGTGATAGTTTGACAACAATGATTGAACGAAGAGATAGTTTTGTTGAAAGGAAGAGGAGTAATATTGAGATAGTACCTGGTTTTAAAGAATATGGCTATTTTACAGTGGCTACGATTATCAATAATGGGGATTCGATTGGTTCAGTAATTATTTTGTCTTTAGATACACCAATGCTAGAGCAAGAAGAAAAACTGGCGATGATTTTAGCCAATATGCTTAGTAATTATTTTGTATAAAAAAATAGATCTGGATGATCTTTTTTTATGTATATGTTTTTGTCAACTATAGGTTGCAAAGTCCTTAAGTATTTTACTTGAGGACTATCAT
>CAZEVZ010000029.1:0-11690 GCA_964514935.1 uncultured Muribaculaceae bacterium
AATTTAATCTTACTTGTTTTGACATTATAATTTCTCAAAGTAATCCTAAAAGTTATATATAGAACTACCAAGAAAATAACGGCTACCAGTAAGAAATTAGCTATATTTCCTAGAATATCTAAATATTTTTCCATCTTAACTACCCTCTTTAATTAGTAGATTAAACTCATTATTACTATTCATATAAAAGGCCTTAATATTCTTATAATTTAATTCTATATCTTCATTCTTAATATCGACACTACCCTCTATTTCACCTAATATTGGTAGATAATCTTGCATAATCAAAAGATTATAATCCTTACTGACAATTCTTACTATCTTTATATTCTCATATTCTATTAGCCCTTTTTCCAAGTCAAAAATTCTTACCTTTAGCCCATTATTCTCATTCATGATATTTACCTATAAATAAGAACCTACTCTCATCGATACGGTCATAAGCCCCATTTAAAATATTCTCGACATCGGTTAAAACATCCTCAATTTTAACAAATTGACCTGGAATATTCGTATACGCTTCGGCTACAAACATCGGTTGTGAGAAGTAGTATCTTAACTTTCTCGACCTATAGAATATGTTTTTATCTTCTTCAGAGAGTTCCTCAATACCCAAAATAGCGATAATTTCTTCTAGTTCTTTGTATCTTGTTAGGTATCTAAGTACCTCTTCAACTAATTTAAAATGTCTTTCTCCAATCTTTTCAACATCGATTAGTTTCGAAGTTGATTTAAAGACATCAATAGCTGGATAGAGACCAAGTTCGGCTATTTTACGGTCCAAAACAATTTGTCCATCCATATAGGAAGTTATCGTCTGTACAGCTTCATCATTATAGTCATCGGCTGGAATATAAATTGCCTGAAATGAAGTAATTGAACCATCTTCTGTCGAACTAATTCGCTCTTCAATCTTACTTATTTCCCCTGCCATATCTGATGGATAACCATTCTCGATAAGCAATTCCTTAAGTTCGGTTGATATTTCTGATTTTGCTTGAATGAAACGATATATATTATCGATAAATAGTAGCACATCTTGCTTTTTCTCATCACGCAAATATTCAGCCAAAGTCAATCCCGAATAAACTGATTTACTTCTCGATACCGGATTGTCACCCATCTGTCCAAAGACCATCGTCATTTTATCTAACAAATTGGAGTCTTTCATTTCCTCATATAATTCTTTACCCTCACGACTACGTTCACCAGCACCAACAAAGACTGCATTGGCATTGATTGATGAATATACATTGTGAATAAGTTCCTTAATTAAAACGGTCTTACCAACTCCAGCACCACCAAGTAGTCCCATACGAAAGCCTTTTTGTAAAGGAGCAAAGAAATCGATTACCTTAATCCCTGTCCACAATATTGGTGCTTGGACATCGACATCTTTTAAACTAACAGTACTGTGGTTGATACTTCGCTTATTTTCACTTTCACCAGTACTACCATCTAAAGCATTACCATATGAATCGAATACCTTACCTAGTATTCTATCGGAGTATTCAATCTCAATTCCATTGCTTAGTTTTACTACTTCACTGCCCTTTTTAAGTCCTCTTGTTGTACCTAAACTAATACACGTAGCACTAATATTGTTGATCGATACCACTTCAAAAGAATATGTATTATCGTTTACTAAAGTAAGAATATCACCAATCTTAACATCTTCACTACTAAGAATTACTTGGACACTAATATCAAAAATTGAAATAATTTTTCCAACTACCATATCTTTCTACCCTTTCTATCAATTTTTATTCATCATAAAATCAAAACTACTAATCATCTCTTGCTTTGTCTTTGGTGAAAATTTATATTGTTTAAGTTTATCGACCATCTGCTTACCCTCACGTAATCGTTTCTGTAAATCTTCACTCATTTCATCGATATTTGCTAATTCATAAATCTGTCTAACATCCAAATATGAAAGCAAATCAATTCTGACCTTACTACCTACTTTTTTCATATTATCATCTTGAACATTACCACCCAAACGAGATACCGATAATCCATAATCGATAGCCGGTTTTTCACCTTTAGCAAAGTTCTTTTCTGATAAAACAATTTGTCCATCACAAATTGAAATAATATTCGTCGAAATATAATCGGTTATATCGCCACTCTTTGTCTCAACAATTGGAAGAATCGTAATTGAACCTCCATTTTTATGTTGACAACCTTTCTCTAAAAGTCTACTATGCGTATAGAAAATATCTGATGGATAAGCATCACGACCTGGGGTCTTTTTACTAGCAAGACTTATCTGTCTATAGATATCCGCATGTTTCTTTAAATCATCCAAGCACACCAAAACATCATATGTCTGCATCATAAATGATTCTGCAATCGACAAAGCGGCATATGGTGTCAAATAAGTTCTCGTTGGTAATTCATCATGAAATGAAGCAATAATAATCGTATAACTAGCCGCTCCCCTTCTTGTAAGTTCATAATAAATATCCTTTACTTCTTTCTTTGTCTTACCAATCGCTACATAGATACATAATACATTCTTATCCTTTTGGTTGACAATCGTATCCAAACAAAGCTGTGTCTTACCCGTCTTTTTATCCCCGATAATAAGTTGTCTCTGTCCCTTACCAATCGGATATATCAAATCGATACCAGTAATTCCTGTCAACATTTCTCTTTTGACAAGTCCTCTATCCATCAAAGGTATTGGTTTATTTTCAACTTTAAGCTCAACCAAATTATCAAATTTCTTACCGGCAATCAAATCATTACCAAAAACATCGATAACTTTACCAATCGAATCCAAACTAAACAAACATTTAAATTCTTTCTTCAAAGCATAAACCATATCTCCAGGTTTAATCTCTTCATCAACTTTAACTAAAGCGACGATAACTCTATCTGGATATATGCCAAAAACATAACCGGTTGCTTTATCACTAATATTGATTTCTTCATAAAATGATACATCATCTAATCCTGTTACTTCAATATTATAATCATTAACATTGATAACTTTACCTGTATTATAGATATTATCATTATTCTTAATATTATCTACCGCATCATTTAAATTGCTAGTCCAAATGTCATCCATACCTATACATTCCTTTCACTTAAACTAAAATCATATATCTTATTTTTATATATAATCTTAATTCCTCGATATATCTTATCATTATATATCGTCTCAATATATTTACTTAGATGATCATAATTTTCACTCTTATTACCAACCAATATCTTTACCATAGGACTATTTAAATCAACTAGTTCATCCAAGTATGCAATAAAACTATCGATACTCTTTGAAGTAGCCACTAATTTAAACGTTTCATATACCTTATATTCTTTCTTATCTAATAATTCTTTAAGTACACCCTCTAATTCACCCGGTAATGTACTTTTAAGTTTATAGATTACTTCACTATCAAATTTACCCCTCAAATTAACACAAAAATCATAATCGTTCCTATCATCACATAACGTTAAGAAATCTTTGATTAACTCTTCATAATTAACTACAAAATTTTCATCAATCTTTCGATTTAATTCGATAATATTATTATCTTGATATTTCGTATTGTTAAATATATCGATAATATTACTATCAAATGCATAACCAACATTATTATGTTTATTTGTTTCCTCTTCTTTTATTCCTTTTTCCTTATCCTTAATTAACTTATCAATTTCATTTAGTCGATTCTCTTTATTTTGGATTAAATCATCATATCCTTGTAATTTATTTACAAAATATGACTTTGTTTGAGAATTGACTATTCCAACTGTTTTCTTTAAAATTAAGAACATTATGGAAACAAGGAATGCAATAATCAAACAAACAATAATAAATACAATAACCATTCTAGTATGTTACTAATGGATTAAAGAATAATAACAAGAAACAAAATGCAAATAAGAACAACAAAAATACCGCCGTTATAATCAAAATGGTCATAACTGAATGAACTACATCATTTTTGGTCTCAGGATTTCTGCCTACTGCTTCAGCCACTCTTCCACCGAGAATACCTACTCCTATGCCCAAACCTAAAAATCCAAGTCCAACCATAATTCCAATTGCTAACGCCGTATTACTTAATATTGCTTCCATATTTTCACTCCTATCTATCTACTATCAAATTTTATTATATCATTTCATTATTTACTTTGTCAATTGCTTAAAAGTGCCTCTAAATTATAAGATGGTACCAATAAAACCTTTTTATCATATACCTTAAAATATCTATTATTTAAAGATAGATCCAAATAATTATTACTAGCCGTAACTTCCTTACCTTCTATCTCTAATACTTTAGCTTCATCCTTATCCTTATTATAATAAGTAAGCGTATATCCACCTACCACTTCCGCATAAGAATTGGCACTCAATTTTACTAATTCCTTATTATTTACCTTCAAAGTTACCTCATCAGGAAAGAAATACAAGCCTTCACCATCGAAGATAAAGAAATTATTATAACTACCACTATTTTTACCACTTGTCAGATGATAATTATTATCGATATTCTCATAAATCGTATACTTATATAATCGATATTGTACCCCATCCTTTAATGGAAATACAGCACTCATCTCACTAGGAAAAATAACCTTATCTTCATTTTTTAAATATATTGGTGTTGCATCATAATTGATTTTTTTATCCTTACCCTCAATGGCCACAATATCTTTCTTTAAATTATAACTAATAATGGCCGTGTAATCGTTCTTTACTCCACCAAAATATTGATATACCGGTATCTCTACCTTATTACGATAATTATTGTATCGATACTCTCTATACAGGTAATAGACAGCAATTAAAAGTACTAAAACGACAATAACGGGTATCAATATCTTATATTTTTCCTTACAAAAATCGATTATTTTCTTCACTTTAACCACCTATCTTAAATGGAAAATAACTATTGATGATAATCGTTCCATTACTTCCCGTTACACTCTCAACATTTATTCTTGCTAAAGAATTAGGGACAATATCATAATCTTTAAAACTAAAGCCCTCGCCCAAATCCAAAGCTACCTTATCACCACTATTAACGGTCAATTCTTTATAAAGCGTCTTATTTCTAATAACTGGATTATTATCCTCATCAATATCGTTGTATTTGAATGTAAAACTCATCTTTATTTTACTTATGTTATATCCCTCTTGTAAATATACTTTATAAGTTACATTCTTCTTAATCCCAGATATCTTATCCCCAACGACACTATATACCGGTTTCTTTGTTTTTACCGTTATCTCTTCAAATTTAGTCGTCACTGTCTCTTTGGTTTCTTTATCGATAGTTGTGTAATAGAATTTAACATTATAAGCTGTATCTGGATTAAGATTAGTAAGTACCATATGCGTATCCGTATCGGACATCTTAATGTTTTCTGATACCCCATTTCTAACTATCGTCGCATAGACTGATTTATATTCACTATAAGGATCAAAAACTACATAATCGATATCTACTTGCGTAAGTCCTTCACTTACTCTGATAATCGAAGTCGCCTTTGTTTTAGCAATTATCTCTTCAATATTGGTCTCTTCTTCGCCACCACCAGTATTATTGTTAACTACCTGATTATTACCAGCCACATTGGCATTTACCACATTTTGATTCTCGGTAATTTGAGTTGCCTCTTCTTTCTTTTCAGGCGTATCTGGTTTATATTGATTAGTTGTTCCAATTATTTTCTTTAAATCTATTTCTAATTTATTATATTTAAGTATTTCATTAGCAATATCAAAACTATATTTAGAAGTTAGCAATGTCGTTGGATTGATCGTCTTTAAATTTAATTTATAATTAGATAACTTTGCATTACCCATTCGATCTAGTTCAACAAGTAAATAATGACTTGCATCGATACTTTTATCAGTACTAGTTATCTCCCTATCGATAAGTAAATATTCCCTATCATCCAATTTATAGAATTTGGTATCACTCGTATTCGCTAAAGTCGTTTCATCTTTAATTTCCTCAATTTTACCATCTTCTTTAATCTCATGATATTTACCATACAACTTCATCGCATTCGAAATCGTATCGAAAACCATTACCTTCTTACCTAAACCAATCTTTTTATCTTGATAGATTAAATAGTAATTACCACTCCATCTAACTTTCAAAACAGCATCTTCATCGATATTGATAAAATTCTTTTTATCATCTTGAAGAATACAGCCAGTTTTAATATCGTAAGCTATCTTCCCAGCCTGTTTATATTTGTAGATAAACAAGGAGAAAATACCAATAATAATAATGGCAATAACTAAAATTATTATAAAATTTCTCTTATTTCTTATATCATATTTTCTCCTCATAATTACCTCCATTTTTTTATTCTACATAAGTAAATCTTGAGCTTAATGATGAATATACCGTATAATCTACCGGCATATTATGGCCACTTTCGGCATCATATACCATATAGGACGTTGTTACGGTAAAGATTTCACCGACATTATTGTCCATATCCTCTGGATCGATTTCGAACATCCATCTATCATAAGCAGTTGAAAATTCAAAATATTTATTATCTTCACCAATCGTATAACTACCATAATAATGTTTCTTCGTATCGATATTTTCAATTTCATAAATTACTTCACGAACATTTTCAAAGTTTGAACCACCTGGATAGTAAACAACAATACTATTCTTTGTTGCACCATAAGTAACTTCATTACCAAAGGCAACACCATAAGCATTGGTTGTCCATACTTTATAACCATCACCCGCTGGTCCACTGACGATTACCACATTCGGATTATCGACACCTTCGTTGTTCATATAGGCATTACCGATAACCTTTAGGGTATATTTCGTATTGGCTGTAAGTCCAGTGATACGGAATGCTTGATTGGTAACATCGTCCAAACTAAATTCGTATTCACCATAAGGATTGCCATACAAAATTGTCCTATATGTTTCATCCTCTTCTTTAACTTGCAACATACCAGCAATATCCCCATTTTCATCTAGCAACTCAATATGGTACTTGCCATCTACAAGCACTCTATTGACATCGCTCGCATTAACTGTAAAATCGATAACATAAGCTCCATCGACATAACTTGCCTTTCTCGTTACCACAAATTCTGGTCTGACCAGTTCTGCCAAAAATGTTTGAGCCGTATTGATATCTTCATAAAACGGATATATTACCTGCCTAATATTTCCTGATGTACTATCATAACTATTATAAGTAACATACATATACACATAATAGTTTTTACCAAATACCAAATCATAATCACTGATATCTACCGTATCGATAACCGAAGTACCAATATTGGTAACACGCTTTTTAAAGATATTATTCTCTAAATCGCATTCGGTTGCCTCATCACAAAATACATAATCGATATCGTAATCGAAAGGTATTTCTTCATCTTCACTATATGGAATTAAATTAAATTTCAAATCCAATAACTTATCGTTGTAATCTCCTTCTGTATTGGCCTTATAAGTTACCGTAAAACTATTACCAAATATTTCATTTAATCTTTTACTATCAAACGTATAAGTTACCGGTTCATTCTTCTTGTTATCATCAAATAATTGTGTATAGACCTTATTACCATTATTGTTCAAATATACATATACATTATAGTAATACTTCTTTCCATGTAACAAATTGATAATATCAGCCGTATAAGTTCCATTTAAATTACTATTATCAAGTTGTACTTTAATCGTTGGAACTACTTTATTATCACTACCAACTTCATTTTCATCATCCCAAACATCGATATATAGATACTTATTACCATTCGCATTATTGACACAACTATTACCACTCGCATCATCGCAAAAGTCATTAATATCCGCTCCACTAAGCGTCAAATCGATCTTTGCTCCATTGATCAGTCTGATAGCCCCGTCTTCTTTGATTGTCGGCGTAATACTGCTAAACGAAAACTCATTATTATCGCTACTCATCGTATCTACCGAAATCATCTTTGGATTTAAAGAACCTAAAGATATATAGTAACCCTGGCTATCCAAAGATACGGGAATATTTGCTACCTTATCCGCGGTACTATACTTACTATTATAGTTAAAATAGCCATTACTGATATCGTAAGTATAATATCCCTTCGGATATCTCGAACTACCTTTCATCAGTACTCGATTATTGATGATAATGTAACTACCAACATTTCCCTTTGTGCTATCATCTTGCATAATCATATATGGATAAGTCTTGCCTTCACCAATCTCTGTCGCATAATTGTAACCTGTAAGCCCATTATCGTAGATAGCCTGAACCGTTACAGTAATCGTATTCGTATTGCTTCCATTAGATTTCATTCCCGCATTCTTAAGATCGATATATGAAACCTGAATACATCTATTTACGTCATCATTACTTCCATCATCACATTTATTAAGTTGCCATATTTCTCTTTCCAATTCATTATTTAAGGTATCAGTAAATTTAATCTTATAACTGAATATTCGATTCAACATCTCTTCAGTTGCCAACATCTTTATTGTTACCTTATTATCTTGAAGTGGATTATTGATAATCTGATATTTAAAATTATACATACTATCTAAAGCATTGTGATAACCATCAAATAAGCGATCATTATTGCCAATCGTATAACTGACAATATCGTTCTCTAAATCACCAGTTTTTAAAATATTCTTCTTATAATAAAGGGTATATCCATCGCCATTAGCCAGTCCCGTCAACGTAAAACTACCTCTAAAAGTCTTAATTACATCATCGGTCTTTGCTAGTGTTAAACCATTCTCGCCTTCCTCGTTGATATGATAATATACTTTATAATCATTACCATTCTTATAGATAGCATTATCGATATCCTTAATCTCATAATTATAAGTAAGTTTATTATCGATAGTTGATTCAGCAATATATAAATAATTCACTTTAGCTGATGCCTTTTCCGCCATTCGTCCATCAATATCAGGAAAATATCCATAACTTGCTGGAACATTTCGATTCGTATTTATCGGATGTGTCCCACTTACACCATTCGCATGGGTATAGGTTATTTCAAAACCGATATAATACTTATTACCTCTAGTCATAATCGTATCTTCAGTACCATATTCCGTACCATTGGCTAGATAAATATTATCTTCATAACTACCCACATTACCTAAACTAGCCGTAATTTTATCGACCAAAGTAAGTTCATCGTCTCGAATAACATAGAACTGTACCTTATTTCCGGCTTCATTATAAACATAAATATTGATATCATTAACTGTTCTATTTACCTGAAGAAAACCTTCTCTATCGTATTTTGCCTGCAAATTGTAACCTACCACTGTCTCACCATTAGTAAGCAAATTACTGAAATTATCAGTTCTTGACTTATATATCTCTTTAATAACCAATTCTGGTTCTTCAATTTCGGTATATAAATCTGGATTGATAATATAACTATGATTAACCGTAGCTGAAGAAATACCGACCGCTCTACCTTCATTGACATCATAGTAAGCCTCGATAGACAATGTATAAGCCTCGCTAAGTTTACCATTTTCATTGTAACTAGCTAATGTTGCCGTATCACCTATCTGACTAAATGTCTCTTCAGTAATTTCAAAAGCCCCATCGTAGAACTTCTCTTTAATATTAAATTCATCGGTATTTACAAATTCTTCTGATGCTAGCAAACGTTGATTTTGTAAACTGCCAGTAAATTCACCATCGTATAATCTGACAATCACTTTTTGAATAATATCGGCTGTATCGCTAGAACTCATCGCATTGCTTCTCTCAATACCAGTAAGTTTAACTGATGTATCGATAGCATTCGTTACCGTACTATCAAAATCTTCCCATGTGGCATTAAAATTAGCCAAATATTTCGTCGTAATCTCGTTTTCATAAACTTCACCACGTTCCAAAACTTGGAATTTGCCATTTACTTCGCCCGATACATAGATAACATAAGTTACTCCTGGTTCTAGATTATCGATTAACAAATCCTTCTTAATGATGCTTCCATTGACATCGAAAGCAACATTAGTAATCGGATATCCCGGTAAAGTAGTCTCACCATTGATATCTCTCTTTCTAACATCTATCTGAACCGTACTCGTATCGTCACATTTTTCTCTTCCTGGCATCGGTAATAAACAACTATTATCAGTAATTAAAATTGTAGCTCCAATTTGATTATAAGTAATCTCATCATCATTCTTGGTAATCGTTACAAATGGATTGCTACCGATATATAAACTGATACTTCCATCTAATTCACGTTCGACATATTTTTCATTATCGAAGTATTCAATAGCAACTTTATAAAAGTAATTCGTATCATTTCTTAATTGATTTTCACCATCACCAATACCTATCTCGACAGGTGTGGCATTCGTCTTAATAATCGGATCGATAGCCGTATCCATTAGACCAATAACATTATTATCTACCAAATTGCCTTCGTAAATATAATAACTATAACCCGTAATCGCATTATCCTTATCGACAACTCCATCTAAATACAATTTAAAACTATTACTTCCTGTCTCTTGCTTCATCGAACCAAAAGTAGGTGTTTCTTTTAAAGTCATCGATGTAAGTGATACGTTATATAGATCATTAAATCTTGTCGAATCAGTTGAAAAATTATCTAAAACCACCGTATATATCGTATCGCTATCCAATGATAAAAAGTTTATTCCATCGTGTTCACCACTGACATTTACTACCAAATCACCAAGCATATAACTAGTTACGTTGACAAGTTCATTTGCTTCCTCATCAAATCGCTTAAGTGTAACTCTGACATCGGTAATATCACTATCTTCATCGACCGTAATCTTATAGCCGAGTTCACTTGAAGTTGCATAACTTTTAGAAATATTTACTCCAAAGTCATTCGTCTCAAATATTTTTTGGAAATATTTATTTTCATCTCTTTCATTGACAACTGTAAACAAATACTTGGTCTTTGGTGATAATTTTGGTACTCTTACTTCCTCATCACTCATGACATTGTATTTTTCATCGATAGTTCTACCGGTATCTAAATTGGTAACCTTTAGTGTCAAGTTATCGTCTAATTGACTATTCTTGACATCGAACACAGCTGTAATTGATGTACTGCCTACAAGATAATCTTTCAAAGATACCGTTAACGTATCTTCGACAATTACCTGTCCCGGTTCATCATTACCGGTACCCGTCTGATTATCGTTCGGATTGGTATTCTCACCGCCATTACCGTTTCCTCCGCTATTATCGTCTTCCTTTTCTTCGGCTTTTGGAATTATTTCAATATTTTCATCGCCACTGATAGTGATTGCTGTCACTGACATTACATCTTCGCCAGCTTTAGTTATCTTCTTGTTACCTAGATCGATAGTAACATCGCCAGCATATACATAACTACCTTCAGCCGTCGCTTGAAATTTTACCTGATCATTTTCGATGTTGATTATTCCTTCATCGGTATAGACGATTTCAAAATAATCACCCTTAATATTCTTTTCATTGCCAGGTATCTTTGCTTCAAGTGAACCTACGACAATATATTTATTATCGCTAATACGTCCCATAAAATTACTTAACGCAATATCGCCATTAGCACTAGCAATTACATAACCATTACCATTTCTACTAATAATTGATTTACTCGTAATATTATAAAATTTAACTGCATCTTTACCACTAATCGAATTCAAATCTAAAATTGC
>CAZEVZ010000030.1:0-11618 GCA_964514935.1 uncultured Muribaculaceae bacterium
GATAGTTCCCCTACCATAATTTGGGTTTCTCGCTTGTGGGGTTTACCCGTTTCACGCTATTCATTTCTAAATAGCATCGTCACTGTGGCACTTTATACTCATTTGACCATGGTTTCCTTTAGATCAAATGAATGCCGTCAGGTTAACCTGCCTTAAGTTATTTTTTCCTTAAGCACAAACACTACTACCATCACAGATAGTGCGAGTGTGGACTTTCCTCTAAGTATTGCTACTCAGCGTTTGTCCAGATAATTCTATTCTTCTTTTCCAAGTATAATCTTTTCCAACTTACTTATTCTTCTAAGTAAATCGACATTGGTAACTTCTTTCTCTCCACCTTTAACAGTTTCAATACTAGAATTTAAACTGCGTACTTCTTGTTTCAATTCAGCATTTTCTTCAGAAAGTTTTTTATTTTCTTCAAGCAAATCGTTGATAATGCCACCAAATTCGTTATAGTCACGGATGATAGTATCCAAAAATTGGTCTACTTCTTGCATACGATAACCTCTGGTATCGATTTTAAATTCTTTTTCAAGAATATCATGCATCGTAAGGGCAATTTTATCTTTGTACATAGTAGAGCTCACCTCTAGTTTAATTATAAATTATATGTTTAATTTTGTCAATTTATAATTACCCAGCAAGTGAGTTATATTTTAGCATATTATACTCCTTTAGTCAATTGGAAGAAAAAGGAAGAAAAAAAGATTGATGTGGTATCAACCTGATATATTAACCTATGTAGAAGTATGGACGGATGCCACCAGAATTGTTAGCCTCTTGTGTTACTCCATACCAATAATCATACATAGTAACAAAAGCCGATGTGGCTGCTACTGATCGAAGCCAATACCAATCCTTCGTCGAAGTTGAATGTTCTGTACTAATATATGCTATTTTAAATTCTGGACATAATCTGAATAATGGAAATTGAATATTGTCAATTCCAGTATCATACATACTACTTGATACACTAGAATTACCAGTTAATTGTACTTCAT
Source organism: uncultured Muribaculaceae bacterium (assembly GCA_964514935.1). Taxonomy (GTDB): domain Bacteria; phylum Bacillota_I; class Bacilli_A; order RF39; family UBA660; genus RUG705. The sequence continues at coordinate 1,005 of CAZEVZ010000030.1, forward strand.
TCATTAAGTCAAGTTTTCTATTTGTTTGATATGACCAGCCATTAGCTGCTCCATTTCCGTTGCCACCTAAACGGTTAGTTGTTGCATTAGCATTAACGCTATCAGTCAGTAGGGCATTATATGAAAGCACATGGCTACTAAATACTGGTGTAATGTATGTAGATAAAACGTTTGGTAACACCGTCGTATACATATAACTTCCAACATAACCGCCAGATGTAGTAGCCGATGAGTTCATTTGAGCTTTTCCTAACATTTCATCTGGTACAATCACTGCATGATGAGTCGCTAGTACATTTGGATATCCAGACATATAGTAAATATCAAAACCTGCTATTCGCCATGTTATCCCATTGACCGTGGCATTGACATTATCAGCAATGATGTAGTCTCCAACATATAAGTCTTGGAACAACGAATAACCATTAGTTCCAGCAATTCGGTCATATATGGAACCATCGCCACCATTGACAATACTACTTGGCATGTATTTTGAAATATCTTCGCCTCGAAATATTGAATTGTGAAATCCTGCATTGGCTCTGATTAAATCTTCCACATCTTCTAATCGTGTATTATATACAGAATAATTAGAAGCAGCACTATAGACTTCATCTAATGCATCTTGCACATTATTTGAGTTTAATCCACTCGTTGTATTATCATAGCCAACGATATTCGAATCATACATTGTCGTTGCCGCATACGTTGCTCCACTGGCTATTACGACTGTTACAAATATAGCCATTATTAACTTCGTATTGTCCTTCCATATTTTTCGCATCTTTATCACCATTTTGTCCTTAAGTATTTTACTTGAGGACTTTTATAATCTCCGTAGATGCTTATAAATAAAGGATTTATCAAAATTATGAAGAAAATTTGACACAAAATTTTTTCTAAAAAATTACCACCATTTTTATTGCACATTCCCTTATTTTATGGTATTATTTTAATAGAAATGATAGTCCTCAAGTAAAATACTTGAGGACTATGCAACCTATAGTTTACATCATTATCGGTGTTTTTTTCTTGAAAATTTGATATAATAAATTACGAGGTATGGTAGTAATGAAAAATGAAGAAAATATTGTGTATAAACTAATTGGAAAAGACTATGATTATAGGACAATTGTGGCTAGAGACAATAGTAGAGGTCATGGAAGTAATCTATCGGTAAAGATAGTTATTCCAAGTTATTGTCAAGCAAATTGTCCTTTTTGTTTTAATCATTTAACTAAAGATACCCAGATGCATGATTATAATTTGTTTTTAGATAATTTAGATAAATCTTTGAAATTGATTATGAATAATATCAATGAACGAGGAGTATCTTTGAATGTTACAGGGAATGAGCCAACATTTAATATATTTCTTTTAATGAAATTTATGAATCATATTAAGCTATATAAAGATAAAGTGGCACATGTTATTTTAACTACCAATGGTTTTAGACTATATGATTGTATCGATTATATGAATGGTGCTGTCGATATTGTCAATATTAGTACTCATCATTACGATTACGGAAAAAGAAAGAAAATATTTGGTACTTCTAGTATCCCCAATGATGAAGAAATTAAAAAGATTATAGTTAAACTTAAAGATAATAATATCAGTGCTACAGCCGTTAGTGTTCTATATGAAGATGTTGGTGATTTTAGAAAGTTCTATGATAAGTATACCAATTGGGCTATGAATTTGGGATTTAAAGATGTTCGAATGCGTTCTAATTTTTATAGTGATGATAAATTTATCGATGATTATTTAAAAATGGATTTTCCTAAACAAAGTATGAATAAATTAAATGGTTTAACTACCAAGATTATTATCGATGAGAAAACAGGTTTTGAAACACGTTTACTAAAAGGGGTTCCTGATTTAACAGAACATGTTTTGGGGGCTGAATTAGTAATCGATGATGATGGTAAATGTTATATCGATTATAATAAACGATATTTAGTAGATGAAGATAATATTCAATATTTTAATAAGTTTTATGTTTTGGATAAGGATAGAAAAGAAAAGACGAAAATAAGAAAATTAACTTTAAAATAGTTGATTTTTCTTTTTAGATACATACAATTAAATATGAAAAAGATTAAAATTATGGGAGTTTTTATTTGTTTTATATTGGCTATTATCTTACATTTTATTTATAAGATGATTCCGATTACCTTTGTGAGTATTATTGCTCCAGTCAATGAGAGTATTTGGGAACATATGAAACTAATCGTTACTAGTAGTCTTATTTTTAGTATTATTGAATATTTTATCTATAAGAAGAAAAAGATACCATATAATAATTTGATATTATCTTATGGTATATCTAGCTTATTTAGTGTTATTTTGTATTTACTTATCTATATTCCACTTAATGATATATTTGGACATAAAACATATATTGCTATTAGTTTATTATTCTTAATATTTATATTTTTACAAGTAGTCAGTTATTATATAATGAATAAAAGAGAGATAAGTTATGGAAATGAAATTGGTATTTTGATTATAATTATTATCTATTTTGTATTTGGATATTTTACATATCATCCACCAAAAATAAATTTATTTTATGACTACTTAAATAGGGGGTATGGAATTATTCGATAGATTTTTTGGCCGGTGTTTCAATAATCTGACCATCTAGATTGAATCTTGAGCCATGGCAAGGGCAATCCCAAGTATGCTCTTTTTGATTAAAGACAAGGGGACATTTCATATGTGGGCATAATAGTTTTATTTTATGTTCAATACCATTTTTGTCTTTATATATACCATAGGTGATACCTTTAATTTTGATATATTTAGGATTATTTTTTTGAAATATTGCTTGAATATACGCTTTTAGATAGTGAAATAAGCCAATGAAAGAATTAACTATTAGAGGAATATTAAGTCTTTTAGGGTTGAATAATTTAATATAGGCATTATCTTTATGATCGATTAAATCAGCAATGATTTTGGCGCCAATTGTTCCGCCAGTCATTCCCCAAGTATTGTAGGCTGAAGATATGAATAGATTATCTTTGATGCAGCCGATAAATGGTAGTTTATCATGACTGATAATATCCTGATTCATCCATATGTATTCTGGTTTTAGTTTAAATTTAGTCCTAAATTCTTCGATTGTTTTATCATAGTTAGGAGCGTAATTGATGTTACTTGTGAGTTTATGAGCATTGGTGCCATAGATGAGGTAATTTTGGTAATATCTTAATGAATAAAGATGATTGTCAATGTTGATTTTAGTTATCTTTTTAGGTTGAGTCACTTTAGCTGCACAGACATATTCTCTTTCAATATAGGTTTTTATTGGGAAGAAGAAAGGAATAATAAAGAAGGGATAATGACATGCTAGAATAATCGTTTGGGCTTTGATGTAGCCATTATTAGTAGTTACAATGTAGGTATCAGCTTCTTTTTTTATATTGGTAGCCATGGTATTTTCATAGATATTTACAAAAGGAGTAATAATTTTAACTAGGGCATTTAGATATTTTAGGGGATTAAAGGTATAAGTATTAGAAACACTGAAACCATATTTAACATATTTATCATGATAGTCTTTAACCTTTTCACCATATGAAGCAAGAATTAATTTTTCTTGTTCTATTTTTTTGATATTTTTATCTTCATTGGTGAAGAGAATTGATGATACTTTTTCTAAATCACAGGCAATATTATGATTTTTAATTATTTTAAGCATAAGCCAGATGGCTTCTTTTTTTGCTTCATAATACTTCTTAGCAATATCAGGGTTATGCATTTTAGTTAATTTTCGATAAATATCTTGTTCTAAATAGGTAATTTTGGCGGTAGTATTGGCTGTTACGCCTTTAGATAATATAGATTTATCGATAAGGGTTATTTGTTTATGCTTATCTTTTAAGAAATAGGCTGTAGTTATTCCGGTAATACCTCCGCCAATTATTAAGATATCGGTAGTAATATTTTGATTTTGATGGGTTGTTTTATTATCTTTTTTACCATAAGGTTCCCATATTGATATATATTTCATAAGATCTATCCTCCATACTTATTATGGATGATATTTTTATAAATATTAAAAGAATGAGTTCTTTATGCTCATTCTATATCGGTTACCCACAATCCATGTTTGTTACAATATGAATATATTTTACCTGTTTTGACATTATCAAAGATAACCTTTGGTTCATCTTTTGGATTTAGATAAACATATTTTTCACTATTATCACTAACAAGACATAACCATTCAATATAATGATTTTCGTCCATTACATGATTTACAGTGATGGTGATTTTGTCATTTTCTTTGATATAGTTTGGTTTATGTTTTTCAATAGCACCATCAGTACTATTTACACGAACTTCTTTCATTGGTTCACCACAACAAGTAATACCACAGTCATCGCAATGACAATCTTCAACTATTTTAACTATGGCTCCGCATTTAAAACATTTTTTTATCGTTAATGTTTTCATTTTACTATTCTCCTTTATTTAAGTATATCATATTTTTTTAATTTTACAATACTGTCGATTAAAGGCTTCTTTATCATCTTCTTGATAGTAAGCAATAGTATTTAAAATATCGATATTGTTTGAAAATTTTTGTCTAAATAGAGCTATTTCTTCTTCAGTTAATCTAAATTGTGAAATAAAGCGCCTGATTGGCATTGCTGATAAATTTAGGCCATAGGTAATTATTTCTTCTCTAGTTAATACTTTTTCAATCAATAAATATTCAAAAGAATACATATCGTAATAACCATTGTAATCATCTTCATAACTATCGTATTTACCATTACAAATTACTTTGGCAATATCGACTTCACCATGCATGGCATCAAAGTATCTTAAAGTATCTTCAAGTCTTTGACAGACATGAAAACCATTACCATCATTACCAAATTTTATCTCATTATGACAGTGATATAATTTGCCGATTTCAAATTGTTGGCCATAACGATTGGTAAGTCCTTTATCGAAACATTTATATCCATTAAACATCTATGTAACTCCTTTAATCAATTATACACCAGTTGCAATTCTTTTACCAGCCACGATAGGTTGGAGATTTCTAATCTTTATTTGTGGGCTTTCGATATTGGGAATTTCTTCTTTCTTAATCGTTTGAAAGATATGTAAGTATTCCATTAGTTCTTTGTCTTGTTTAGTCTTTAAGATATCAAAAAGAAGTTCTTCATCATAAACGTATAAATCTTCATATGAAAGGTATTTTTTGGTAATAGCATAGTCCGTTATTTTGGATAGTAATAACATCATATAATTATCTTCTTTTGAATGACAATAGATGTTGATAATATCACTTACAGTTAGTACCTTATTCGCTATATATGGTGATTTAAAACCGATTTCATCTTGATCTAATTCATTTTTATAGATAGTAATATCAGCTAGAATATCGATGATGTCTGTTGAGGTAAAGTTATTGGTCCAGCAACTACCAGTAAGAATAATGCCATCCAACCTATCGGCACATAGTTTAGGCCTTTCATTATCGACGATGGGATAATTTTTAAAATTGGTAATATCATCCAGAGCAATATTATCTTGTTTTAGACATTTTTTAAGATAAGCATCAGCTTTAATAACTTTTTCTGTATAGGCTTCGGTACTCTCTTGGAATAAATAATCACCATTCATATAATCGATAACATGAGAAAAACAGGGGGTAGCAATATCGTGAAACAAGCCGGCTAAAGTCATTACTTTATCTTTGGTTAGTTTATAGGTAAGTAAAGCTACGGTTAAGGAATGATCATATCTAGAGATGTATTCTTTAAAGTGATAAATGTCTTTAGAAGCATAATCCATTCCACAGAAATAACCAACATTTTTAAGTCTGATAAGAGATGGACAAGATAGATATTTTTCTAAAAATGATGGAATATTTTGATAGTCAAGTTCGTTTAAGTAATGAGATAGCATGTTATCACCTTCTTGGGTAGTTATTATATCATATTTTTAACATTTTTTATGTCCTTTTTGATAATTCAACTACTTTACGCCATAATAAGGGTCCAACGATACCATTGATGTCAAAGCCATAATCTTGTTGAATTTTTTTGACAGATTTTTCAGTTAGTTCATCAAAAATACCATTTACTCTGACACCGGGAATAGACTTATCGAATCTGCAAATAGCCAGTAAGAATTTTTGAAAACGTCTAACGTCATTACCAGTCATACCTCTAGTTAAAAAATAATCTGGATATAATTCGTTGATATAATCTTGATATTCTTGAGGAAACGATTTTAGGATATTACGATAGGCATTTTTTAAGACAGTCCAATCACTATAGGTAAATACACCGGTTACTGGAAGATTATATTTTTCTTGAAAGGCTTTAACCATAGTAATGGTATTGTTGTTATAGATAGAATTGGTGGGTAAGCGAGGAATATCTTTATCTAAAAAGGCAATGGCATCTAAAAAATAATGAATATATTCGACTTCAATGCCGGTATCACCATATTTTAGTTCATCGGTATAGAGAAAAGTGGCTTCTTCTTCGGTTATTCCTTCGGAATAGAGATCAGCTAGTTTTTTTACGCTATTATAGATATATTTTATACGGTACCAAGTGGCTTTATCGACAACTCCGGTAACGGGTAAACTAAAGATTTGTTGAAATGCTTTGACGGCATCTTCGGTTGTTTTTTCATATATGCCTAGGGTATCGGTAATTTCGGGAATAGCTGGATAGTTTTCTTTGATGCGACGCAAATCCCTTTGGATGGCTAAAACTGGATTACCGGCATAGCCAAGTCCAACATCACTACCAGGAAATCCTTCGGTAGTATCGCCAACCGGGGCATCGTATTTAATGGCTATATCGGTACCATAGTAATTTTGAAGAATTTGAAGGGGCGTCTTTCCTTGATTGGCTAAAGTAACGGTTCCCCATTGACTTAAGCCTTCACAGGTTTTGATACGTCCATCACAATAAGTGGTAAAATATGGTTGAATTTGACCAGTTTTGACAACATAATTATCAAATATTTCGCCAACGATATCATCGATATTTTCATAAGTAGAACGATTTAAGGTATATGTTTGATCATAAGTTGGCGAAGATGTAATATCGTAATTATAGCCTTTTGAACGGTACCATTCGTTATATATACGATTCATCGCAAAGGAAATAATGGCATAGATATTGGCCGTTAAGGCATTTCTGGGCCAAGTTGGATATAATTCTGACGCAGCAACATTAGATATATAATCGGTAAATGGGACGGTAATGTCTTGAGCTGCTTCATCAGGTGCTCCCAAGTGAACAGTTATATTGTTAGGGACAATCGGGTATCTTACGGCCATCGTTCATCACCTGCAACACTCATTGTCGGAACAATGTTAATCGTTTGGACAACATAGATATTATCATAAATATTTACGCGATAAATTGTGGTCGTATTATCCGGTTCGTAAGTTGCTTTAATGTCATATATGGTACTACTTGGGATAACTAGATCATCGGCAATTTGTTTCGGAGCCGGCAGAGAAATTTTTTCAATAACTCCCGATGAATTGGTTTTGCCTTCAAAAAAGATTACATTATTATCACCAATGGTTTTTGATACGACAATTTTTAAATTGCTAATTGGTAGGGCTTGACTGGCGGCATAAGCTCTGATTTTCAGATAACCCTCACCATCATTGGTAGCGATATATTGCTTATAAATGTTGGTATTCTTAAAACTTTCGTCATTAAAATTATAGGTATTCATCATTCCTCCTTATATGATTAGTTTTTGACCTATCGATAGATTGTTGCTTGTTAAATTATTTTTACTTTTAAGGGCAGCAATGGTGGTATTAAATCTTTTGGCTATCGAGTATAAACTGTCACCGCTTTTGACAGTGTAAGTTGTAGTCTGTGGCGTTGTAGGAGTCGTTACGGTATTGGTGGGAGTACCAGGTATTTGTAATTTTTGGCCTATCGATAAATTGGTATTTGGCAAATTATTAAACATCATGATAGCTGAAGCCGTAGTGTTGTACTTTTTGGCTATCGCGTAGAGATTGTCGCCTTTTTTGACGGTATAGGTAGCAATAACCGGGGTAGTATTTGTTGCTGGAGGAGTGTAATCTGGTCCATAGCATTCTTCAACTACGGTCATGTTGTTATTAGGCGTCCTTATCTTTAATATTTGCCCAATTTTCAATGTATTACTTGTCAGACTATTATCGGAAATTAAAGTATCTACCGATATGTTATTAGCCCTCGCTATAGAATAGATGGTATCTCCTTTCTTGACAATATAATTGGTATAATTGGGAAGATACATCTCTTCTTCTTTGGTATATGTTTCCGGGATTCTTAAGATATCACCTGGTTTAATATTTGTACTTTTTAAATAGTTTAAATCGATAATATTTTGGGCAGTTGTATTGTATTTCTTGGCAATTGAATAGAGCGTATCTCCGGCTTTTACGGTATACATAAACATATTGTTGGGATTGGTGCCAGAAGTTGATGGAATTTTTAATACGGTACCGATGGTGAGATTTGAACCTTTAATGCCATTTAATTCTGCTAATTCCGTTACAGATACACCATATTGATTACTGATACCATAGAGCGTATCTCCGGCTTTTACAGTATATGTTTCTTGCATAAATCACCTCATTTAATTGTATGCATAAAAAAAATAAATAGTCTTGCTATCTATTTTTTGCGATTTAAAATTTTAATACATTGTTCCATATCACTAAGACTGATATAGTTACTAGTTTTAACAATATTATTAGGAAAGTATTCATCTAGACCAGACATATCATCTAAAACTACAAATGAAGTAATCGGGTACATTTTTAAGGAAGTTTCAATTTCTAGGGATCTTTTTTTATGATTGGCAATATAATCATGATTTATGAGATTATCGGCATACCAATATTTATCTAGCGCATGAATTTTTAATAAGTCAGGCATTTTGTGAGGCATTTTTTCACTACGCCAATCGCTCGAAATAATAATTTTGGCCCCGGTTTGTTCTAAAATATATTTAAGTCTAGCCACCGCCTGTTCATGCCAATCGTAATATACGGCCATGACATCATAAATGCTGTAATTATGATAATTGACGTTATATTTTTGAGACAATTCATCGATTAGTGAGTCATCTAGGGCATAAAAGCGATTATTCGCATCGTATGGTTGAAGAACGCCATCGATATCTAAAAAAACTATTTTCATGAGATCACCTTTAACTATATTATACTTATTATTTAAGGTGAAAGCAATATGGCATAATTTTTAATTTTTGGGGGATATATGAAAGGGAATAGCATCTTTCTTACTTATATAGGTATATACGTGAATTTTAGATTCTTCAGAATTAACGAGATTTCCTAGAGTTGTCAGTGAAATATACTTTTTCATTATTTATCATCATATGAATAAATAGTTTTATATAATTTGTTTATTTTATCTTTTTTAATATAGAACACTAAATTCTTATTTCTATATCTTCCAGCATCTACTCCACTCTTATTTAAACGAGCAATTAAATCCACACCAACAATATCATTTTCCAATAATTCAATAAATTTACTGGCGCTAATCAATTTATATATATTCATTTTATAATATCTATAAAAAGTTTCATCATTTATTTTTTTAATACTGGCGTATATTACCGCTAATTTATTTAATTTTAAATTTATGTGATTATTTATCCTATCAAGATATACATAGGATTTACTTTCTATCAATCTATCATTCATGTCATATACATTTAAATATATTTTTTCTTTATTCTCATCGAAAGATAATTTAAATTGATATTTATCATTCACTGTAATTTTCTTTTTAAAACTTAATTTAGTAAACAATACTAATTTGTCGTTATAATCTTTATCATACCAACCATATTTGGAAACAATTCGATTGATTTCTGGAAATGTCGGTCCATCAAAGGCAGTTGTAAATAGATATAATGGGTATTGGCTGTACCTGCTAGTACATTTTATTTCAATATCATAATAATCCGGAAAATACATCGAATCTGGTTTTTTGCCCAATTCTTTTTCAAATGTTAAGCCAATACTGCCAAAACTTTTACTATTGCTTTTAATGTAACCTTTATTTGTTATCTCTTTAAATTTTGCTATCAATGATTGAATATTTTCATCCATAATAACACCTCCAAGTAAATGATAATCTATATTGGAATAATATTCAAATCACATTTTTTTAAAAGGGGAGAGTTACAAAATGCAGTTTTTTGTGGAAAATGAGCTAAAATAATACTACTGGTTAATTTTTATATTACAGTTTTTGAATATTTGTATTTTTTATTTTTTTTGTAACGGACCTTTTCCTAGATATAGTTGTTTTATATAAAAATTACATAACCAGGCGGGCACAGGTAGGACTGCAGGGAAAAAAGATAGGCATATATCAAAGCATATACCTATCTTTAGAAATTAAACTTGGTGCGGGTGAAGGGACTTGAACCCCCACGGTAATACCACTAGATCCTAAGTCTAGCGCGTCTGCCAATTCCGCCATACCCGCATAGATGGTGGACCCTGCAGGACTCGAACCTGCGACCGCCCGGTTATGAGCCGGATGCTCTAACCAACTGAGCTAAGGGTCC
>CAZEVZ010000031.1:0-11335 GCA_964514935.1 uncultured Muribaculaceae bacterium
TGTCGCTGGTTCGATTCCCGCTGGAGCCACCATTTAAGTGAAGTAAACCTTTTGTAAGGTTTTTTCTTTTTTCAATTAGTATTTTGATACTTGTGTTAAAATACCTAGAGGGTTAAATATTTTGTCATTAATTAAATTATTTATAAATTCATAAAATACTAATAAAAAATGATAATTTTATGCTATAATAATTAGTAATTGGATGTGGTGATAATGTGACGATACCAATTAAATATAATGATACAATAGATGAATTTACTAATGATTTAACATTACAGATGAGATTAGAAAATTACATTAAAAATCATTTTTATCCTGCTTATACAATTTCTATGTTATGTTCTATATATTTATTAGGTGGAGCTATTAGAGATTTAATGTATGCTAAAAAACCTAAAGATTTAGATTTTGTCATTTTAGGGAAAGAAAATATTGATTTTGTAGTACAGGTGTTTGAAAAGCTTGATATTGATTATAGTTTTAATAGATTTGGTGGATTTAGATTTTATTACGATGATACAAAAATAGATCTATGGTTAACTGATGACTTATTTTCATCAATACAATATAATGTTGATGGTTTGTTTTTTGATTTAAAAAATAACTCATTATTATCTCTAACTTTTGAAGACTTTGTTAACAATGGATTAAAATTGGTAAATCCAGAAAACAATATTGAAAAAGGAAGAGAAAAAAAGTTAATAAAATTTGAAGAAAAATTTAAAATAGGTAATAAGTAAGTTGTAAATATCTACGACACTCGTACCATTTAAGTGAAGTAAACCTTTTGTAAGGTTTTTTTCTTTTGCTAAAAAATATTATTATTACTAATTGACAAAAAACGTAACTCTTTATATAATTATAATAGATAATTATTATGATAGAGGTGGTTGGTAATGATGAATTACAACAATAGTGATGTAGTACAATGCTTAAGACAATATGAAATGTTTGCAAATAGTTTGAAATTGGTAAAAGAACCTGCACAAAAAGAGATGATAATCAAGCAATTGACTAAATTAGAAGAAAAAATTATCGATTTGACAAATGAAGAATATGAAGAAGAATATAATGCACTAATGAACAAAGAATGTAGTTATTTCGATGATGAAAAGAAGAGATTAGCAATGCTTATCGATTTGATCAATCAAAGATTATCCTATGTGGAAAAAAGATGTAATAATCATTATGAACTTACTGGTGAAAGTATCAATGTTAAAACAGTACTCGGTTCTTTGGAGTTGGATGAGTTAGAAAATAGAGTAAGAATTATCGATAAATATAACAAGAATATCAAATTAGCCAAAGAACTTGCCGAAGAAGTAAAGTCAATTACCAATAAGATTGCTTTAGCAAGTGAAAAAATAGATATCAATAAATCGTTGAATAGCGAATTGGAAGTCACTTTCAAACGTACATTGAGTAGTGCCTTTGAAAGACTTAAGCTATATGATTTATTAGATATGGAAAAAGATATTGAGAATGCTTATTATGAAACTGAAAAATCATTGACACTTGCGGGAATCAATTTAGAGACAGCCAAGACTAGTCCGGTTGCTGTTTTAAAAGATTGTCAAGAAATGTATGATGAAGTATCACAAGATTATGCTAATTTCAAAGATAAAATGATGACAATTAGACTTATGAAGACATACGATGCTGAAGTTTATGATTATAATAGTCTATTTAATAAGAGAAAAGAGATCAATGAGATTTTAAAGTATATTAAAAATGAAGATTTGCTAGGGATGATTATCGAGACTGTTGGTAAGCAATATAATACATTGCTCATGGAAGAACAAGATGTCAATACGTATAACGATTTAATTTCTGAAAAAGCTAGAAAATTAGAGGCTATCGATGAAATAAACACTGAAAATAGTAGTGAAGAGTTCCAAAATATTTTAAGCGTTTTAATTGAGAATGAAAAAAAGAAACAAGAGAGAATTCAAGAAGAACAAAGAAGAATTGAAGAGGCTGAAAAGCAAAGAAGATTGGAAATTGAAAGAAGAAAACAAGAAGAGATTTTAAAAAGACAGCGTATTATTGAAGAAGCAAGAAAAAAAGAGATGGAAAAACGAACTAAAAAAATGCTTGAAGAACAACAAAAATCAGTTCTCCAAGCAAAAAAACCAGAAACGGGAGTTAGCTTCGAAACAATTAAAGATAATTCTTTAGAAAATAATCCTCCTAAAGAATATAGAGAACTTAATTTAGATGAAATAAGTGACAAATATAAATTAAATTTGAATGATATTAACGAGACAAAAGAAGAACTAGATAATGTAGAAAGTAAAAAAGCCATTGAAAAGGAATTGTTTGAGGAATTCAATCATCATAGTGAACCCGTAAAAAAGAAAGCGAAAGTATCGTCTGAAATACCGGTAATTGATCGTGAAACTTTGGATGATAAAATTGATGTTTCTAAGCATATGGCAAATACTGCAGCAAACGATAATGAGAATAAATTACCAGATATGTCACTCGATGATTATATGAAGAATTTTGATGAAAATAAATTTGCCGATGATGGCAATTTCTTTGGGGACACTTTCCCAAGTATTCCTATGTAGATAGTAAAAGAAATGAGGTGATTAAATGCTAGTTGTTGATGATAAAAGGCTAAATCTTTTAAAGATGAAAGAGAAACTCCTAAAAATAACCAAAGATGATCGTCAAGCACTATTAAATGAATATCGCGAGTTAGCTATTTCAATCGATAAAGATGAATACGAGGCCTTAATAAATAAAATTAAGAATAATGACTACATTAAATTACCTTTACCAGAGCAAGTTATGTTCTTGAATGATATTCTCGATAATTACAATTCGCTAAATGAAATGCAATGTCGATATTTGAGTGTTTACAATGAGTATGCGGAGGAACCTTTGAAATTATCCGATTTAAGTAAAATACTTGTCGATAACATTAGTGAAAGAAGTAGTGTTATTCAAGGCTATTTGATGAATAATAAAAATTTAGATAGTGCTAAAAAAGAATTGGAAAGGCTCAATATAGAGCTTATAAATACGTTGAAAAAGCAAACGTTAATCGACGATAAAGTTAAAGAGATAGATGATAATTTGCGAAGTGGTCTTCTGTCAGCTGAAGGAAGAATATTAGGTAAAAATAATGCGATGATATATACGAGTACGGCTCAAGAGTACCATAATATTGGTTTTGATTTGAAGCAACTGCTTGATAATCCTGATATTTTAAAAGCAGAAATTGAACGAATTACTAAAGAAAGAGACGAAAACCAGGAAACATTATTAGCAGCAGAGATATGCTACAACGATAATCGTAAGAATGAAGAAATATATAATAAGATTAAAGAAGATGTCAAATTGAGTGAATATGCTTTGGTACTATTAGAAATTGTCGAGGAAATATGTACGAAAACCAGTGATTACAATTTAATGATAAATAAATTGAATCGTTTACTTAATCTAATTGAAGAAAGAAAAATATATTTAAATAATGATTATTATATTGATCCATTTGGACGTATTAAAATTGATGAACAATTGGAAATGCTTGGCAAAATGGGTGATAATTCTTTAGAGGCAGCCAATATTAGAAAGACAATTGCGTATTTTACCGATAGTATATCAAATATTGAAGAAATGAATCGTGAATATTTAGAAAGAATAGATAGCGATGAAAGAATACTTGAAGAAGATGAGATTGCCAATGAAAAAATTGATGGTGATGACTACAAAGAGTATTATAGTGATACATTTATTCAATACGATGAAGATAGTAAAGTAAAGAAAGTAAGAAATTTAGATGATGATTTTAAACTTGATAGAGTCCTAGAAAAAACAAATAGTGTAATTTTTAGAGTAAATGAATTATTTAATAATGATAAGCGAAATGAAAAAACACCGGAATTGGTCATTGAGAATGTGGCAGAAAATACGGTTCCTACGGAAACATTACCATTGGATGCTGTATTTGATAACCATCAAGAAGATAAGGCTCTTTTTGAAAATGATATCTCTTTAGCTGATGTTTTTGTCGAAGGCGATGTTACTCCAGTTGATAATCCAGATGATGAATTATTTAAAGAGGTAAAACCATTTGATGAAGTACCATTGTTTACTGAACGTTATGATGATGTGTTCGATATTGGTAATAAATCGACAGCTAGTTTAGATGAAAAAAATGAAATGATAGTTGATAAAATTGCTTCTGATACTGAAGAAGTGATGCCGGATGCTTTCTGGATGACCAAAGATAAAACTATGGAAAATGAACATAGTGAAGTAGATAAGTTATCTTTTGATGAACAGGTAGATCAACTAATAAACGATAGTTATAGTACTAAAACCAAGAAAAAAGTGGCTTAAGGAGGTCAATATGGAATTGGAAATCAATAAAATAGTTACTTTAGGTAATAATGAAGAGTATTTAGTAATTGATAAAGTAGTAAAAGATGATAAAGAATACTATTACATTGCCGAGGTAAATGAAGAAGGAACGGACATCAAAGATAATTATAAAATAGTCTTGGCAACATACAAAGATGGGGATATTTATCTAGATGAAGTGTTAGGTGAAGATATCCTTAAGACAATACTTCCTTTATTTGTAAAAGAATAGTGCCAATTTTGGCATTTTTTCTTGACAAAATAATAAATATTTAATATAATCATAATCGGTACATTTTATATCGGATTGGTTTTCGTATTGGGAACACGAAAATTATGAAGATAAATATCAATAATTATAAGGAGAAAAGAATGAAAACATTTATGCAAAGTAAAGAAACTGTTACGAGAAATTGGTATGTTATCGATGCAAAAGACATAGCACTTGGTAGAGTAGCAGCAAAGGCAGCATCAATGTTGAGAGGTAAGCATAAAGTTACTTATACTCCACACATTGATTGCGGTGATAATATTATCATTGTTAATGCTGATAAAGTATTACTTACTGGTAATAAATTAGATGGAAAGAAATACTATAATCATAGTAGATATGCTGGTGGTTTAAGAACTAGAACAGCTAAAGAAATGGTAGAAAATTATCCAGTAGAAATGGTTGAAAGAGCAGTAAAGGGAATGTTACCACATAATAGATTGGGTAGACAAATGGCTAAAAAATTATTTGTTTATGCCGGTAGTGAACATCCACATACAGCACAACAACCAAAAGAAATAAAGGTAGGTAGAGAATAATTATGGCTAAAAAAGAAAATAGAACATTTTGTGGAACCGGAAGAAGAAAAAGTTCCGTTGCTAGAGTTATTCTTACTCCTGGAACGGGTAAGATTACTGTCAATGGTAGAGATGTCAACGAATATATGCCTTATCCAGTATTAGTAATGGATTTAAAACAACCATTAGAGTTAACTAACAATGTCGAAACATTCGATGTTAGTTGTAACGTATCAGGTGGTGGTTTTTCAGGACAAACTGGTGCTATTAGATTAGGTATTACGAGAGCTTTACTTGAGTATGATAAAGAAAATGAAGGTAAAGAAGATAGTTATCGTAAAATTCTTAAGAGTGCTGGAATGGTAACTAGAGATCCAAGAAGTAAAGAAAGAAAGAAACCTGGATTGAAAGCTGCAAGACGTGCACCACAATTTAGTAAGAGATAATTTAGAGCCCTATGTTAGGGCTTTTTCTTTATATGCTTTAAAAAATATGCTATACTTATTAAGGTGATGTTGTGATGAAATTAAAAAAAGAGAAACATCAATTTGGGACAGTAATAATTTTAAATGAAGAAGATAAATTTTTAAAATTTATTTTTGGTGGTAATGGTGATTTATATTGGTCTATCTGTTTTAGAAATGAAAATCATGAAAATTATTTTGTCATTACCAAAGAAAATTATGGAGTATATCGATTATTTTGTCAATTATATGATGATATAGAAAATATCAATGTTTTTGATGAGGAAGTGCCATTTTATCTTGAAACAGAGGAAGAAAAAATGGCATATCTCTGTGAAAGAAAGACAGAAATAGAACAACGAAAGGAACGATATAGATTATTTAATTATGCTAATTATAATGAATTATTCGATAAAGATAATAAAACGATAACTTGGTATTCGGATGAAACCAATCATAAGGTGGCCAATATTTTAAAAATTAAACGTGAAGAGGATTCGTTTAGAATAGAGTTCTATATTCAACCAAACATTGATGATTATGATAATGATTTTAATTCAGGGTATTATATTCCAATAAGATTTAGAAATTCTGGTAGTTCGTATGGTCCATTTAATATCGTCTTTATGCAAATGTACAATGATATGACTCAAATAGATGATACATATGATGTTGGACATCAAATACATATTGAGGAATACTTATATATTGAAGCAAAGAAATTAGTTAAGGAAAAATAGGATTACATATCGGTGGCATTCCCTAAAAATCATAAGTAAATTTTTCAAAAATACTTGCATAAACATTAAATATAGTGTATTATTATATTGTTCCTATTTCTTGGGGTTGCGTACTCCTTACGGACTGCTAGGTAATAGGTGAAAAAAAATAAAGGAGGAATATTATGGCTTTAACGAAAGAAGTTAAAACAAAGATTATCAAGAAATATGCTAGAGATGAAAAAGATACTGGTTCTCCAGAAGTTCAAATAGCTATTTTAACAGAAGAAATCAATGCTTTAACAGAACATTTAAAGAACAATAAACAAGATAAACATTCTAAACGTGGTCTTTTAATTAAAGTTGGTAAAAGAAGAAGTTTACTTAACTATCTACTTAAAACCGATGTTAAGAGATATCGTGAAGTTGTCAAGAATCTTGGACTTAGAAAATAATTTAATATTTGTAAAAAGTAGGCACCCTTTTTTAGGTGCCTTTAATTTGGTAGAAGAGAGGTAGAATATGGAAAAGAAAATATTTAAATTGAATTTTAGGGGAAGAGAATTAGTTGTTGAACATGGAGAGGTTGCAAAGCAAGCACATGGTGCTGTCTTGGTAAGATATGGGGATACGGTAATCTTATCAACGGCCGTTGTTTCTAGTAATGCCAATTTATTATCTGACTTTTTTCCACTTATGGTTTTGTATAACGAAAAATTATATTCTGTAGGTAAAATTCCGGGTGGATTTATTAAGCGAGAAGGAAGACCAACCGATGCGGCAACCCTTGCAGCAAGAATGATCGATAGGCCACTTCGTCCATTATTTCCAGAGGATTTTAGAAATGAAGTACAAGTGGTCAATACCGTATTATCAGTAGATAAAGATAATTCACCAGAACTTACGGCTTTATTTGGATCTAGTTTAGCGGTATCGATCAGTAAAATACCCTTTAATGGACCAGTTGCAGCCGTAAAAGTAGGGAGAGTAAATGGGGAATTTATCATCAATCCAACGGTCGAGGAAGCTGAAGTATCCGATATCGATTTGACGGTAGCAGGTACTAAAGAAGCAATCAATATGGTCGAAGCTGGGGCTGCTGAAGTAAGTGAAGAAGATATGCTGGAAGCACTTATGTTCGGTCATGAAGCAGTCAAAGAGTTAATTGCTTTCGAAGAAGAAATTATCGAAGCTATCGGCGAAGAAAAAATGGAATATGAAAAACTAGAAATAACCGATGAATTAAGAAAAGAAGTCGTAGAATTCTGTCATGATAAAGTAGATGCAGCGTTGAGAATTAAAGATAAAATTGAAAAATATGAAGCCATCGATAAAGTAAAGGCCGATTTGGAAGAAAAGTATAAAGAACAATATGAAGATACGATGAAACCTGATGAATACAAAGAATTGATAACTAAAGTATTATTAGTATTCCATGATGTTGAATACGAAATATTTAGAAATATAACTGTTCTTGAACATACGAGAGCCGATGGACGAAGAATGGATGAAATAAGACCATTGGATACCCAAATTGATTTACTTCCACGTACTCATGGTAGTGCATTATTTACTAGAGGTCAGACCCAGAGTTTAGCAACAGTTACTTTAGGTGCTTTGGGTGAACATCAGATACTTGATGGTCTTGGCATCGAAGATGAAAAAAGATTTATGCTTCACTATAATTTCCCCGCCTTTTCCGTTGGTGAAACTGGTCGTTATGGGGCTCCTGGTAGAAGAGAAATCGGTCACGGAGCATTAGGTGAAAGAGCATTATCTTATGTAATTCCTACCGAAGAAGAATTTCCATATACGATTAGAGTCGTATCAGAAATTCTCGAATCGAATGGTTCATCTAGTCAGGCCACTATTTGTGCTGGCTGTATGGCTTTAATGGCTGCTGGAGTGCCAATTAAAACACCGGTGGCAGGAATTGCGATGGGACTTATTACCAGTGGTAAAGATTATACTATTTTAACCGATATTCAGGGACTTGAGGACCATCTTGGCGATATGGACTTTAAAGTAGCTGGTTCTAGAACTGGTATTACGGCTTTGCAAATGGATATTAAAATTGATGGTATCAATAAGCAAATATTAAAAGAAGCCTTGGCTCAAGCCAAGAAAGCACGCATGGAGATTCTCGATAAGATCGAATCGACAATTGCTAAACCTCGTGAAGAGGTATCTAAATATGCACCAAAGACATGTATCTTTATGATCAATCCAGAAAAAATTAAAGATGTTATTGGTCGTGGTGGAGAAATGATTACTAAAATTATTCAAGAATGCAGTAACGTTATTTCGGTTAATGATGATAGAGCAGTCAAAGTTGATCTTGAAGATGATGGTCGTGTAACTATTTACCATATGGATCAAGCAGTAATCGATAAGACTAGAGAAAGAATTGAGACTATTGCTCGTGAAGTTGAATTTGGTAAAACATACAACTGTAAAGTTGTCGATATTCAAGAATTTGGAGCCTTTGTCGAAGTATGGCCAGGTTGTGAAGGTTTAATTCACATATCACAATTGGATACGAATAGAGTAAATAAAGTAAGTGATGTCGTATCTGTCGGTGACGAAATATTAGCTATTGCTACCGGCTATGATAAGAAAGGTAAATTAAATTTATCGCGAAAAGAATTATTACTTAAGAATAGACCAAAAAAAGAAGAAACAAAAGAAAAAGAAATAGGTGAGTAACACTTATTTCTTTTTAACTAGTACCATATCGCCAATATTGTAATTATCATAGACAAATTTTGAAGCGGCTACCGGTACTCTGATACATCCATGAGATCCGTATGTGTGATAACTTTCATTACCATAATTTTGTTCATCATCACCAACTAAATCGTGAATTCCTTCTTGATTTTCTGTGCTAATTGGAATCCAATATTTGGCATAACTTCCAGGGTAAGTCGTAAACTCCCAATCGGCAACCTTTTCGTCGATATCATAGGCACCCGTATGGGTTGGTGTACTATCTTTACCACTTCTCGTTCCCCAAGAACCCGCTAATTGATAATCCAAATAACATTCCATTCTTTGCTTATTTAAATCGACCAAGATAAAATCATCGCGAAGTACTTTTGGTTCGATGTAGTATGTTTCGCAATTATTCGTATCGAATATAGCAGCATATTTATTAGTAGTATATTCGACATATAAAACCTCATTATCAGTAATACGCCATAACTTTGATAATTGTTTATCGTAATATACTCTCGTACCATATGGTATAAAAGCATAACCATCTACTACTTGATAATTGCCAGTAAGTGACCTATCTAATACATATCCACTAGTTCCATCTGGTAAAGTAATTAGTGAATATTCAAAATTTGATGCCATGACCTTACATGTTTGGCCTTCATAAAGATAGCTGACATACATTCCCGCATTATTATATAAATATGCATTACAAGCAAGTGTATTATCCATTGGTTGATTAAATTTTACATATTCGGTTACATGTACATTTGGACATTTTACCAAATAACCATTTTCAACATATCCTTGTTCTCCCGTCGGTAATTTCACCAATGTATATTTATCACTTGAAGATACGACATCGACAAGTAAAGATCTATCAGTTATTTCTTCAAAATCGATATTCCAATCGCTTTTAAAATAGATGCTTGCTCCTTCACATAATGTATATCTACTGCTATCATCATTCAATATATAGGCTGAATTATTAAGGTCGGTTAAATCGATTGTTTTACCATATTTGTTGATATAAGTCATATCTTTAATTTGTGGTGTTGTTTTAATTTCTTCACTGACAATATCTACAGTTGTGGCTTTTTCTTTTCTATTTTTCATAATTTCTCTGTTGCATCCAGTGATATTTAAAGCAATTGTTCCGGTTAGAAATAAACTACATAACGTCTTTTTATTTAGTTTTATTTTCATATTTACGCCTCATTTCAAGTTCTTTATAATAACACATTTGTTTGTTTTTGTCAAATAAAAAAAGGATACTACTTATATCCTTTACGTTCATATTCTTCATATAATTGTTTAAATCTATTGAAATGTATTATTTCTCTTTGTCTTAAGAATAACAATACATCGATAACATCTTGATCATTTGTCAGATTGATTAGATTTTCATATACTGCTCTGGCTTTTTGTTCAGCGGCCATATCTTCAGAAATATCGGCTAATGGATCGCCCGTGGTTGCAAAATACATTACTGTAAATGGTACACCATTCGCGTCAGTTGGGTACAAGCCTTTTCCATGTTCGGCATAGTGGGTATCCAAGCCGGCTTCTTTAAGTTCATTTAAAGTCGCATCTTTCATAAGTTGATAGATCATGGTACTGATAATTTCGACATGAGCTAGTTCTTCGGTACCAATATCGGTAAGTAGGGCCTTTCCTTTATCATCAGGCATCGTATATCGTTGATTTAAATAACGCCATGCAGCTGCCAATTCACCATTGGCACCACCATATTGAGTAACTAGATATTTAGCCATACGTAAATCTTTCTTTTTAATATTGACTGGATATTCCAAAGTCTTAACATACTTCCACATTATTTAGTTCCCTCCCAAGGCCATGGCGATTTAGACCAATTCCAATCATTACTTCCCATATTTAGTCCATCTGCGGTAAGTGGTCCGTAATTCTTTTCATATTCATCCATCAATTTCTTTTTGCCATCTAGATATTTGTTATAGAGACCAATCATATTTCTATCCATTGGTTCGACATCTAAATACAAGCCTAATTCTACCAAAGCAAAATTGTGTTTCAAGATATTTAAAAGTAATTCTTCTCTGGGATTACTGGCTCTTAATTCACGATACTTATAATTACGATAGGGATCGTATAGGTTATTGAATAGATTTCCTCTATCTAGTGCTAACTTCGGATCGGCTAAACTGTTGTTTACAGGCATATTCATTCCAGTGTTTACGGAATTCATAAAATTATTATTAAATTCACTATACCAATCTTGTGGTATTTCATAAA
>CAZEVZ010000032.1:0-11266 GCA_964514935.1 uncultured Muribaculaceae bacterium
CGAAGCCACAATGCCTGAAGTACCCTTGACATTGCTGTAACTTACTGGATAATCGACATAATTACCTACACTTACAACATCTACCAAATACCTGTATGATAAAGCCGTTAATGTCGTTGCTGCCCCTGCTTTAAGGGTCGTTGATTTTTCAGTTGCACTAGTTATCGTTGTACTACTACTTGAACTTTGCCATTTACTAAATCCATAGCCACTTGTTGGTGTTGCTACGATACTGTGGATAGCACTAGCGCTTCCTAAAGCGACAACTGTACCATTATTGGCTACACTTGTACCATTAAAGGTCATAGTACTATTCGTTAATGATATTGTAATCGTGTAGAAGTTAATCGTTGCCGTAGCCGTAGCTCCACCCGCAAACGATATGCCGCTATATTTCATCGTAGATTTGTGATTAGCATCTTCACCAACCCAGACATAATACTGCGTACCAGCAGCCATCGTTCCATTTATCGCTAAAGTACTTGCAGTAGTTGTTGAACCAGTCCATGATGCACTATCTGAACTATCACTTGTACTTATATGTACGGTATAGCCATTACATTCAGTACAGTTAGCGCTATCTTTCTTAATCGTTAATGTTACTTTATTTATCGTTGCCGTCGCAGTTAAAGTTGTTGCTGCCTCAGCTTTAAATGTCGTCGAAGCTGTAGTGGCACTAGTTATCTGACTATTTGCATTTGATGAAGTCCATATAGTACCAGTAAAATTATATCCAGTATTCGGTGTTGCCGCAATCGTATGAATTGCACTAGATGAACCTAATGCGACAACGGTTCCACCATTAGCTAAACTTGTACCATTAAAAGTATATGTGGCATTACTTAGAGCACCAGTAATCGTATAGAAATTGATTGTTGCTGTTGCAGCCTGTGCTCCCGTAAATGAGACACCACTATATTTCATCGTAGTCTTGTGATTTGAGTCTTCACCGACCCAGATATAGTACTGAGTATTTGAAGCCATTGCGCCACTTATATTCATAGTACTATCAGTTGTGGTAGTACCAGTCCAAGTTGCCGTATTTGATGTAGCTGATGTACTAATATTTACGCTATATCCATTACATGTAGTACAATTATTGCCATCTTTCTTTATCATTAAAGTTAATTTATTTATAATGGCACTACTTTCAAAGTTCGTATCATTATTTACTACATAATCCCCAGCTGTTATTACATTACCATCTTTCTTTAGTACCAATGTATTATATCCAGCTGCTAAAGAACCCGTTACATTTATTGGTGTACCATCAAGAACGTATACAGGTGACTCAGTAAATGCAGAGCCACTTGCTGAATCATATTTTGTTGTTAAAATTGAACCTGTTTCCTCTGTCCTTGTAACTGTTCTTACTGCAATATTTGCCCTATTATTTGATACATTACCATCAATATCTTTAGCAAATACGTAGTATGTTTCACCACTTGCTAAAGCTAAATCACCTGTATTTGTAGCCGTAGTCCATGTATCTAGCGCAAAAGTATCACTAACATTTCCATTACTAGGTATGGTATTACTCTTACTTATGTAATAGGCATAAGCTCCAGAAGCCGTATAAGTAAATGTATTATAATCACTTCTTGTTACTACTGGTGTAGCAATATAACTCCATATGGCATATAAATTAAATACTGTATTATCTATCGTTGTCAAGTTTAAAATATTATCTTCATCCATATAAGGATTACCACTGCCATTTGCTTCGGTATTCCAATTTAAAAACCTATAATCAGCAATCGTATAACCATTAGGAGTTAGATTTTGACTAATCCCATATATAAAGTTTTGATCAGCCATTGTTCCATTAGCGGTTGTTCCAGTTGGCCCATTACTATTAAAGATAATCTTATAACCAGGCTTTCTAACATTGATTGTTATATCTCTAGTAAACACAGAGGCATATTTCGAATATATATAATTAATTGTGAAAGAACTGATAATTGACAACACAAAAACGATAAAATAAATTATTTTATTATTTTTCATAATTACCTTCCTTTCTTTTAACTTTAATCCTTATTAGTCTATTTGTTCAAAATATACCTTAACTGTTATTGATGTTAAATCACCTAGATTATTTGAATTAATATCATCTCTAAAAGTTAATGTATTAGTACGTGGTGTATTATCACCCACTAAAAAGGTACCGACATTATCAAAGGTGATAACTCCATCGGTATTTCCACTGCGATACATTCCTTCATCTAATTTTACTTGCATGTCAGTAGGGACATTTGATACGACAATCCAGTATCTATTAGCTACTTCAGAATTGTTATTTACAACTATTTCATAACTATTAGTACCATTTTCATTTTCTAAATTACTTTCAGACACAACAAATAACTTGCTAGGGTTACTATCGGTATCAATACCAACGCTCCACTTAGCAATATGCGCAGTATCACTACCACTAACCGTTGTTTTATATTTAGCATTAAAATACGTATTAGATATTAAAACAAGCACAGCAAAAATAAGTACAAGACAGATTATTATTTTCTTGTAGTCATTATTCTTAATATCCATATGTATTCCCCCTTACTAAAATATTTACTTTTTAATTGGTATAAATGTAACTATTAATACAATTGTAATAATTACACTAAAAACTATCGGTTTAGTAATAAAAGAAATAATATCTCCAAGATATTTTATTTTACCAATATATACACCTGTTATTTTACTTTTATCAAATGGTTTATCTTCGGTATTATTGGCATCACCCTTGGTTGTTATTTTATCTCCTTCAATATTTACAACCCGATGTAATACTTCCATCTTGACAGTTTCATCTTGATAAGAAACAATATCTCCTATTTCGATATTGTTTGTTTTTTTTATAATGACAAAATCGTTGATATCTAAAGTTGGCTCCATACTTCCTGTAAGCACAACCGCTGTTTTAATTCCAAAAGGATAAAAATTCTTAAACACTCTAGGACTTAAAACAATAAATATATATGTAAATGACACTATCAAAAATAAAATAAAAGTTATTTTTTTAATTATTCTCATAAGCCTCATTAACCCCTACAAAAATAGATAATTTATAATTTGAAGTAATATCAAAACCTATTTCAGTATCATTATCGCTATCTACCCATTTCCAATCTAATATATATGATAATTGTGATTTAGCAGGTAAATAGATATTATTAACTTTTTTACTTCCATTTAGAGAAGTATAATTATTCTTATTACCAAATATATAATTACCTTTATTAGTCAATTTGTATTGCATATTGATATCTTTTGGATTATCTTCGACAAAACTAATATCAACAAGAACATCAAATTCATTATTATTTCTAATCACAAAGGCATAACTATTATATGAACCGGGAGCAATTTTACTTTGATATTCAAAGGCAGGATTTGCAAATATTCTAAGTTCTTTATTATCCCAAATTTTATAATTATCATAGACGATTATATCTTCTATTTTACTTTTGTTAATGTCATCTTCATTAAAGACATCTTTTTCGCAACAATTACAATTGCAACCAATTTCAAAGATGTCGACATTGCCAGTTGGTGCTCCTAAACCATGATGGTTAATATTACCAAATTTATGGATTAGAAAGTACAACAAAAGCAAGATAATAATTATCAATAAAATTATTACTAATTTTCTTTTACGTTCGTTTTTATTATTTATACTTTCCATATTGTACTTTCCTTTCCATCATAATTTTTAACTAATTAATTAGTCAACTTGAGTAAATGTAACACTTGCATTAATAGTAATTGTCTTATCAGCATCACTAGTTGTTGCATTGTTATATTTATCTGCATTGAATCCTACTTGAGTATCAAGTGCATCTTGTGCATCACTAACGCTGTATGCCCATCTCCAGTATATAGTTTTAGTAACTACAGGATCTCCAACTGCTAATGTACCTTCTGCACTTGCAAGTCTTGCAAGATTAGTTGTCCAGTCATTAGCACTATCACCACCAACTAAAGAGTATTCGATATTAGCATTTGTTACAGCAGCACCTTTAACAGCTTCAACATCTAAATCGTAAGTTGCAGTAACTTCAGACTTGTTTTGGAAACTGAATTCAAATGAACCGTATGTACCTGGAGCAATTTTATTTGCTACTACATCACCTTCAGCGGCATCAGTAGCTTCATCTAAAATTGTATTGAACAAATCAAATGATACAGTATTGTTACCAGTTATAGCAGTACCATTGTAATCCCAAGCCCATTTTGCAACTTGTGCAGCATCTGAACCAGAAATTCTGCTTGTATATTTAGCATATGTTCCAGCTACGAAATAACTTCCAACTGCAACAACAGCAACTAATACCATAGTTCCAATCTTCTTAAAATTCTTATTCATTTTGACACCTCCTTTTCAACCAATTTTTTATATAAACATTTTACAATGCTTATAACATATTATTTGTCTTGGTGTTTTTCACTTCTCAAGCGTTCTAATTCTAATTTTTCTTCTTTGGATAATTTGTTATTACCAGCAGTTACCCAAATAATACCAATTAAAACGATTATTAACATAATGATCCCCAATGTAATTGGTTTCTGAAGTACCAATATCACATTGCCAAAGCCACTTATTTTTTTGACATATAAACCTTCGACATTTTTTAATTTTACGGTGCCAGAATCTTCTGTGTTGTTATTATCACCTTTTGTTTTAAATTCTACTTTATTATCTTCACCTTCAACTACTTGGATAATTCTATGAGTAACCACATAATTATCTTCGTCCCTGAAAGCGATAATATCTTTTACTTTTAAATCGCTTGGATTAACTTTTTTGACAATTGCTAAATCTCCTTCATATAATTCAGTTTCCATTGAACCTGACAATACGATGAAAGGTTTATAACCAAAAATAGATGGTATCTCATTTGGTCTTATCTTTGTTTGAATGAATACCCAAATGAAAATTAATGCCAATGATGTAAGTAAAACATATCCTAAATACTTTAATCCTTTAACTACATATTTCATTAATTTAATTCCCCTCCAATTTATTTTTTAATAGTTCGGAGTATGCGACAAATTGGCCAACTTCTCCGCTTGTCCGTGTATGGTAGCATACATTCACTTTGTTGTCAAGTATTTTTGGAGTAAAAAAAATCACTTCAAAGTGATTTTCTCTTAATATGATTCAATATTGATTCTTACACGTTTATTTTCTTCAGTTAAACTTGAAGCTGCTTGAACCACAGTCCTGATACTATTGACGGTTTTACCGTTTTTACCAATTACTCTTCCCATATCATCAGCCGAAATTAAAACTTCGATTTGAATGGTATTTTCTTCCTCAGTTTCAAATTCTTTTACCGATACGCTTTCGGGATCGCTAACTAATTTCTTAATTATTGTTTCAGTTAAATTTACTAGATCCATTATTTACCTTGCTTTGAATCATGAAACTTCTTCATAATTCCTTCTTTACTCAATAAATTCTTAACAGTATCAGTTGGAATAGCACCCTTATTTAACCAATTTAGAGCTAATTCCTCATCAATTTTTACTTCGGCAGGAGTTACTAATGGATTATACGTTCCAATAAGTTCAATTATTTTACCATCTCTAGGACTTCTTGAATCAGCAACTACTACTCTATAAAATGGAGCTTTCTTGGCACCCATTCTCTTTAATCTCATTTTTACTGCCATAATATATTCCTCCTTCACACATTCGATATCTTAACACATTAAATATATGCTGTCAACCTTTTTTTGATACACTAACCCAAAAACTTTTCTAAATTATGCTTATCGATAAAGCCGACATTTCTTTTGATCTCTCTACCATCTTCTAATAAGACTAACGTGGGAATTGACATGACCCCAAAGTCTCTGGCAATATCTTCAAATTTATCGGTATCGATTTTGACTACCTTTATTTCACTTTCGACTTTTTCTAATATTGGACCTAACATTCGACAAGGGCCACACCAAGTAGCAAAAAAATCTACCAAAACTTTCTTTTCTTTAAGTACTTCATTAAATTGAACGGCACTTTCTAAATGCATTATTTCCATTTTAATCGTTTCCTTTCTTTACTACTTCATAATTATCGCTGACGCTTACTTTATTACTATCGATTAGTTTTTGTGCTGAAGTTGTCGTTATTATATCATATTTTAGCATCAAGTCCATCGTTTCTTCATTGATTTCTTTATTGCTCTTTTCGCCTCTATTATCAACTACTTCGTAGATATCCTCATAGATATCTTTAGTCTTACTGGTATATTTAGATAATATTGGGGTATTTTCAAGCATAAAATTAGCGATCTTTGATGAGGCTATTTCCTTTACATTGATAAGTGGCAATGTCAAAATAAAGAGAAGAATATATATCCATACGTAACTTTCGATAACTCCCACAACTAACCCTAATAGTTTAGAGGGAATGCTTAAAATGACCGTTGCTTTGAGAACTTTTTCAATCAAACCGGTTACCATAAGTAGGACACGATAGACAATCATCAGGGCTGAAGCAATGATTATAAAAGCCAATAATTCGTATAAAATGACATTGAGAATTTGGACTCCTTTAAATACACCCCATAGATCAAAAAAGGGTAAATTTTCATAAAAATAGATCGATAGTTTATTCTTTAATGAGAATGCTAAAATTACTACCACGAATAAACCGATAAAACTGGTTATTTTTTTGATGACGCCATCTTTAAAACCGACGATGCCACCGATAAATAAAAGAATTATGATGATTAAATCAACTACTCCGATATTCATACCTACCTCCTTATGTTAATTATATAATATTTTATGAGTAAAAGAAACAAAAATATGATAAAATAGATTGTGTGAGGTGTAAAGTATGAAGAATCCAGTTATTACGAAAACATTGGTCGTATCGGAACAGACAAAAAACTTGATGATTGAAAATTATCAAGATTTAAAACGAGATAAAACACCACCCTATGCGGTCTTTCAAGCAGATGATGGCGATACGGTCGTAACGTTATATGAATCTGGGAAAGCGGTATTTCAGGGAAGAGATGCCGATTTGGCTGCTGATTTTTGGATTGAAACGGAAAAAATCAATTCTGGTAGTGCCAAAGTTACCAGTAGTGATGATAAAAAGAAAAAAGAAGAAACGAGAAAAATTCCCCTTCGAATAAGTTCTATCGGTTCCGATGAAGTTGGGACTGGTGATTATTTTGGACCAATCGTCGTTACGGCTACCTATGTCAGTAGAGACAATATCGATTTCTTATTGGATTTAGGAGTCAAAGATTCTAAAAAAATGAGCGATGATGATATTTTAAAAATCGTTCCTGAAGTAATAAAAAAGATACCTTACGAAACATATGTCTTAAGTAATACCCAATATAATAAATTATATGGTAGTGATATGAATATGAACAAAATGAAGGCTATTTTACATAATAAAGTATTATCACATTTTACTAATAAGAAGATCTATCCTTATGAATATGCCGTTGTCGATCAATTTGAAAATCCTAAAAGTTACTATAATCATCTAAAAGATGCCACTTTTAAAGTATGGGGAGTTACTTTCTTAACCAAAGCAGAAGATCAATGCTTATCGGTAGCTTGTGCTTCGATTATCAGTAGATACATTTTCTTAAAAGAAATGGATAAGATTAGTAAGGATATCGGGATGACTATTCCTAAAGGAGCTAGTGATAGTGTCGATACATTTGGTATAGAAGTAGTTAAAAAATGTGGTAAAGATAAACTTAAAGAAATTGCCAAACTCAATTTTAAAAATACCGAAAAGATTCTCAATTAGGAGTTTCTTTTTTTTTCGCTATACATAAAGCCAAGGATAAAAATACCAACCATAAGTATATAGAGACTTATCTTAATATTAAATGAAAGAAAGTAAATAATACTCAAGATAGTAGCTCTAGTAAGACAAAATATTTTTTCACTAGTAATAATATAGCCGGCATCAATTTGCTTACTTTCATATAGATTCATCATACTTACTAATTCATTTGTCTTGATACCTATTCCCTCTAAAAAGGCAATGATAAGTAATAGTGTCTGATGATAGATATTTAATTTACCAATTAAAACAATGACAAATAAGAGATTGATGTATTTGTAGTATTTTCTGATATCGATCCATCTAGTCAGTAGATAGAGACATATTACCGATGATAAGGTAAGAATGATATTAAAAATACCAACATAGGAAATTGTTTTGGAAATCATATATAGATATAATGGTTCTAATAAGTTAAAAATAATTCTAAATTGATCAAAATAAAAGAATTTTAGTTTGTTATGATCAAGTTTATGATATTCTATCGGTTCACATTTATTTTTAGTAATAAATAATGGGGGAATTATCGAGACAATGGCGATTATTATCAAGTATTTTAAAGCGATATTTTTGATAGCCATATATGAAGATATTAAGGTGGCAATGTAGATATATATTAAGGTATTACCTATTTCACTTTTCCTTCTTAATAATTTAATACCATAATAATGTCTAATCGGATGATAAGTAAACATCGATAAAGATAAGGATAAGGATATTAAATAGATATTGGTGATATTGTGAATGATATAAAAGGTAACACTAGTGATAATCGAAGAAAAGATAAGAATATACTTGTACCCTATTTTATTACCTAACCGAATACTTAAAGTACTGATAAAATAACCTAAAAAATAGATTATGGTATATATGGCAATAAGATTATTTAAAGAGAAACCTAATTCATATAAATAGATAACTGAATAGACATCGATAATGTTTCTAGTAAAGGTAGATATAAAAATATAAATGTTATAATTTCTAATCGTTTTCATACTAATTATTATGCGTGAGTATTTAGAAATAATAAGAAAAAGAAGTTATTTTTTCAAACTTCTTACATTCTCTTTATAAACAAGTCTATGATTTTTATATGTAAATTCAGCATTTGCTTCGTATAATCCATAAGTGTTGTTAACATATTTTAAGTAAAGGTTAATTATTTCTTTAGGAATATTGCCTTTGAAATATCTTTCCCATTTATTTAGATCATATACACATTTGAATAAACGATCATAAAATGGTACACTAGCATAAGATTCGTGAAGCGTTCTTTTAATCATAGTGTTATTTTTTTCTTCAAATTTAGTTCTTTCTTTATCTAGAATATTGTTTGCTAAATATAAAAATGCGGAATCTAAACTATCACCAAAAGAAAGTAGTTTATAAGATGTCGAACTATCATAATCAACAACATAATAACCATTTTTAGAATTATGGCCAAAGCCACAAAAATCGTAACCAAACATCGTATAACTTAATTGTTCTGCTTTTGGATTGTACATTTCTTGATAAAAAGCTAATACTTTGGATGCTAATTCATTCTCCTTTACTATGTCTTCTTCAGTTTTTGTTTCTAAATACTCATTAAGCACTTGTTTGTTTTTAATCAATAGCATCTTGTTAATGTTCATTTGATTTCCCCCTTAAACCCACCTCGCAGTGTTTTTTTCTAGGTATGATACACTATAATTGGCAAAATGTCAAATATTTGTTTTGGAATTACTAAATAAAATCAATAAAAGCAGCATTTTCAGTTAAATATTGAATTGATCATTCTTTCTAAATAATATTTATCTTTAAATTCATTTATGGCAAAACATTTTTTACCGATATCTTTAAGTGTATATGTAAATTATATTATATAATGTTAATTTATCAATAGTTTATAATTAAAGTATTTTTTTAGAAATATATAAAATTGTTTTTTCAAGACATTTATTATATATAATATCTAGGTTAGTAAAATCGATTGTTTTATTAGTTTTTAAGAATTTATCTATCCCTACTATTCTATTGATTATCCTACTACCAAAAAGCAGATAAATATGTTTAAGTAAACGGTATAAGAAAAGATTAAAACGATAATACCAGGCAATATTTTTAGTATTATATGTTTCAATATAGACATTTTCTAACATCTTGGCAATCTTTTTATCTACTTTGGCATTGAGAATCTTTTGTTTTAAATAATCTCGTTTACTGATATTATATCTTTGGTAAGTTAAATGGTCGTCATAATATTCTTCAATTAAGGTATGATTATGTTTATTTTTAGTACATAATTTATCTATTTTTCTAATTTCAGGATGAAGCATATCGTCCATTATATAGTGACAGATATGTCCATATAATACGCCCATAATTTCTTTATCATTTTGTAAATGATTATCTTTGATATATTTAATCATATTATCAATAAACAATTGTTGATTTTTATGATGAGTATCGTATCTGCATTTAGCGTATTTAGTTAAGTCTCCTCCCAATGAATAAGTAAGCATATATTCTAAATTAACATTTTTCTTATTTAATTTATGATATACTTCACTAGCCATTATGGTATGACTGACAAATCCTGGCATTTTATCACCTCACCTTTAAGCTTCGCAAATATTCTTTGCGTTCATCACTGATACGATAACTCTCGGTGGCTTTTTGAATACTTTTATTGTGAATCCATTTATCTAATTCTTTATTTTCAAAGATGCCAATTACTTTATCATATTGCTTAATCAAGGCAAATGAATAATACCAGGCAATGGCCATTTTAACATAATATGAATCGTAGTTAATATTTTTAATTAGTGTTAGTTCATCTATTCTAAAATTATCATCTAGGTAGAATTGTAATAGACTAACTACACCAAATCTTATTTTATATTCTTCTTTACTATTTATCCACTTTTTGATATATTCATATACTTTATCGGGATATTTTTTAAATATTTTGGGACTAATAATATCAGTTACAGCCCAGTTATCGGCATATTTTAAAAATTTATCCAGTTCTTCCAGTAATAAATCGATATCTTTATACTTACTCAAAATAATTCCATGTAGTAGATTTTCTTCTTGATATTTGTGAGGTAATTCCAATAAGAATTCAGTTATATAAGTTTCATCTTTTATTTCCCTAGCCAACTTTCTTATTTCTGGTATTCTTACGCCAATAATTTTATCGATATTTATATTAGGGATAGATTTGGCTGTAAAATAACGATAATCATTATCTTGTAACATAAATAATTTATCTGTAATAATTTCCATATTACCACCTCTTTTAATCATTATAAACTATTTTTTACAATTTTGAAGTAAATAATATTACAATTTATTATTATAAGAAAAAAATAGTGTTTTAATGTTATCATTAAAACGCTCAGACTGTTGACAAAGTATTTTGTTAATGGTCTTTTATTTTTAAAAAAAATGT
>CAZEVZ010000033.1:0-10769 GCA_964514935.1 uncultured Muribaculaceae bacterium
TGATGGCGTTGATGATGCCGCCGGTTGATTACCTTTAGATAGTTCTTTTATTTTCTTATATTTATAATCACTGATCCCAAAACGTTTCAACCAATAATCTAACCTATTCTCAATGTCACTTTCCGGTATCGACTTTAAAACACCATAGTAAGTAATTTGTTCTAAAACAGTCATTTTGGTAAGGAGACTTCTTTCTTCCGTTAAAAAACCAATTTGATCACTAATCTGATAATTGATTGGTTTATCATCGATAGTAATTTGGCCGGTATAATCATCGATTAAACCTAAAATCATTCGAAAAGTAGTCGTCTTACCAGCCCCATTTAGTCCTAACAAACCAAAAATGCAGCCTGGTTTCACTTCAAAACTTAAATTGTCGACCGCCGTAAGATTGCCATATTTTTTTGTTACTTTTTCTACCTTTAACATGTAGTCCCCCTATTTAGCTTGTTTCTTAAGTGCCTCTCTAGCCGCCATCTGTTCAGCTTGCTTTTTACTATTGCCAGTTCCCTCACCTAAAACTATTCCATCCACAAGTACTTGACAGACAAAAGTTTTATCGTGTGATGGTCCACTCTCTGAAATTATTTCATAGACAACACTCTTCTTATCTGTTTGGACTAGTTCTTGTAATGTCGACTTGTAATCATGTAAAAAATCAATATTTTGATCGATATACTTCTTGACAATTTTTAAAACCAATTCTTTAGTAAACTCCAAACCTTTATCTAAATAACAAGCTGCAATAAATGCTTCGAAAACATCGGCAATAATCGTATCGTTTGGTTCCGGTTCGCTACCCCCTAATTTGATATCTTTCTCGAATTTCAAATCTTTCGCATACGTTGCTAATGCCTCTTCACAAACGTACCCGGCTCTCATCTTGGTCATTATCCCTTCGGTTAAATGTCTTTCCTTGTATAGATATTCACTGATAATAAATTCTAGAATGGCATCCCCAAGAAACTCCAATCTTTCATAACTTTCCAAAGATGGATTTTCATTACTATACGATGTATGCGTAAATGCTTGGTAGTATAAATTGACATTGGTTGGCGTAATATCCAACGTTTTAAATATTTTCATAAATAACACCTTCTACAAACTAATTGTACTAAAAATATTAGTAATTGTCCACCTTTAATACATTTTAGTTATAAAAATTATTGTGGTTTTCAATAGGAACCACATTGACAAATGCTATCCATAATGATATATTCTTATTAAAGAAGTAAATATTTTCCAAGCTAAAGTTATATTACTAAAGTAATGTTTTAGCTAAAGCATTTGCTTTTTATTTTTTATTATGATAAAAATTTACCAGTTATAAATTTACAAATAGAAAATATTTTGATAAAATATAAATATAATGAAGTGAGGACAATATGAAAAAATTATCTATATTATTATTAAGTGTATTTTTATTAACAGGATGTACCCTATTTAAAACCGATGTTATGGAAGATATCGATGTCTATACGACAACCTATCCCATCAATTATTTAATTGATTACCTATATGGTAGTCATGCCACTATCCATAGTATCTATCCAAGTGGTGTTAATTTTAAAGAATACGAACTATCGGATAAAAAAATGGCTGAATTTGCTAAAAGTGATCTCTTTGTTTTCAATAGTCAAGACATCGAAAGAGATTATGCGATAAAGATGATCAATGAAAATAAAAGATTAAAACTAATCGATACCGCCTATGGAATGACCTATGACTATTCAATTGAAGAATTATGGTTAAATCCCTATAATTATTTAATGATGGCTAATAATATTAAAGATAGTTTGAGTGAATATATAACCAATCCTTATTTAGTCGAAGAAATAGAAAAAAATTATGAAGATTTACAATACGATCTATCTAAATTAGATGCTAATTACCAAGAAACATTAACTAGCGCTAAATATAATGTTATTGTTACTGATAATACCCTATTTAAATATTTAGAAAAATATAATATTGAAGTAATCGTATTGGAAGAAAATATCATTACCTTAACGATCAATGAAGGAGATAATCTATCTGATATTTCTAGTAAATACAATATATCGATTAGTGATATCCTTACCTATAATAACAAAACAGATGAAACATTAAATATTGGAGATACACTTAAAGTACCGATTAAAACTATCGAATCATCAGATGTTAATAAAGTTAAAAAACTAATTAGTGAAAAGAAAATTAAATATATTTATTCCGATACCAAAGAGACGAATAGTACGGTTAAAAAACTAATTGACGATAATAAATTAGAACTAATTACTTTAAATACCCTTTATAGTATCGATGGTGGAACCAATAGTAATAATGATACATATTTAACAATTATGAATGATAATTTAGGATTATTAAAAAAAGAATTGAATAAATAAAGGAGGAGCATATGCGTTATGTTACCCTGACACTAGGTATCTTATCGATTATCTTGGTAAGTATTGTCCATTTTTATCCCGATGAAGTTACCGATTTTGTCGATAAATACATCAATAAAAAAGAATATGTTATTGCCAAAGCAAATGAATATTATTTAGATAACAATTATACTTATTTAAATAATTATACCGATGATGTGTCCAATAAAGAAGAACTTTTAAATTATATCTATTATGTTATCAATACCGGTAGTGAATATGCCGATGGATCTTGTACAAAAGCATATACCAATTGCATAACTGATTTAAAAAATATTGCTGATGATGAAGAAACCTTGACAATTATCAATAATTTTGTTCATCCATATAATAGTTTTAGAACTCTATCATTTACTTATAGTGAAAAAGGTGACTTCTCTTTAGCTGTCGAACATGTCTATTCAAAAGAAGAAATTGCCGAAATCAATTATATTGTCAATAATAAAATAAGTGATTTAATTACCACCAGTATGACGACCAAAGATAAAATAAAAGTAATCCATGATTTTATTATCAATAATACTGAATATGATAAACTTAAAAATGATAATATCAGTGATACGACCTATAAATCAAATACCGCTTATGGTGTCTTAATCCAGGGATATGGTATCTGTAGTGGATACTCCGATACGATGGCTATCTTTCTAAATGCCCTAGATATTAAAAATTATAAAATAAGCAATCGAAGTCATATATGGAATTTGGTATATATTAACGGAACATGGAAACATCTAGATACCACTTGGGATGATCCAGTTAGTGAATATAATGCCAACAGGGATACCTACTTTCTCATCAATACCGATGAACTAGCAAAATTAAACGATAACACTCATGAATTTGATAAAAATATTTATATCGAAGCCGTAAGTTAAAAAGAATTTCTCAATATTTAATATTTTGAAATTCTTTTTTGTTTAATAAAAAAGATGCCTTGGGGGCATCAATTTATTTACTCTCTTTTTTAGCAGTAGTTGTCTTACTAGATGCTTCTTTTGTCTTTGTACTTTTAGCAGCAGTCTTTGTTGCTGTTTTAGTGGTTGTTGCTTTCTTTGTAGGTGCTTTCTTTGGTGCTTCTTTCTTTTCTTCTTTTGCATCAGTAACTACTTTTGTTTCTTTTTTAGCTTCTAATTTCAACTCTGGAGCTTTATAAGCCTTACCATCTAAAGCATCTTTAGCAATCTTTACTAAATCTGAAAATGCTTCTTTATTATCGATGGCTAATTCTGATAACATTTTTCTATTAACTGTAACTTCAGCTTTATTTAGACCACTTATAAATCTTGAATAACTAATATCATTCTCTCTACATGCGGCATTTATTCTTGCTATCCACAATTTTCTAAAGTTTCTTTTATTTTGTCTTCTATCTCTAAATGCGTATTCACCAGAATGCATAAGTTGTTCATGCGCTGTTTTATATAATCTATGCTTACTTCCAAAATAACCTTTTGCTTCTTTTAATACTTTTTTTCTTCTTGCACGTGCTACTGTGCCACCTTTAACTCTTGCCATTACTGTTTCCTCCTATATCAAATCTTTAATTCTCTTGTAATCTGACTTATTTAATTCTTTGCCAGTTCTTTTTTGTCTGTTAGTCTTTGCAGTTCTTTTACCAGTATTGTGTAATACTCCTTGATGAGAGATAGCAATACTGCCACTTTTTCTTACTTTGAATACTTTTTTCATTCCCTTATGGGTTTTCATCTTATTTTTCTTTACTTTTGTCATTTCAATTCTCCTTTTACTTTTTAGGTGTTAGCTGCATATACATTGTTCTACCTTCCATTTTAGGTTCAATTTCAATGTCTGCAATATCAGAAAGTTCATTACTGAATCTCATAAGCACTTCTTTGGCTAATTCTGGATGGGATATTTGACGGCCTTTAAATCTAATACTTCCTTTGATTTTTGCTCCTTTTTCAAGATTTTTTCTCGCATTTTTAACACGCGTATTAAAATCATGAATATCGATGGTTGTCGATAATCTAAATTCTTTGATATCGACAATTGCTTCTCTTTGTTTCTTTAATGCTTCTTTAGCTTTCTTCTTTTTTTCATAGCGAAATCTGTTATAATCCATAATTTTACATACGGGTGGATTAGAATTTTCACTCATAAGTACGAGATCAAAGCCCGCATAGGCTGCTAAAGTTAGCGCATCCTGTTTAGATTTAATGCCTAATTGTTCTCCATTTGGTCCAATAACCATCATTTCATGTACTTTAATTTGTTCATTGATTGGGTTTTCCCTTTCCTTTGTTATAAATAACACCTCCACATAAAAACGAATACAGTATCGTCTGTATTCATCTAATTTACCTAATAATCCATATGTCGATATTTATAAGGCATTTTACCCATTAGTTAGTCTAATCAGGTGAGATAAATACATCTACTTTCCGTTTCACGTTACAAATTATATTATAATTCATGACAAAAGTCAAGCACAAAATGTAATATTTTTGCATATTTTATACTAGGTGAGAAATATGTTAAATAATTTCTTTAATTGTTTTAGATTTTTTGTTGGTTTAAAACTAATTACTCTTCTTCTTACAATTGTTCTCGTTATCATTATTACCTATCATTTTATTATTTCGTTAATCATTCCATGTTTTTTAAATGTTTTAGTATTATTTCTTCTCTTTCTTACTTTCATTTGTCTTCTCTGCTATACGATATTCTTTCCTTAATTCTTTTGTTTTATAGAGATAATCGATTAGTCTTCTAACCTCTAATACGGTTTTATATTCACTACTTTGATATTTAATCTTATCAGGAATGGAAATCAATGTTAAAAACAATGACATTTCTTCATCCATAAGTGGATACTTTCGTAAATATATTTTTAAAATATCATTAAATTCAAAATCGAGATAATTATTTTTATACAACGAAACTAAATCGTATATTGGCATATCTACGATACTATTATCCCAACTAACTAAATACGATTTATCATTTTTTAAATAATGCTCTAATTTTAAATTATTGTGAATTGTTGCTACCCTAATCTTTCTTTTATCTTCGATAATCTTATACCATTTATGAATATGTTCTTTAGCATAGTTTAAACTATTGTAAATAAGACTTATATTTCTAGCAATCAAATAATTAGCTGGTGACATATAAACTTCACCATCGATATTATCCATTAAATTATTATAATAATGATAAATATCGTCGATATTATTATTGATTTTTTCATATATTTCCTTATAATGATCGATATCTATTTCTTTATAAAAAGTTGTCTTACTATGAAGTAATGTAATAAGTAATACCAAATCGATCATTTTTTGTTCCGGTGG
This sequence comes from uncultured Muribaculaceae bacterium, assembly GCA_964514935.1. Classification (GTDB taxonomy): domain Bacteria; phylum Bacillota_I; class Bacilli_A; order RF39; family UBA660; genus RUG705. Next base: position 5,744 of record CAZEVZ010000033.1, read on the forward strand.
TTCATCAATATCAGCAATATATTTATAATAAATATAATTATCATCTTCCTTTACTACTTCTGGAAAATAGTCAAAAGAACGTGATAATAAATAATTATATGTCGTCTTTAACGATGATTTTTTTCTTTTGATAACATATTCATCATCGATTATTTTAACTCCATTTTTTAAAGTAATTTTATTGATCATCTTTGGTAGCTGGAATTATTAGTTTATCACCTTGATGAATATCTAAATTGCCATTATATTTTGCTAATTCTTCTTTAGTCGTATGGTATTTTTCTAATATTTTATCCAACGTATCATTTTCCGTTACTGGATAAACATGGTATGTTACATATTGCTCTTCTTCATTAAAACCATTAAAAATATTTATATTTTCATTATCATTCTCATTAGTAATATTTATCTTATCTTCCATTTCTTCCTCCTTATCTGCTAACATTTCATCTAATAGACTGACGCGTTCCGTGACATCTTCTTCGATTGGTTCCTCTTCCCTAGTTCTCGGTTGATTATCAACTACTTCATCGTCTTCTTCATCCGCTTTTAAATCGTTAAATTCTTCTTCGGTAAAAAGATCATCTTCTTCGACTATTTCTTCTCCATCAATATATAGATCGATATTTACTTTAAGTTTGTTATTATCCACTAATTCATATCTAAAATCATCAATATCGACCACTAGGGTATCTAGGTTATATGTACATCCTAAAGCAATATCAAATGGTAAATCAAAAGCAAATTTATCTTTTTCTAAACTTCCTACCGTCATTTTATATTCTCCAGTAATATAGAATACTCCACTAATCGCATCTACAGCCTTTTTGATATCATGTTCTAATGAAATAGCGGTAATTTCATAAACATCCGTATTAAAAGTTAAAACATTGCCAAATGGTACTATTTTTCTCATTAAAATCATCCTTTCTGTTACATAATATGCAGTAGTCTAATTAAAATGAATCAATTGTTATTTCTAGGCTTAAAAGATATGTCGAATGGTAAAAAATGTCAACCAAATGTAAAAAGAATTTGACTTTTTAGCGTTGTTGTGTTATTATTGAAAACGTGATTGCATATGAAAACAGAGCGGTATTTTATTAGAAATTTAATTGAAAAAATAGGAAAAATGTTTATATTTGCCCTATCGATGATGATAGGTCTCACATTTGTAATGGGGTTCTATTCAGAGCCTAATATATCCATTAAACTAATGGATGTTACGGTCGAACTTGGTGATAAATTACCTGAAGAAATCAATCGTTATGTCAATATGATTAACGGAAGTGATCTATCAATAGAAAGTAGTGTTCCTTTGGATAAAGAAGGTTATACGACTACACTAGGTAAATTTAATTATTATTTGGTATATAATGATAGTAATTATCGTTATAGCATACTTACAAATATCAAATCGACAATTACGGTTATCGATACGATTAAACCGATAATTAAAGTAAAAGAAAATGTCGAAATCGACTATGATAGTGAATTCAAACTTAGTGATGTTGCTGAATGTATTGATCTATCTAGTTGTAAATTAAGTACTTTAGACAAAGTGGATACCACCAAAAGTGGTGAACATGAAATAAAAATTAAAGCGGTTGATGGTGGAAATAACATAAGTGAAACTAAAGTTAAATTTGTTGTTAAAGAAAAACCAGAACCCGTATATACTTATGTGGGTAACTATACGTTAAATATTGAACAAAATAATATTAAAAATGCTTCACTTAACGATGAAGAAAAAAATAGTCTACGTAATGAAGTAGTCAATTTTGCTAGACAGTTTGTCGGTAATCCATACGTCTATGGTGGTACATCATTAACAAACGGAACCGATTGTTCTGGCTTTACAATGAGTGTCTATGCCAATTTCGGTTATTCGGTACCTAGATCTTCTGGAGATTATTACTATGTCGGTAGAACGGTATCAGAAGCTGAACTTCTTCCTGGTGATATTGTCGTTTATCCAGGACATGTTGGACTATATGCCGGTAATGGAATGATGGTCCATGCAGCTACACCTGAAAGTGGTATCGTCTATGCACCAGTATATGATGGATATAGAATTTATAAGAGAATCATTGATTGATGATTCTCTTTTTAGATAAAATTAAAATATAGCCAATCAATTCGATACCCCCAATAAGAACCAGTACTAACCCTCTTTCGATAGACTTTCGATAGACAATATCGGTTATTTTTGAAATATTGATATAAGATATTTCCCTATTGATAATCTGCTTTAAAAAGTAATTAAAAATAATTACTAGATAACCAGATATAATTGTTATCATACTGGTATATCTTAAAAAAACAATAATATTCTTATTAAAAAGATAACTAATGATAGAAACAATAATAATACCCGCAAGATAATAAATCATACATTAGCTCCATGATTTACTGTTTCTATATCGTATAGATATTTAGAAATATCTTGAATATATTTATCCGTTTTAGTAATCAACTTATCTCTCAAAGAATTATCAATATTCGTATCCTCATATATACCTTCAGTAATAAGATTATATATTTCATCATTTGATAACTTATTTTTATTGTGTAAACTATAATCTACGACACTATTTAAAAGGACATCCAATACTTCATTTAAAGGAACAGAATCCATAATGATATTAGCTTCTTCATTAGTAATATTTAATTCTGATACGACATCGTAGTAAGTATTATTGAATGTACCATCATCATTGGTTACCAAATCTCTAATCGTAATCTTATTTATTATTTCACTTTGTCCATCATTGGTAATAACATCGATAATAACTGAATAAGTTGTCGATATTACATATATTGACATTAGAACAATCGATAATATAAGTAACGTAATTGTCGTTATTTTTTTAGTCATCTTACCACCTCTATCTTTATTATTGGCGATATAATCGTAAAGATACGAAAAAAGAAACTATTTCTTACTAAAATAATTTCTTAATACAGTTTCGTTTATAAAATTCAAAAAAGCAGATTGAATCTAGTAATCACTTACATATATATTATATCTTAATTGTAATTAAATAATCACTTACACTTATTTAATTACATTAAACCACGCGTTACTTTTATAATTTTGAATGTTCTAAAAAAATTTGTTACCAGCTAATGTCTGTTATAATTGCATCACAACATGGTGTATCGTCATAATAATTATAGACCGTAGCATCCAATTCAATGCCACCAGTACTTATCGTATGATTAGCGGCTTGGGTTGTCGTTACTGTATATAATGCATGACCATAATCGGCGCACATTGTTAAACTCGTTAAAGTATCATTCGTATTCTTCATGACATCGAAATAAAGATTTGAAGTTAATGTTACCACATTAGATGGCATTTTATAGACCGCACTACCACCAGTTGAAGTCTTTTTCTTATCGTAGTAAACTGTTGACGTTACATGGCTGCCATCAGCTAAATCATAACTATAATTAAAATAAGGATTGTTGGAGCTAATATAGACACTATTAACAAAACCAATGGCCATGATATCGTAACTTGCCACCGATGGCCAATTTAACCAACCAGTTGATAATTTATAACGATATTTAGTACCATTTTGCGAAATAGTTGATACTTCTTCACGATAATAAGTATATAAAACGCCTAAAGGTTGAATATTACTATGATTTAGATATTCAGACTGGGTAACTTCGACACTATAACTGGTTCCATACATCGGAACGACTGTTTTAAAATATTTGATGTTGCTTGCTACCAAAGTTGCATCTAAATCTTTATTTTCTTCGAATTCACGTTCCAACATGTAATTTATTTCTCGTTCTGTAAAACCTAAATTTAATAAAGTTGAATATTCCTCTTCCGTCATTTCTATACCATAATAGTTAGTGAAATAAACTTCACTAGCTAATGGATGACGGACATTGATAGCCGACATGGAAACCACTACCATAATCGCTAATAAGAATTTGACAACTTTATTATTTTTTCTTACCATTTATTTCCTCCTTTCTGAATTTGATTATAAAGAAAAAGACAAATTCCTTAAACAACCTAACAAGCGAATAACACAACCTGTAAGGCGAATTGTCTTTTTTTAGAACAATGTATTTTTATGTATTATCTCAATTTCCATATTTTTTTCTATTTTATTATTATCTTCATCAACAAAGATAAATTTTAAAATAAAATTATTGTTCAATAGTCTATCAATATCAGTTGGTATTTCCATCTTATAGTCAATTGAAAATGTTTTAAATAAATCTTCCACAGATACGGGTACATCTAACATTTTGGCATAATCGATATCACCTAATCCACAAATAATTTGATTTTGTGATATCAACTTGTACTCATAGTTAATAACAATCTGCTGGGTAAAATCATAATCTTCAAATTTTATGTTATTTATAAAAATTGACATTTCTTTGTCATTGATAGTTAGTTTTCCTTGTAGACTATACCCAGTAGAATTGCGTCGTAATGTATACACATCGCCATTCTCTCTATTTGCAATAATTATAATGGCAACAATTATCAATACCGGTATCAATAATAAAAGTAACTTATAATTAAATTTCTTTTCCGTAACTTCCTCTACTTTATTCAGTTCACCTTTCAAAAGTTCATCCGAAGTTATACCTAGTATTTCACTTAATTCATTGATTATGGCAATATCTGGTAAAGTAATACCACGTTCCCATTTTGAAACTGCTCTATCTCCAACATGAACTTTCTCACCTAATTGTTGTTGAGTAAGCCCTTTCTCCTTTCGGAGTTTTGCAATCAACTTACCAATTTTTATTTGATCCATAAATACTACACACCTTCCTACTACTATTTGTCTTCGGTTACAAAGAAATTGACAATGTGAATTTCCATCGCATCGGCAATTCTACCCAATACGGCAATTGTCAAATGCTTATTTCTACTTTCATTCTCAATATCGCAAATATATTCTCTAGACAATTCAGTCATATCAGCTAATTTTTGTTGTGTCCAATTTTTAGCTAATCTAAACTTTTTAATATTATTTCTAAT
>CAZEVZ010000034.1:0-10686 GCA_964514935.1 uncultured Muribaculaceae bacterium
TCATTCGTTTTGTATTATATAACAATCTTAATTATTTGTCAAATTCATTTAAATCAAGTTTAACACCAGGACCCATCGTAGATGAGATGGAAATATTTTTAACATAATTTCCCTTAACACTTGCTGGTTTCAATTTTAATATAGTACTTACAAAAGATGTTAAATTTTCTTCTAACTTCTTATTTTCAAAACTAGCTTTACCAATAATTCCATGAATATTACCAAAACTATCTGTTCTATATTCAACTTTACCTTTCTTAGTGTCTTCTACTGCCTTCTTAACATCCATTGTAACTGTACCAGTCTTTGGATTAGGCATAAGTCCTTTAGGTCCAAGTAATTTACCAATTTTACCAAGCATTGGCATCATTTCTGGAGTAGCGATAATAACATCGTATTCAAACCAATTTTCTTTTTCGATTTTTTCGATCATATCAGCATCCCCAACAAAATCAGCCCCTGCATCTTTTGCTGCTTTAGCTTGATCACCTTTAGCTAGTACTAATACTCTTTGACTTTTACCAGTACCATTAGGTAAAACTACTGCACCTCTTAATTGTTGATCTGCTTTTTTCGTATCCAAATTCATATTCATATGAACCTCAACAGTTTCATCAAATTTAGCACTTGCAGCTTCTTTAACTAACTTAACAGCTTCAGCTACTGAATATGCTTTTTTCTTATCGAACTTTTCAGATACTCTTGCATATCTTTTACTCTTTTTCATTTTTTCCTCCTTATGTGGTATTGCGGACTAAATCCTTCCACATAGGCATTAACCTATATGTTTTTTTAATTATTCTTCTACTTTAATTCCCATGTTACGAGCAGTACCCTCAACTATTTTCATAGCGTGTTCAACATCGTAAGCATTTAAATCAGGTAACTTAGTTTCAGCAACTTCCTTAAGTTGAGCCTTAGTAATTGTTGCTACTGTTTCCCCTTTTGCAGCTCCAGATTTAACTTTTGCTACCTTCTTAAGTAAGAATGCAGCTGGTGGAGTCTTTAATACGAAATCAAAAGTTCTATCTTCATATATAGAAATTTCAACTGGTAATACGTCTCCTCCCTTATCTCTAGTAGCTTCATTGAATTTTGTACAAAATTCTTGTAAATTGATACCTGCTGGTCCTAACACTGTTCCAACTGGTGGAGCTGGTGTAGCTTTTCCTGCAGGAATTTGCAACTTAATTTTCTTTGTAATTGCTTTTGCCATCGAATTACACCTCCTATATAATGTATTTCGCGAGTGGTCATAATAGCCGTCCGCAGCCTCCCACTAAACTCTTATTAACTATATAATAATACACAGTCGCGAAAGTAATATACCATAAACTCATGGTTTTTGCAACATTTTTTATTTTTTTCTAATAAGTTTCTTTATTTTATGTGCAGAATCGACAATTTTATAACCAAATTTATTATTATAAAGATACTTTTCATCACTATATTCATAATATTTTTGACTATCACAATTTCTCATTCTTTCACTATATAACTTACATAACATTTCGATTTCTACTACTGATTCAAATGAATTCATTTTTACTCCCCACGTATTTCTATTTTAAATTTTCTATTTGTGAAAGTTCAACTTCAACTGAAGTCATCTGACCAAATAAGTCAAGTAACAATTCCACTTTCTTCTTCTCTAAATCGTACTTACTAACTTTACCAGTCATACCTTTAAATGGACCATCATTAATCTTAACTTGCTTACCTTCAGCTAAATCTTTAGCCAAATCCAATCTTGACATACCCATATTTGTAAGGATTCTATCAACTTCTTCAGGAAGTAGTGGAATTGGTTTTGCCCCTTTACCAGATGATCCAATAAATCCTGTAACACCTTGTGTATTTCTGATAATAAACCACACTTCATCAGACATGATCATTTCAACAAGAACATAACCAGGAAACATTTTCTTAATTTTTTCCTTCTTAACTCCATCCTTATATTCAACAACAGTTTGTTCAGGAACAATAACTCTAAAAATACTTTCTTGAATATCGGTAGAATTCTTGATCATCATATCAAGTTTTTCTTTAACTTTATATTCATATCCACTAACTGTATTAACTACGTACCACTCTTTTTTCATTAATTCGCCAACTTTCTTATTAATAATACAATCCAGTCAATTCCATAGAAGTATATTCCAAAAAATATTACAAATGCTACCGCAGCAACAGAATATTTAACTAAATCTTTGCCGTTAGTCCATTTAATTCTCTTAGTTTCCTTTAATACGCCTCTAAAATATCTAGCTATTTTAGCAAAAATATTTTCTTTTTTCTTTTTCTCAACTTTTTTAGTGTTCTTTTCAACCTTATTCTTTTTTTCTTTAGTAACTTTTGTTACTTCCTTTTTTTCATCCTTTTTCATTTTTACCTCCACATAATTCAAAATAAAAACACCTCAGTGCTGAACAAAATATAGCACAAGTTTCCTTATTTGTCAACGATTTATCCTATTTTTTTAATTTTTTAATTATTTTTTCTGCATGTTCCTCTGTAAGTCCTTCTTCATAAAAAGAAGTCTTGACAAGATTATTTAATAGTATTTCATCGTAATCTTCAAAGATCTCATCATCCAATATTACATACTCAGATACATCATGTTCCTTTAAATACTTATATATTCCACATCCACGATCATCTCCATTATCGATTGTTTTACCTATAACTGGAATCCCATAATTTATAAATCGTTTAGCCACTTCGTCAAATATTCCAAACGACTTCCATGAGGAAATAACTACTACTTTTGCACCAGTTTCTTTAACAATCTCCCTCAATATAATAAGTTTTTTCAAATCAATATCCATCATCATTCTATCAACACGCAAATTTAAACTACCATCATATGGATAATCAGGATAACTATCATAAAAATTTAAAACATTCTCATGATTCTTAATAAAATAATCCTGCGTATTAAGAACACCATCGATATCTAAAAATATTATTTTCATCTGAATCACCAACCAATAAAACAATAAGTATTATAAATTAAAAATGCAATAATTACAACAAAAAATAAGAATTGAATAACTCAATTCTCACCAGGCACTACATAACTTTTTCTGACACTGATGGTCTAACATTGATTGCTTGAAGTCCCTTTGGCGTTTCAATCAAATCAAATTCAACTCTTTGTCCCTCGGATAAAGTCTTATAACCATCTTGCTTAATTGCCGAATAATGAACAAAAATATCCTCATTTTCAGCATAATTGATAAAGCCATAACCCTTTTCATTGTTAAACCACTTAACATTGCCGAACATCTAAATACACCTCACAATCTAGTAATCACTTACAAATAAATTATACTGCATGATAATCTCCTCCGCAATCATTTTAAAAATACAAAATACGACATATTTTTATTTTTGGAGCAAACTACCTAACTTATTTTATCACATAAATAATCCTTTTTTATAAAGCAACCCTAATTTGTCTTTTTCATACCCTATATCTCCAAAATGAAAAAGAACCGAAGTTCTAATCGATTCTTATTCCCATTATTTCTAGTATTCTATCTAAATCATTGCTGTTAGCAAAATTGATCTCTACTTTTTTACCATTAACCTTTACCTTTGTTCCAAAATACTCTGTTAATTCTTTTTCAATATAACCATATTGATTATCTTCAACTTTAATTTTAGCAATCGGATTTTTCCTTTTAATTTCCGTATTCTTACCTAAATCCTCAACTTCTCTAACCGAAAGGTTTTCATCGACAATCTTCTTTGCATACTCTTTAATCTTATCATTATCGGAAAATTTACTAAGTTCTCTAGCATGACCCATCGATATTTTTCCCTCTAAAACCATATTTTGAACACTCGCTGGCAAATTAAGTAACCCAAGGATATTCGTAACACTACTTCTACTTTTACCTATTTTGTTAGCTAGTTCATCCTGTGTAATATGCAAACTATCGATAATACCCTTATAAGCCCAAGCAAGTTCAATCGCTGTCAAATCTTCACGTTGCAAATTTTCCATAAGCGCAATTTCTCTCATCAATTCATCTGAAAAATCTTTAACTATGGCTGGAATTTTCTCTAATCCGGCAATTTTAGAGGCTCTAACTCTTCTCTCGCCAGCAATCAAATCATATCCCTTAATGCTTTTTTTGACAATAATCGGTTGAAATACTCCATAATTTTTTATCGACTCTGCTAACTCATTTAAAGCCCCCTCATCAAACGTTTTTCTAGGTTGATAGGGATTACTTCTTATTTCTGATAATCGAATTTCTTTAATATCAGACTCATCAGCCGATTCCAAGATATTGGATTCGAACGAATTGAAATCTAATACTTCACTATCAAATAGCTGTTCCAATCCTCTACCCAAGGCTTTCTTCTTTTGATCCATTTCTCTCTATTACCTCCTTTGCTAAATTGAGATATGCCCTAGTCCCTTTTCCTCTAGGATCATAATCTAATATCGTTTTCCCATGACTTGGAGCTTCAGCCAACTTAATAAGTCTAGGAATTATCGTATCGTATACCCTTTCTTTGAAGAATTCTTTAATACTGCTGATAACTTCCAATCCCAAATTAGTATTTACGCTGAGCATCGTCAAAAGTACACCTTCGATATCTAAATTAGGATTTACCTTTCTTTGGGCCAACATTACCGTATTGATCAACTGCATAATACCTTCTAACGCATAATACTCACATTGAACCGGTATCAATACCGAATCGGCTGCTGCCAAAGCATTTGTCGTAAGTATTCCCAAAGATGGTGGACAATCAATTATAATATAATCATAATTATCCTTAACCTTTGCTAGCTCATCTTTAAGTCGCATAACTCTATTAAATTTGATGTTCTCTTCTTTGTATCTTCTCTCTAATTCGATAAGTTCTAATTCTACCCCCGCTAAATTCAAATAAGCCGGAATAGCACTTAAATTCACACTCTCCGTCTTGACAATTGCCTCCTCAATCGAAGCTCTCATCGTCAAAACTTCATATATACTACTGCCAATATTTCGCTTATCGACCCCTACCCCCGTCGTTGCATTTCCTTGGGGGTCCAAATCGATCATCAACACTTTCTTTCCAAGTATTCCCAAAGATGCCGATAAATTGATGCTCGTCGTTGTCTTTCCAACGCCACCTTTTTGATTGACAATTGCAATTACCTTTCCCATGTTACTTCACCTCGTCAAGTTCTATTTATAATGTACATCTCTCTTGCACACTTTACATCACTCGTATTCATTATCTATTTTATCAAAAAACAAAGTAATTTTAAAGAGTATTTTTGTTTTTTTGCAATTTTTCTTGATAACACAATTATTTCAGCCATCTACCTGGATATTTTCCAAGTTAGAATATTATGTCATATAGTAAAAATATTATCTTTTGTAGTTAACATATTATTTTAACAAATTTTACTTGACAAATATATCATCATATGCTAATATATGTAGCCAACCAAAGGAGGTATTATGGAAAATATTACTAGTGCCATTAGTGTACAAGTAGATACCAAAGATAAAGAAAATGCTAATGAAATCCTTAAAAATCTAGGTTTAAACATGAGCACCTTTGTCAATATGGCCATAAAACAATTACTATACAATAATGGATTACCTTTCGAAGTAAAGAATCCAACAAACAACAATTATGACAATACTATTGAAAATACGATCAAAGAGAAAACTGTTAATAACTTTCAATCCATTAACCAAATGCCTAACTTAGCAGATTTTCTTAAATAATAATTAAAGGAGGATATATATTATGACAAATGAAGTATTAGCAATGATTAAAGAAACATTTAATGAAATTGATGAAGTAATGAAAGAACTTGAAAGAAATATAAATAGATTATATTTAGAAATATGGAAAGATGTATTAAGCGAATATAAAAACACTATCAAGATTAACAAAAAAAGTTTTCAAATAAATATTTGTGATTACTTAGACGATGAAGATGACAATAATGATTACATTTATTGTGAATTAGTAAAAAAAATGATCGATGACGGATTTAAAGGTGTCAATAATAGTACTTGTGTATTTACTATAACAGCACAACAAATAAGAAGTTTTGCTACCCAAAGCGAAAGCACAGAAAAACCAGCAAAATCTAGATAAAATCAGTATTTATCATACCATTACAGAATAAATAAGGGGAAAAGAATAAAAAGGAAAAGTTTGCCAGCCAGTCTGGTATTCTTTTTTTATAGATTATTTTTTATTATTTTGCTATAATATATACGAATTGGAGGTGTTTTATGATTTCAAACAACATTATAAACAATCTTGATAATTTACCTGACGAATATATCGTCGTTGGGGTCTCTTCTGGCCCAGATTCTATGGCCCTACTACATATGTTAATGCAAGGTACGCATAAAAAACTTATCTGTACCCACATAAATCATCATACGAGAAATACTAGTGATGAAGAAGAGAACTACTTAAAATCATTCTGCAAAAGGCATAATATAATCTTTGAAAGTATGAAAATTGATAAATATTCCAAAAACAACTTTGAAAATGAAGCCAGAGAAAAAAGATATGCCTTTTATGAAAAGATTTTACATAAATATCATTCACACTATCTCTTACTAGCCCATCATGGTGATGATTTGATTGAAACGATTCTCATGAAGATAATTAGAGGCTCTAATCTTGAAGGTTATGCGGGAATTAAAACCTACTCAAAACAAAAAGATTATACGATAATCAGACCACTACTAAATCTAACCAAAGAAGATATTCTTATATATAATAAGGAAAACAATCTTAAATATTATATCGATAAAACAAATGATGATATTACCTATACCAGAAATCGTTATCGAAAAAATATTTTACCGGTCTTAAAAAATGAAGCCAAAGATGTTCATTTAAAATTTCTAAAATATTCGAATACCCTACAAGAATACTACAACTATGTTGAAGATGTCACCAAAGAAGCAATCGCAAAAAACTATCAAAACAATACAATCGATATCGATGCTTTCAAAAAAGAACATCCATTTATTCAAAAAAATATCCTTTTCTACATGTTAAGTGAACTATATGGTAATAAATCAGATATCATCAAAGATAGTCATCTAGAAGCTATTATCAATTTAATAAATAGCCAAGAACCAAACAAAGCAATCAATCTTCCATGTAATTATCTTGCTAAAAAAAGATATCATTATCTGATTCTTGAAAAAAATAACGTCCAAAAAGCAGATTATAAAATTGAATTTATAGATACCGTAAGTATCGGTAAGATAACTATCAAAAAAGTAAAAGATATTGCTACCGATGGTAACAATGTATGTCGATTAAATTCTAAAAAAATCACCCTTCCACTATATATAAGAAACAAAAAGAATGGTGATTATATGGAAGTTTTAGGATTAAATGGTAAGAAAAAAATTAAAGACATTTTCATCGATGAAAAAATTCCAATAGATATCAGAGATAATTATCCATTACTCGTAGATGCCAACGATAATATTCTCTGGATTCCAAATATAAAAAAATCAAAATATAATGTAAAAAAAGATGAATTATATGATATAATACTAACTAGTTACAAAGAAAGCGAGGAACATAATGAAAAAGAAACAAAATAGCATGATGCCTTTCATCTTCCTATTATTCTTTATAATCGGATGTATGGTATTAGTAAATTTAGGGGGGAAAGAAACCCATGAACTTACGGTTAGCGAATTTATAAATAATTTAGATAATGGAAAAATATCTGAATTAGAAATAATAACCAAAATAAGTTCTAAAAACTATCAAATTACAGGTAAACTTAATGACTATAAAGACAATGAAACCTTTGTTCTATACTTACCTGAATCTGAAGAATTTATGAAAAAAATTGTTACTGCTGAAGCCGAGCAAAATTTCAAATTGAGTGTTCAAAAAGATCCTGAATCATCATCATTACTTAAATTTGTAATCGAATATGGTCCATTGATTTTATTGAGTGGAATTATGATATGGTTCTTCTCTCGACAGATGGGTTCCAATGGTAAATCAATCGACTTTGGAAGAAGTAAAGCCACTTTGGTCGATGGTGAAAAAACTGCCACATTTAAAGATGTTGCCGGTTTAACTGAAGAAAAACAAGAAGTTCAAGAATTGATTGACTTCTTAAAAAGCCCTAAAAAATTCCAAAGTATGGGAGCCCGTATTCCAAAAGGAATTTTACTTGTTGGCCCTCCAGGAACTGGTAAAACACTATTAGCCAGAGCCGTAGCTGGGGAAGCAAAAGTACCATTTTATTATATTAGCGGTTCTGATTTTGTTGAATTATTCGTCGGTATCGGAGCAGCTCGTGTTAGAGATATGTTCAAACAAGCCAAAATGAACGCTCCTTGTCTAATCTTTATCGATGAAATCGATGCCGTAGGTAGACAAAGAGGGGCTGGACTTGGTGGTGGACACGATGAAAGAGAACAGACATTGAACCAATTATTGACTGAAATGGATGGATTTGGTGCCAACGAAGGAATTATCATTATCGCGGCAACCAATCGACCAGACGTTTTAGATCCTGCCCTACTAAGACCTGGTAGATTCGATAGACAAGTTACCGTTTCCCTACCAGATAAACAAGCAAGAAAAGAAATTCTTGCCGTACATGCCAAAAACAAAATTCTCGATAAATCAGTTACACTTGACAATTTAGCCAAAAGAACTCCTGGCTTCTCTGGAGCCGATCTTGAAAACTTACTTAATGAGGCAGCTCTACTTACCGTAAGAAGAGATAAAAAGGCTATTACAATGTCAGAAATCGACGAAGCAACCGATAGAGTATTGATGGGACCAGCCAAAGTTACCAGAAAATACACCGAAAAAGAAAAAAAATTGGTGGCCTTCCACGAAGCCGGACATGCCGTTATTGGTCTTAAACTAGATGGCGCTAAAGAAGTCCAAAAAATAACTATCATTCCACGAGGACACGCTGGTGGTTATACCATGATGACACCAAAAGAAGATACCTTTAACTACACTAAAAACGAATTGCTCGAATCAATTTGTGGCCTACTTGGTGGTCGTGTAGCCGAAGAACTTACCTTTGGTGAAGTAACAACCGGTGCCCAAGATGACTTTAAAAAAGCCACCAACATTGCTAGAAGAATGGTTACCGAATTTGGTATGAGTGATTTAGGACCAATTATGTATGAAGAACCTGCTGAAAATACTTTCCTTGGTAGAGACTACAACAAAAACAAAAACTTCTCGGAAATTGTCGCTAATGAAATCGATGAAGCAATGCGTAAAATTATCAATGAATGTTATGAAAAAACTAAAAAACTTATCAGTGAAAATAAAAAATTATTAAAACTAATTGCCGAAACACTACTAGAAGAAGAAACGATTACAAAAGAAGAAATAGATTCGCTTGTTGAAAATGGTCGTATCGTTAAACACGATGAATTTAAAGATGATAACATTCCTGATGAATTAAAAAAGCCTTCTGAAGAAGAAGCAAATGAAGAAACAAAAAAGGACAACGAAAATAAATAATCGTTGTTCTTTTCTAATTTAATCTTAAAATCAATTCCCCATCTTTTGAATAAAAATACTTTTCCCTAACATATTTAGCAATATAATCAGCATCTTCTAATTTCTTAATATCAGATTCAAGTTCTTTCTTTTCCTCTTTTAAACTTACAATCTTATCATTAAGGGCCCTTTTTTCAACCTGCATCTTATGGATACTGACAACATTTAAAAATAGATTATAACCAAGTACCAAAGTGATTCCTACAAAAATAATAAATGCAAAGAAAAATCGAATTTTACGTCTTGAGACTTTACGCTTCTTTTTTGACAACGAAATCACCACCTATCTATAATCATCATCATTATATCACATGCTAGATTATCATACAAAGAAAAACAATCTACATTTTACTATTTTCTTTTTTATGTGTAAACCAAAAAGTCTTTATAAAATAAACAATTATATAACCAACCAAAATAAACAAAAAGAAATATAAATGTAAATAACCATTGTTTATATACAGTAATCCAATAAAATACAATAACGATAACATAAGTACAAATACTATAGATAGTAATATCCTCATAATTATTTTATTCTTATCATTAAAACGATTAAACCATTCGAAGAGAAAATTTAGAAGAATACCAAATATCAAAGAAAAAACAAGTGAATTTATCTGAACACTCAAAATCATTATTTAAATAATTTACCCAAAAAAGATTCCTCTTTACTTTTCGTAGGTCCATTATCCATATAAGTCAAACTATCTATCTTTCCTTTAATTGAAACATTTCCCTGATATGTATCAAGTTTAATTATCTCTAAATCACTTCCCTTAATATTTAAAAAGCCTAACGTCGTATCCATTAAAAATTCTTCACTATCGAAGCTTTCTATTTTCTTTACCCCAGTCACAACGATGTTCTTTCTTTCAGCCAACGTAATTCCATGATTGAAACTTGCTTCTAACTCTTTAACCTTGTCCATATTTATCACCTATCAAATAATATGCCAAAAAAAAGAAAATTATGCCAGAAAAAAACACCAAATTGGTGTTATTCAGCTTTTTCATAAGCTTCAATTATTTCTTTTTCAAAAATTTGACGTGTTTCAGAATTGATTGGATGAGCTATATCTCTATAACCACCGGTAGATGTTTGTCTACTTGGCATCGCAATAAATAG